>NZ_JABAIP010000008.1:0-227946 GCF_012843185.1 Shewanella sp. DNRA4
AGTGGTATCCCCTAGGGGATTCGAACCCCTGTTACCGCCGTGAAAGGGCGGTGTCCTAGGCCTCTAGACGAAGGGGACACAAGGACATATTAATTTGAATTTCGTTAAAAACTCTCGCTTAATATCGGCGGTAAGTTTGGTGGAGCTAGACGGGATCGAACCGTCGACCTCTTGCATGCCATGCAAGCGCTCTCCCAGCTGAGCTATAGCCCCAAACTTATTAAACCACATTTAAGTGCACTACAAGCATTTGCTCGTCTGTGTCTCAACTGCGAGGCGCATTCTATGCAGCGCACCTAAATGTGTCAACTCGTTTTTTAGGAATTTATTCTATCTGCTACAAATTCAATCGCTTTGGATATTCTTTGCTCAGAGCGTGCCTTTCCTATTAAGAATAAGGTGATATCTAAGCCTGGAGACTGCCCTGCTCCGGTCACAGCGACACGTAATGGCATCCCCACTTTACCCATACCTACTTCTAATTCCGCAGCGGTGGCTTCAATCGCTTGGTGGATACCTTCAACGGTCCATTCCGGTAATGCCGCTAGCTTTTGTTGCACCAATTGTAATGGCTCAAGCGCCACACCACGTAAATGCTTTTTCGCCTGCTCGGCATCGAACTCTGCAAAATCCTCATAGAAGTAACGGCTAGATGCAGCTAACTCTTTTAACGTTTTGGCACGTTCAGCTAATGCTGTCACTACAGCTGATAAAGCTGGACCATTTGACGTATCAATCTTTTGATCGTCCATATGCCACTGTAAGTGGGAAGCCACATATTCAGGATCAAGCGTCTTAATATAGTGTTGGTTTAACCAAACCAGTTTTTCGGTATTAAAGGCTGAAGGGGCTTTGTTAATATCATCTAACTTAAAGTACTGCTTCATTTCCTCTAAAGAGAACACTTCTTGGTCGCCATGTGACCAACCTAAACGTACTAAATAGTTAAGCAGTGCTTCAGGCAGATAACCATCATCACGGTATTGCATCACGCTTACCGCACCATGGCGCTTAGACAGCTTGGCACCATCATCCCCTAAGATCATCGATACGTGGGCGTATTCAGGAATAGGTGCACCCAATGCTTTAAGGATGTTGATTTGGCGTGGCGTGTTGTTGATATGGTCTTCACCACGCACTACACAGGTAATCCCCATATCCCAATCGTCTACCACTACACAGAAGTTATAGGTAGGTACACCATCGGTACGAGCAATGATCAGATCATCTAACGCGTCGTTTGAGAATTCGATACGGCCACGAACATGGTCATCAAATACGACTGAACCACCGATAGGGTTTTTAAAACGTACAACAAAAGGCTCATCAGTATCACGCGCCGGCAAGTCTCGGCAGCAACCATCGTATTTTTGCGCTTCGCCATTTGCCGCTTGTGCTTCTCTTAAGGCATCGATACGTTCACGCGAGCAATAACATTTATAGGCAGTGCCCTGCTCTAACATTTGCGCGATGATTTCGTTATAACGATCAAAACGCTTAGTTTGATAGTACGGGCCCTCATCCCACGTTAGACCTAACCAGTTCATGCCCTCTAAAATGGCATCACAAGCGGCCTGAGTAGAACGCTCAATATCCGTATCTTCGATACGTAAAACAAACTCACCGTTATTGGCACGGGCTTGTAACCAAGAATAAAGTGCAGTACGGGCACCGCCCACATGCAAAAAGCCTGTTGGGCTAGGGGCAAAACGCGTCTTAGTTGTCATAGTGGGACACTAACCTATATAAAGTCGTCTAGATAAAGACAATCACGATAAAAAGTGGGCTTATTCTAGCAGCCTAAGTCTGCGCTGCAAATGGAACATATCCGCTGATAATACAGATAACACAAAAGTCGATGTATTAATTCGATATAGATATCGCTAGCTGACCAATCATAATAGAAACTAAACGCGCTCACTCACCTCGACTCAGGATCATAAATGTATACCAACGCTGTTGAACTCATGCCCTATAACCGACCTAAAAATCCATCGTCTCGTCGATAATGAAAACCTGATAAAGTATAGTGGTTATTTGCGCGGTAACATTCACTATGGGCTGATATACAAAGCTTGCTTAAATCACTCAATCTTAAATTGCCCAATAAAGTAACACTTTAAATGAGCGCATGATTAACATTAAGTCAATGCGAACAAAAATAGCGCGACCAATGCTTTTTTCATTAAAAAGCGTTGACACCCGATCGAACCTCCCTATAATACGGCTCCACACAGCAGAGGTCGCTTAGCTCAGCTGGGAGAGCACCTCCCTTACAAGGAGGGGGTCACTGGTTCGATCCCAGTAGCGACCACCATGTGTTAAATGCAAATTTAATCATGGTTTACATGTTGTTATATACCCTGGTCGCTTAGCTCAGCCGGGAGAGCACCTCCCTTACAAGGAGGGGGTCACTGGTTCGATCCCAGTAGCGACCACCATATAACCTCACTGTGTAGTCATTCCCAGGTCGCTTAGCTCAGCTGGGAGAGCACCTCCCTTACAAGGAGGGGGTCACTGGTTCGATCCCAGTAGCGACCACCATATTTGTGAATGACATAAAAATTTGTATTGAAAGAATTCCGGTCGCTTAGCTCAGCCGGGAGAGCACCTCCCTTACAAGGAGGGGGTCACTGGTTCGATCCCAGTAGCGACCACCATATTCTTCATTACTGATTTACCCCGGGTCGCTTAGCTCAGCCGGGAGAGCACCTCCCTTACAAGGAGGGGGTCACTGGTTCGATCCCAGTAGCGACCACCATATTCTGCACTACTGATTTACCCCGGGTCGCTTAGCTCAGCCGGGAGAGCACCTCCCTTACAAGGAGGGGGTCACTGGTTCGATCCCAGTAGCGACCACCATATTTACCTCAAAAACTTTACCGCCTTAGTATCTCAACTATGCTTGTTCTAAATCAGCATGACGTTAATTGAGTCCATTACCTAGCATTTACCCTGATTTTGGCTAAAACGCGCTGATCCATTGTCTTGAGCTATTTGGAGATCAGCACTATGGCCAGCGTCAGTCAATCTGCATCCCTCACCAATATTGCAGCGTATTTAAAACATACCCATGCCTGTGACGAGCAAACAGCCTTAAGAGAAGCCCGTGAGGTCATGCAAAACCTTGTGAGTATGCGCCAAAAAGGGTTTATTACTGGCTGGTATTTCGATGAACGTGGACACTTGGAGTTACTCCCAAGTGATGAGATCTTAAAACGAATAGGCGAAGATCACGGCTGACCGTCACTGTGCTTTATTTTATCCATGTCACCTCCCCCTACTCCACAGTCATTTTTCAAACCGTTTTTGATCTAAAAGCAACTTATTTTGCTCAGTTAACCATCAAGCTAAAAACCTCAGCTCATATCTCACAAAATGCAGTTTGGGTGGATTTCCACCCATAGCCAAAATCAACGTGAGCGAGATCTCACCCACAAAACTAAAAGTGTGACAAACATCAAATGAACTACACTTTATTAACCAAACACTTACAGAATCCATCGTAAGTTGGCGTGGTATTTGCCTTTATTAAGACAGACCTCAGGGAAATCAAGGCTGTATTCCTACTCACACTTGGTAACAAACTAACCAAGGCTGAGGACAAATCCTAACAACAGAAAAAGGAACTCAAAATGACATTGAATCAACAAACTGGATTGACCCGTCCACTCAAAACCTTAGTCAAAATGCTCGCCGTTGCCTCCGTATTCGCAACCAGCTTTAACGTATTTGCAGAACCGATTGAAATTAAGTTTTCGCACGTTGTGGCAGAAAATACGCCCAAAGGCCAAATGGCACTGAAGTTTAAAGAACTCGTTGAGCAACGTTTACCGGGTGAATACAAGGTCAGTGTATTTCCTAACTCACAGTTATTTGGGGATAACAACGAGTTAGCAGCACTATTGCTAAACGATGTGCAATTTGTAGCACCTTCACTCTCAAAATTTGAACGTTACACCAAACGCTTACAAGTTTTCGACTTACCTTTCCTGTTCAATGACATGGATGCAGTAAACCGTTTCCAACAGGGTGAAGCAGGTCAAACACTACTCAACTCAATGAGCCGCAAAGGGATTGTGGGTTTAGGCTATTTACACAATGGTATGAAGCAGTTTTCTGCTAACGCACCACTCAAGCAACCTTCTGATGCTAAAGGCTTAAAATTCCGCGTGATGGCATCTGACGTATTAGCCGCACAGTTTGATGCAGTTGGCGCTATCCCAGTGAAAAAACCATTCTCTGAAGTGTTCACCCTGCTACAAACCCGCGCGATTGACGGTCAAGAAAACACTTGGTCTAACACTTACTCACAAAAATTCTATGAAGTTCAAAGCCATATTACAGAAAGTAACCATGGCGTGTTGGATTACATGGTCGTGACCTCTGATGCCTTTTGGAAAAGCTTACCTGCGGACAAACGTAAAGTGATCAAAGAAGCATTAGACGAATCTATCGCTTTAGGTAACAAAATCGCTGCAGAAAAAGATAACGAAGACAAGCAATTAATCCTTGATTCAAAACGTTCTCAATTGGTGACCTTAACCCCAGCAGAACGTCAACAATGGGTTGATGTGATGAAACCAGTATGGGCTAAGTTTGAAGACCAAGTCGGTAAAGATGTGATTGAAGCCGCTGTTGCTGCAAATAAATAATAATGAAATAAGCCGCTTAATCTCATTTTGAGGTTAAGCGGTATTTAAGCGAGGGGAGTACAGCTGTGATATCGCGAATTTTTGGTTACTTTGAAGAAGGGGTGCTCAATCTCTTGATCACCTTAATGACACTCTTAGTGTTTACAGAGGTAGTGGCACGATTTTTCTTCAATACCGGTTTCTTATGGATCCAAGAACTCACCTTAACCCTGTGTGGTTGGTTTGTACTCTTTGGTATGTCCTATGGGGTGAAAGTCGGCGCTCACATCGGTGTTGATGCGTTTGTAAAAAATCTACCACCTAAAGCTAAAAAGCTCACATCTCTAGTGACAGCATTGATTTGCTTGGCTTATTGCGGACTATTTCTAAAAGGTAGCTGGCAATATCTGTCGCAGATGTACCAAATTGGCGTTCCGATGGAAGATATTCATTTCCCTAAGTTTTTGTTAAACAGCTTAGATCCTGACTTTGCTTGGAACACATTAAAAATTGATATTGAAGACGGCGCTGTGCCAATTTGGTTATCCCAAAGCATTCTATTGATTGGTTTTAGCATGTTGACTTGGCGTTTCTTAGAACTGTTTATCGCTATCCTGCGCAACCAAGTCTCTGGATTCCAATTTGCCGATGAAGCGAAAGAAAGCATGCATTTAATTGATGAAGCTGCTCAGCACGCACAACAAGAAACAGACAATAAGGAAGCGAAGTAATGGCCATTGCGACCCTCTTTACTGCCCTACTCGTCTGTATGTTTTTAGGTATGCCTATCGCAATTGCGTTAGGTTTCTCGAGCATGCTGACGATTTTATTCTTTTCCAACGATTCCCTCGCCTCTGTGGCATTAAAACTTTATGAGTCATCGTCAGAGCACTATACCCTGCTGGCGATCCCTTTCTTTATTCTGTCCTCGGCTTTCCTATCAACCGGTGGCGTGGCAAGGCGGATCATCGACTTTGCAATGGATAGTATCGGCCATATCCGTGGCGGTTTAGCCATGGCCTCTGTGATGGCCTGTATGTTATTTGCCGCGGTTTCAGGTTCTTCCCCAGCGACAGTTGCCGCAATTGGCTCAATTGTTATCGTTGGCATGGTAAAAGCAGGTTATCCCGAAAAGTTTGCTTCAGGGGTAATTACCACCTCTGGTACTTTAGGGATTTTGATCCCACCTTCAATCGTGATGCTAGTATATGCAGCTGCGACAGAAGTCTCTGCGGCTAAAATGTTCATGGCGGGTTTAATCCCAGGCTTAATGATGGGTTTCCTACTGATGATAGTGATTTATATCGTCGCCCGTTTTAAGAATCTGCCATCACGTCCCTTCCCTGGCTTTAAGCAACTGGGAATTTCCAGTGCCAAAGCCTTAGGCGGTCTGGCGCTGATCTTTATCGTGTTAGGTTCAATCTACGGCGGTGTAGCCAGCCCAACTGAAGCCTCCGCTGTGGCTTGTATGTATGCATACTTTATTGCGGTATTTGGATATCGTGATATTGGTCCATTGAAAAATGTCGCATGGCGTAACCCTAATGAAGCCATCCCAAGCGCGATTGCTCGTAACTTAGGTCATATGGTGCTGGGGCTGATAAAAACTCCAATCGACAAAGAAATTCGCCATGTGGTGCGTGATGGTGCCAAGGTCAGCATCATGCTGCTGTTTATTATTGCCAACGCCATGTTGTTTGCACACGTGCTCACCACTGAACGTATTCCCCATATTATTGCCGAGTATATTGTGGGGATGGGGCTACCCGCTTGGGGCTTCTTAATCATTGTTAACTTACTGCTGTTAGCGGCGGGTAACTTTATGGAGCCATCAGCGATCGTGTTAATTATGGCGCCAATTCTATTTCCGATTGCTACTCAACTTGGTATTGATCCTATCCACTTAGGCATCATTATGGTGGTCAACATGGAGATTGGTATGCTAACGCCGCCTGTTGGGCTTAACCTCTTTGTGACTGCGGGGATCACTGGCCGCAGCATTGGTTGGGTGATCCAATCCGTACTGCCATGGTTAGCACTGATGTTGGCCTTCCTGGCGCTGATCACCTACGTGCCACAAATCTCGCTATTCTTGCCAGAATTACTGGATAAGCTTAATGGATATTAATCTTCAGGAATAAAGATTATTCCTTGATTCTAGATAGTTTTTAAGCGAGCCTACTCAGGCTCGCTTTGTTTTATTCAGTGTGGATCAGGATCGCCTGCTATGTTGCCCATGACGCCTAAAGCCAAAAAACGTCTATTCATGACCATAGTGCTACTTGCGGGTTTGTTTGCCATCTTAAAATTAACGTACTGGGTGCATTTTTATCAGGGAAAAATAGACATCCAACAACAATCTGAGAAACAACTCAAAGAGCTAGTCAGCTTCTTAGATGGCGCCCTGTCACGTTATGAAAGCATCCCTCATGTACTCTCAACCAATCCCATGCTCGCCAATGTGCTCAACGATCAACAAAATGCCAAGAAGGTGCAAGAGCTCAACCTGTATTTAGAGGAAATTCAGCATGTGACAGAGGCGTCTGATATTTATCTTATCGATGCCCTCGGCATTGCAATCGCAGCCAGCAACTGGCAACAGCCATTTTCATTTATCGGCAAAGACTACTCCTTCAGACCCTATTACACCGATGCGATTTCGGGCAATTTAGGCCGCTACTATGCGGTGGGCACTAGCTCGGATAAACGCGGTTTTTACTTTTCTTATCCTATTTATCAGCAAGACGGAAAAGGCATTCTGGGTGCCATTATTGTGAAAGTGGATATCGCCGATATTGAACAGCAAAGCACCAGTATTGCAATGGCTGGCCAATACCAATTTTTAATCAGCGATCCCGACGATATCGTGTTTATTTCAAGTGTGGATGAATGGCGCTTAACCTCACTCACACCACTGACTCAGGCCAAACAATATGCCTTAAATGCCTCAAAGCGTTACGCCGAACGCCCGATAGGTGAACTATTAATAAAACCGCAATATCAAGAAAATAGCCTCAGCAGCGGCCATATCTACCAAATCCGCCAAGGCAATAATCAAGCGCAATATATGGATACCCACCATTTGATGACTAAAGCGGGTTGGCGAGTACATATTCTTGCACCATTAAAACCGCTACATGACTCTTTACCCGCACTGATGCTGCTATCGGCATCTATCTACTTGCTGCTTGCCTTAGGTTTACTCTTTAGCAGTGAGCGACGCCGTAACTTGCAGCGTATGCAATTAGCACAAAGTTTGTTAGAGCAACGGGTCGAGGAGCGTACCCAAGATCTGCAGCAGGCAAATGATCGTCTAAAAGATACCCAAGATGAACTGATCCAAGCCGCTAAGCTGACCGTGATTGGTAGTTTATCCGCCAGTATCAATCATGAGCTTAATCAACCCTTAGCGGCCCTTCGCAGCTACGCGCAAAATACTCAAACTTTCCTTGCCCGCAATATGCAAGATAAGGCACTGGATAACCTGAAAATTATTATTGAGCTGACCGACCGCTTAGCCGATATTGTTGGGCAATTTAAAAGCTTTACCCGTAAGAGCAAAGGTGCGGATAGTGCCACCGATCTTAAGGGCTGTATAAAACAAGCACTCACCATAGTCCAGCCCGAAATCGACAAGCAAGGGGTCGAGCTCGATGTGCTGCTACCCGAAGGCCAATATCAGGTTTGGGGCGACAAAGTGCGCTTGCAGCAAGTGTTTGTCAATATTATCAGCAATGCGGTAGTCGCTATGCAGCAATCTCCAAAACGCACACTGAGTATTAGGGTAAACTGCCAAGATAAGTTCTGTATCAGTATTCAAGATTCTGGCCCTGGAGTACGCGAAAGCCAAATGGAGAAAATTTTTGAGCCTTATTTTACCACTAGCGAGCGTACAGGACTTGGCCTAGGTTTATCCATTTCCCAGCGCATTATTGAGTCTATGCAGGGGCAGATTAATGTTGCCAATGCCGAGGACGGCGGCGCCATTTTCCACATTATTTTACCGATTTATTTAGCTGAGGAACGCCAGTCATCATGAGTCTTCCCAATTCAATTCAAGACTATAGCGTACTGATCATCGACGATGAGCCCCATATTGGCACAGTCCTAGTACAACTGTTTGAGCTTGAAGGCATCAAAGCCTTCGCCACCACCGATCCTAAAGGCATTGCTAAACTCCTTGATAGAGACTGGACAGGTGTGGTGATTTCAGATGTGAATATGCCGCAACTCGATGGCATCAGCCTAATGCAGCAAATTCGCCAGCAAGATCCCGATTTACCCGTCGTGCTACTCACTGGCTTTGGCGATATCGCTATGGCAGTCAATGCGTTAAAGCAAGGTGCCTACGATTTTCTCGAAAAACCCTTTAACAACGAGCATATGTTAGATGTGGTGAAACGTGCCTTGGATAAACGCAGCCTCACCCTCGAAAACCGCAAGTTAAAGAAAGAGTTAGAAAGCCATAACGTGCCAGGGCCAAGAATATTAGGCCACAGCGTCGGCATTTTGCGTATGCGCCATATTATCGACCAAGTTATCGACACCCCCGCCGATGTGCTTATCGAAGGTGAAACTGGCACGGGTAAAGAATTGGTCGCCCGCTATCTGCATGACCACAGTAGTCGCAATCAGGCCAACTTTGTCGCTATTAACTGCGGCGCTATTCCTGAAAATTTAATTGAGAGCGAACTCTTTGGTGCCGAAGCCGGCGCGTTTACCGGCGTTGATAAGCTACGGATAGGTAAGTTTGAGTACGCTAATGGCGGCACACTCTTTTTAGATGAAATCGAAAGTACACCGCTGTCGTTACAAGTCAAACTGCT
This sequence comes from Shewanella sp. DNRA4, assembly GCF_012843185.1. NCBI lineage: Bacteria > Pseudomonadati > Pseudomonadota > Gammaproteobacteria > Alteromonadales > Shewanellaceae > Shewanella > Shewanella sp. DNRA4. The sequence continues at coordinate 9,461 of NZ_JABAIP010000008.1, forward strand.
GCGGGTGCTCGAAGATCGCAAGGTCGAACGCCTAGGCTCCAATAAAAGCATCCATTTGGACATTCGGGTGATTGCCGCCACTAAAGTGGATTTAAAGTCCCTATGTGACACAGGGGAATTCCGCCAAGACTTGCTCTATCGCTTGAATCTGGTGACTGTGCCAATTCCACCACTCAGGGATCGCCGCGAAGATATCCCTTTATTGTTCTTACATTTTGCTCGTATGGCATCAGCGCGCTATCACAAGGCCTTGATTGCCCTCAATGCCGAGCAAAATGCCATCCTTACCTCCCACGATTGGCCGGGTAATGTGCGCGAACTTAGAAACCTCGCAGAGCGTTATGTGTTACTCGGTGGTGAAGCCGCCTTCGCTGGCAGCTTAGGTAATGCACCGAGTCTGCATACCAGTATGTCCTTACTGCAACGGGTTGAGTTTTTTGAGCGAGTCTTGATTGAAGAGGCCTTAAGTCATAACAAGGGCAGTATTAAGCAAACCATGGAACAACTCGAACTGCCCCGCAAAACCTTGTACGACAAGATGCGTAAGTACGATTTAGACCGCAAGCAATATATCAACGCCGACGAATAAGCTTGTCGGTGCCAATAAAAACCCCGCAAACCGGAACACTGCTGCGGGGTTTACTTTATCTAAGGAACTTCAAACTCGCATTACAATGCTTATGTTTCAAAAACGCATATTGCAAAAGTGAGTCATTACTCATCCCGCACGCACATGCCTTTTGATGATTTCACATAAGGCGCAAGAGTAGGCATCATCCCTTTCATCACTTGTAATGGCAGCGCCGAGGTAAAACTAAAATCATCGGACTTACTGCCCGGCACAAAGGCAGTTAAGGTGCCGAAGTAGTTATCACCTAAGTAAAACACAAAAGTCGCAGTACGGTTCATCGCCGTGGTAGCGACTTTTCGGCCCTGCTGCATCTGGGTCACAATACGGTTATCGCCCGTACCCGTTTTGCCGCCAATGGCCAGCATCTCGCCGTTATCATCGGTAAAGATACCCTTAAGACGTCGTGCAGTGCCGTTTTGAACGACATTTGCCAACGCCGCCTTTAACGCCTGAGCGACTTCATGACGCATCACTCGTTCGCCTTGGGTATTTTGGTTTTCGAGCCGTACTTCATAGGGTGTACCTTCAGCAAAGTGCAATTGATTAATCCGCACCGTCGGTAAACGATAACCATCGTTTTGAATAATCCCCATTAATTCCGCTAAAGCAGCAGGTCTATCTCCCGAGCTACCGAGCGCCGAACCTAAAGAAGGCACCATAGATTCAAAGGGATAGCCTAAACGTGCCCAACGCTGATGAATATCGAGGAAAGCTTCGACCTCCAGCATTACTTGTACTCGCACATCCCTTGCGTTTTTGTGCCGAGTTCTAAACAGCCAGCGATAGACTTCCTGACGCTCATCTTTACTGGCCTCTTTCACATCGTTGAGGTTAGCTTCAGGATGTTGATTCAAATAATCGAGTACCCAGAGTTCAAGCGGATGCACCCGCGCGATATAACCTTGATCTGGGAGGTTATATTTTTCGGGGCCGTACTTGTTATATAGCTCTTTGATGCGCTTATCGGTGTAACTATTTTGTGGTAGCCGCTGCTGTAAAAAGGCCTTAAAGGCGGCGATAGACTCATTAGGCTGCAAATAACGATAAGCCGCAGTGAGTTGTTGTTCAGCTTGGGTTTGACCATCGAAAAACAGTTCTAAACGCTCATTGGGTGCCACTTTCTTATATTTACGGTAGAACTTAGTCACGAAGGTATTGCCCTCTCGGTCAGCAAATACCCGCAGATATTCCTCTCGGCGCGGATCCTTATCATTGCGCAGCAAACGCGCCATATTGCCTTCGTTTTGCATACTGCTGCTGTAGTTGACAATGTCACGCATTAAGCGCACGAAGGGCAAGTTGATCGAGTCTTGCAGTGCTTGATACATGGTCGGAACCTTAAGATCTTCTGTTTTCTTAAAGTTATTAAATACATGTAAACCACCGCCGGTGAAGAACTGCTCATTAGGCGAGGCTGAATATTCCCGTTGCAGCGCGGCGTCGAGCATGCGATCAAGGCGCCTATCGGGATTGACAATCAAATAGTCAATCGCCCAGCGCGTGAGATGATCGCGAGGTTCAATCACAATCGACTCCAACTCAATGCCGTGTTTTTTCGAATACTTATCGTGAATTTCAGCAATGATCTCAAGGTAAGTCGCGAGTACCCTTAGCTTTGCCGTCGACCCAAGCTCCAACTTACTACCTTCGTTAATATCGAAAGGTTGGTCAGTACTGTCTGTTTGTACCCGTACACGATTGGCCGTGGCGGTTTTTTCATACAGCGTAAAACTGTAGAGTACGTTTTGCAGTTGGCTAGGTTCGAGTAAACGCTCACCTAAAAGTCCGACTTTTTCAGCCGTTGAAGTTTGCCCAAGGCTGCGTAAGTAGTTACTTACTTGCTGTTGTAACTCACTGTGTAGACTACTATTCACGGTTAAATCGAGTCGGTCCAAATCATATAACCCGACATTCAACATACCCGCTGTACGAATACGGATAGTGTTAACGCCCTTGTCTGCGCCCGATTGGGTATTACGCTGAGGTTTAGCGACTTTAAACTGTAATTTTTGTCCTAGTGCGGCATCCCTGAGTTTACGGTCAATCAGATAATATTGGCCGAGTAAACGGATATGGCTATCAACTAGATTCTCTAAATCTTCATGTCCCTGTAATAGGTAATAGGAAGGACGACGCTGAGCAATCATCAGTGCTACCACCTGGCGAAACACTTGGCCACGTTTGGCTGTATTAGCTTTAATTTGGGGGGAAGACAACAGTTGGTTTGCTGTATCGAAATCTGTACCAAACCAAGCCCATAGGCCGTCACCTATGCCATGCACTTCACCATGGTTAGGGGCTGAGGATAAAGGCACTGTGTTTAAGTAATCTTGGATGATACGTTTACGGGCAGGTTCAGTGATTTCTCCCTGTTGGTACACTCGCACTGTTGCTGAGGCTATTTGCAGCAATTTATCCTTGATACTTAAAGTTAATCCCTGAGAAGAATGGCGGAACTTCTCAATTTGCGTCGCCAGTGTACTGCCACCCGCTGTTGAGACATTCATCCCCACCATTTCAGCGATTTGGCTCATCCCCGCCACAATAAAACGTGGCCAATCAATCACCGGATTTAGTTTTGGCTCTGTGGTCCACAACTCGCGGTTTTCAATAAACAGCAAAGTATTGACGATTTCATTAGGGATTTTATCGTCATCCTGATACACACGTTTTGGATAAGTGAACTCGTAGAGATCGGTATTGCGACAGTCAAGCAAGGTCAAACCCGATTGTGCTTTCTCATGGTAAGGCGGGAAAAAGCCTATCTGGGCGTATTCCTGCAACGCAGGAGAAAACTCAACCTGCTGTGTCACTTGGAAATTACGTTGCAATAAGCGATCAATATATTGTGGCAACTTACTGTAGCCATGACGCTCATCGAAGGGGCCATAACTTGGATAGATAATCGACTGAGTAGGCTCGTTTTTCAGCTCATAGGTCAGAGTTTTAGCGTATTGGTGAATATACTTAGACTGGTAATAAGAGGTTTTGACCTCCTGACCAATCAAAATCGCTAAACAAAAAACCAGAATAAATAATAGAAACCAAGCACGCCCTTTAGATCTAGGCTTACGCTCACGCTTTGCCTTAGGCTCGGGTTGTGGCGGACGAGGACGATAGTTTTCAAATTGCATTTCTTGCGTAGAATTAGGCAAAACGGCTCCAAAAAATCACTTAACACATCCTTTCTACGTGGGATTTTTCCCAACTTATGCTTAATACATCAACATGAAGTACAACGGCAAAACTCACACTTATGCTTATCTGAGTGTATCGCCGCGATACATTCTTATTACCTTGCTCGAACAAGATCTAACTGCTCTTGGATGATGGATTATATGTGTTATATCTCACCATATTTTAATGACTTGGCAGCAAGCCTCAAAGTGGTTAGCACAAAAATTTCTTATATTTTGGTTAAGTGCTAACCGAGCTTAGGTTAATCCCAAATAAACTCACGAAAATGTTTACGGCATACCGATTCGTAACTTTCATTACCGCCAATTGCGACCTGCTCACCTTCGCGCATGACTTTTCCTTCACCATCTAGCCGCACCACCATATTCGCTTTGCGACCACAGTGACAAATGGTTTTTAGCTCAATTAATTTATCTGCCCAAGCTAATAAATAATGGCTACCACTAAAAAGCTCACCTTGAAAGTCAGTCCTCAACCCATAGCACAATACAGGGATATCTATATTATCAACAATATATGTAAGTTGTTTGACTTGTTCTTTAGTTAAAAACTGGCATTCGTCTACCAACACACAACTCAGATGATTCACTTGATGGGCAGCGGTAATCATTTCAATCAAGTTGTCATCACGGCTAAAAACCTGCGCCTCAGTCTCAATACCAATCCGCGAAGCTACTTTGCCCTTACCGTATCGATCATCGATAGAAGCCGTCATCACTAACGTATTCATACCGCGCTCACGGTAGTTATAGGAAGATTGTAATAAAGAGGTAGATTTACCCGCATTCATTGCTGAATAGTAAAAGTACAATTGCGCCAAAATGAATCCCTTTTTCAAACTGATTGATCATATCTCTGTCACCAGAGTTTATGCCGCTTAGTTTAGCATTGCGCTTGACCCTAGCACACTAGGCCTTTCTCAGCTTTTATACTGAAATCTCAATCTAAATATCTAGAATGGATATTTTAGTGATTTCATGGTCAATCAACTTTGAAAATCATTGTTCGTATTTCTGTTCAACGCTCAACATATGGAAACAGATAAAGCCATAAAAGCGCAATTGTTACAACAACCTTAATTTAACCTTAAATATTGTTTTAATTAAGAAAAATCACATTAACAAAATTTTAGAAATGCGATCTACCTCCAAAGTTATAGTCCTAAATGCGGTTTGGTTCAAAAAACAAACATATCAATAACAGTAATATTTCATCCGAGACCAAAAGTACTCAATTTAAAAAATAAAAGTATTCGATGCTTGCAAATGAAATCAGCGGTTCAAAGCACTAATCTCCCCTGCAAACGTTAGTGCTGCAATCCGTGCCTTTAAATGCGTATTGGATTAATGGAGATTATGATGAGAATATTCACCTCTAAAAAACTGGCATACGTTGTCGCCTTAGCACTTACCGGTGCTCTCGTAGGTTGCGGCAGTGATGGTAAAGATGGTGTAGATGGCGCGCCAGGCACTCCGGGGACACCTGGCACACCGGGAACACCGGGTGAACCTTGGGTTCCACCACCAGTCACGAGTTCAACAGTCACCAATGTAAAAGTACTGAACTATAGCTTTGGTGAAGGCAATATCACCTATGAATTTAAGATCACTGACGAAAATGGCAACTTAATCAATGGACTGAAAAATGCTGAAGCCAAAGTTGCAGCATTAACCGATAAAGGCTTTATCAATAATAGAAATGAAGCCGACAAAACCGACGCAAGTGGCAATCCTGTCAAAGATAACGTCAATATCGGTGGCGCTGCGACTCAAGCAACTGAGGGCGCTTTGCTCACTTCATTAGGCGATGGTCACTATAGCTTTAAAGCCCCAATGAAAGGTGTTAACGCAGGTACCGAAGGTATTGTATGGCTCAGAGTCGGCGGTAATACTGAAACTGGCATTGCTCGCTCAGCACCGCTGGTGGTGAACAAGCCAGAGGGAACTCATTCAACCACGACCGATAGTTGCTATTCCTGTCACGTAGACTATTCAACAAGCCCACGTCGTCACGCTAGTTATGTAGCAACCGGTATGGACAGCGAAGTCACCTTCGTTGAAGGCTGTTTAGTCTGTCACGGCTCAGTTAGCTTTGCAGCAAAAAATGCCGAAGGTTTCTCTATCGGCGGTTATGCAACCAACACACTGTCTAAGATTGGCCACATTAATCACCAGAAATTTACTAAAGATTTCAGCGTGATGAACTGTAGTTCTTGCCACGTTGAAGCTCCAACCAATATTAGTGTTTCAGGCCCAGGCTGTATTGACTGCCACAATACTGGTGGTGTACCTGGCGCGATTGTGCCAAGTAATGGTGCCGATGTCCGTCCGATGCATGAAGGTAAAACAGGTATTACTGAGCGCCAAGCATTACGTGCTAAGTATAAACTTGAATTATCTACCCCTGTTAAAGTTGATGATATTTCAACAAAAACAGATCATTATGCGCCAACTGGTGCAGCAGTAGTGATGACAGATCCTGGCTGGTGTACCACACTTACAGTCAAAGACACCGATGGTAATATTTTTAATATTAAAGATAACTTCAACTACTCTAGTCCATTGGTTTATGACGCGAAAAAACCTATTGTCTATGCCGGAGCATACTTGCATGGCTATGAAAATGGCAGCCTAGTTGGCCGCCCAGGCAACCGAACCAATTACTACTATGGTTACAATGCTGATGGGTCTAAAAATATCTGTCATCGACTCGCAGATATCCAAGCCTTTAATGCCAACTATGCCTACTCTGCACGTGTGACCTTCAGCACCGCAGGTTGGATGGAGTACGACGGTAACCAACGCTATCAAAGCAATGGCATCCTCAGAGCCAATGGCTATGACGGCTCAATGGGGGTCTCGTTCACCGCATACTCTGATGTAGTCGATCCTGCGACTGCAACCAAAGTATCCGCCTTTGAACGTCGCACCGTAGTCAGTGATAACAGCTGTACTACTTGTCACAATGATGCCACCGCATTCCACAAAAATGGCGCATTTGACGAAGGCGGTAAGGCTTGCGTAGCTTGCCATGATAACGGTATGGCACGGACTTCGGCCACTCTGGGTGCTGGTTTTGGTCCTATGGTGCACAGCTGGCACTGGGGCAACGGTGCGAATATCGGTGAGATGAAGGCCGATGGCACTCAAGCGAAAACCGCTAACGGTGCAGGTGCAATCAACCCAGTCACAAGCTGTGTTGCCTGTCACGAAACCGCGATTGATTTAAACAAAATACCAAACCAATACATCCTTGAACCTGGTAACAAAATGACCAGCCCTGTCACCGCTAACTGCTATGCTTGCCACACAGGCGATGCAGTCAAAGCTCACATGGCTAGCAATGGTGGCGAGATCAGCGTTCCTGCCGTAGGTGATTGGTTCAAACAACCAACAGGAGAAGCATGTGCTGTTTGCCATAACACAGGTAGCAGCTCAGGTATCGATAAATACCACAACTTCACCCGTAAATAGTTAATCGTCCCGCTATTTTCCCTGCAAGAAAATAGTTCAAAGCGCCCCGTAACCTTGGGGCGCTTTTTTTGTTTACTTTTACTTACAACTTCATCCCATAGGTTTTCAGTCCTATTTAAGTTAGTAACGCTAGAGTCACAAAAACTACAATTCTAAGGAAATCACTCAACTATGCGTAAAAGTTTTATTGCCATCGCCATTGGCGCCACACTGATGACCGGAGCACTCGCAGGCTGTAGCACTCAAGATACAAAAGCTGCAAATGTCACCGCAGTACAAACCCAAAACCCCTTATTCCAAGCCAGTACACTGCAATATCAAGCACCTGATTTCAGCGTTATTAAAGACGAGCATTTTCAGCCCGCTTTAGAACAAGGTATTAAAGAGCAGTATCAAGAAATTTTAGCAATTGCTAACAATCCTGCTGCGCCAACCTTTGATAACACAATTGTCGCCATGGAAAAAAGCGGCGCCCTGCTCAACCGTGCATCGAGCGTGTTTTACAACCTCGCAGGTTCGAACAGCAATCCAGCCCTGCGTAAAATCCAAGGTGAAATGGCCCCAAAAATGGCTGCTCACTCGGATAACATCAACCTTAATCCTGCGCTATTCGCTCGTATTGAAGCCATCTATAACGACCGCAATAACTTAGGTTTAACGCCTGAAGCGGTACGTTTGGTTGAGGTGTATCACCAGCGCTTTATCATGGCTGGCGCTAAGCTGACCGATGATCAGAAAGTGAAAATCCGCGCCCTGAACGAAGAACAATCAACGCTGACCAACGAGTTCTCTCAACGTTTACTACGCTTAACCAAAGAAATCGCTATTGTTGTCGATAACAAAGAACAACTCGCAGGCCTAAGTGACAGCGAAATCACCTCGGCAGCAAATGATGCCAAGGCAGCAGGCCATGAAGGTAAGTACTTAATCAATATCACCAACACTACTCGCCAGCCAATACTCGCCTCTTTAGAGAACCGTGAACTGCGCCAGCGCATTTGGGAAGCCTCGGCAAACCGTGGCTTAACGGGTGAAAACGAAACCGCATCTTTAGTGTCTCGCTTAGCCCAATTACGTGCCGAGCGCGCGGCTCTCTTAGGTTATGAGAACTGGGCTAGCTATCGCCTTACACCGCAAATGGCAAAAACGCCAGAAGCGGTTTACAGCATGTTTGGCTCTATGGTGCCAGCCGTAGTCGCCAACACAGAGAAAGAAGCGGCCGATATCCAAGCGATGATCAACAAGACCGGTGGCAAGTTTGAACTCGCACCATGGGACTGGGAGTTTTACGCAGAGAAAGTCCGCCAAGAAAAATACGCTCTTGATGCCAATAGCATTCGTCCCTACTTCGAATTTAACCGCGTCCTCGAAGACGGCGTGTTCTATACGCTTAAAGAGTTGTATGGCGTGACGTTAAAACCACGTCCAGATTTGCCTGTATACCACCCAGATGTGAAAGCCTATGAAATGTTTGATGCCGATGGCTCAAGCATGGCGATTTTCTATGCTGATTACTTTGCCCGTGAAGGTAAACGCGGTGGCGCATGGATGAGCTCGTTTGTAGGGCAATCCTTCCTCGAAGGTACTAAGCCTGTCGTAGTTAACGTGATGAACATTAAAAAGGCGCCTGATGGCCAACCTACCTTCGTCAGCTATAACGAAGTCACCACGATGTTCCACGAAATGGGCCACGGTACCCACGGTATGTTCTCCAAAGTGACTTACCCAAGTCTTTCTGGGACTTCGGTATCCCGTGACTTTGTGGAATTTCCATCGACTTTCGAAGAAGATTGGGCGGCCCACCCTAAAGTGTTAGCCAACTACGCCAAGCACTACGAAACAGGCAAGCCTATCCCTGATGAGTTACTGCAAAAACTGTTAAAATCCGGCAGCTTTAACCAAGGCTTCGATACGTTAGAGTATATGGCTGCGGCGCTAGTGGATATGGAATGGCACTCATTAAGCCCTGATGCACCATTGCAAGATGTAGCGACCTTTGAGGCTAATGCGCTGAAAAAGCACGGCTTAAATATCACCGCCGTACCACCACGTTATAAGTCAACTTACTTTGCCCACGCCTTCCCAGGTGGTTACTCAGCAAGTTACTACGCGTATATGTGGAGTGAAATTTTAGCGGCTGACGCCTTTGCCTATGTGCAAACCCAAGGCGGCCTAAATCGTGAGATCGGCATGAAATATCGTAAGACCATTCGCGAAGTGGGCAACAGTATTGCGCCAATGGAAGCTTACAAGAACTTCCGCGGCCAAGAGCCTACCACTGAAGGTTTACTCAACCGCCGTGGACTCAATCAGACTCAGTAATCTTAGATACTGAGTAGATAAAAATCAGCCAGCATAGTTGCTGGCTGATTTGTTTTACATTCTCAATATAAGAGCGAAGTTAAATCACGGACTTATAAAGCCGTACTTTTGGATTTAATGTGCAGACCAAAAATCGTCAATACAAACAATATGCTACAAGTCACTAATCCTGCATTGACCGATTCAGTTAAGCCAAGCACTACGTAGCCTACCATGCTGATCAGCGCAACGATTACTGCGTAGGGAAGCTGAGTCACTACGTGGTCGATATGATGGCAACTGGCCCCCGTCGACGACAAAATAGTGGTATCAGAAATCGGTGAACAATGATCACCAAATACCGCCCCCGCTAATACCGAAGCCAGCATAGGTAACATCATGGCTGTGTGACTTCCCATCGCCATATCCGCAGCTATCGGTAGCATAATCCCGAACGTACCCCAACTGGTTCCTGTAGAGAATGCAGTCAGGCCCGCTAACACAAACATTAATGCAGGTAAGAAAGCAAAGGGAATATTCCCAGTGGCTAGGCTAGCCATAAACTTACCGGTTTCAAGCTGGCCGATCACACCTGCAATGGTCCAAGCAAATAACAAGATGTAAATCGCAGGCAACATAGAGCGAGCGCCCTGCACTACACCTTTTAATACCATTGATTTTTCAACGCCTTGCACTAAGTTAAGTACCAGCGCAACCGCTAAACCAATCAGGGCACCAAAGAACAGTGATGAACTCACATCGGTTTTCTCGAAAGCAGAAATAATATTAAATTCAATGCCTTCTTTAGCTAATACTTGAGCACCGCTATCGATCATAAAATACAGGGTCGCAAATACCAGTACTGTGATAGGTAGGAATAACCCGAGGATTTTACCTGTTTCAGCTTCGGGTAAATCAGCATTAGCACCTGGCGGTAAACCTTTAGTCTCATCGTATAAATTACCGCGCATGGCATTTAATTCATGTTCACGCATAGGGCCAACATCTAAGCCCATAAACGCCACACAAAGCAGTAATAATAAAGAGAAAATTGCGTAGAAATTCATAGGGATCATTTGAATAAATACACTTAAATGCCCTGAATCCGCAAAACCATGTGCTGTTAATATACCGCCAATTAACGCAATAATATAAGCGCCCCAACTTGATACCGGTGAAATGACACAAACTGGTGCTGCGGTAGAATCTAATAAATAAGCTAACTTAGCGCGGGAAATATGGTAACGGTCGGTAACAGGCCTTGCGACAGACCCAACGACTAAACTATTGAAATAATCGTCAATAAAAACAACACAGCCTAAAAACATGGTCAGTAATTTCGCATCGCGCTTATTACGAATATGTAACCTTGCCCAATCAGCAAATGCCCGAGCACTACCACTCACAGTAATTAGAGCGGTGATCATCCCCAATACAATCAAGAAACCGAGAATGTATAAATTCCAAGAATTTACGCCATCTTCCGACCAAAAAAGTCCTTTTACACTGTTAAATAAAAACTCACCGCTGGCCACAGGAGAAAATTGATTGAGCAATAATACTCCAATCACAATTCCTAAACCGAGGGAAAGAAGCACTCGGCGAGTAAAAATCGCCAATACAATTGCAACCACAGGCGGGAGCAAAGAAAGCGCCGAATCGGCATAACTAACTACAGTCATTGATTATTTCTTCGTCAAAATACGAATGGAGGGCGACTGAACTGGTGGGAAAAGGCAATAGATACCCAAGATCACCTGTCCTATCAGTAGCGCTCCATAGTAACTATTCCTAATATCCGTATCTGGAAATACTATGGCAGTGTTGTACCTATTAGGCACAACCCCAGCAGTTGATCGTGATAAATCAAACTACTTCGGCACCAAATCCTTTCGTGAACGATCAACGGAATCACCCTACTGATCACTACTGATATTTGGTGCGCCTCTACTTCTAAGAACGCCCATACATGGGCGTGAGGCTCATAAAAACATAAGCGGCTAAGCAGTTACCACCGCGAAGCCGCTTACTTTGACTTAGCTCACAAATAAAATCAACTTAAGCTTGCAATCAACTGCGGAACGGCTTCGAACAGGTCAGCTTCGAGGCCATAATCGGCAACTTGGAAGATAGGCGCTTCAGGGTCTTTGTTGATAGCCACAATCACCTTAGCGTCTTTCATTCCCGCTAAATGTTGGATCGCGCCTGAAATACCGACTGCAATATAAAGGTTAGGTGCGACAATTTTACCAGTTTGACCGACTTGCAAGTCATTCGGAACAAAGCCTGCGTCAACCGCCGCACGCGAAGCTCCTACTGCGGCACCAAGCTTATCAGCCAGTTGCTCTAACATGCCGAAGTTTTCACCGCTGCCCATGCCACGGCCACCAGATACGATAATGCCTGCATTACCTAACTCTGGACGAGCTGAAACTGTCAGCGCTTGAGACACAAACTGAGCTTTGGCTTCAAACACTTTATCCAAGGTAGTCACAGCAGCATTATTACCCTGTGTAACCGCATCGAACGCACTGGCACGCACTGTCATCACTTTAATCGCGTCATGGCTTTGAACTGTCGCTAACGCGTTACCCGCATAAATCGGGCGAACAAAGGTATCGCTACTCACCACGCCAATCACTTCCGAAATTTGCGCCACATCTAAAAGTGCTGCCACACGCGGTAACGTGTCTTTACCCGCACTCGATGCCGCGGCGAGGATATGGCTGTAATTTGGTGCTAAGTCCACCAGCAATTTAGCCACGTTTTCGGCTAAATGCGCTTCATAAGCGCTGTTATCGGCGACTAATACTTGCGCGACACCTTGTAGAGCTTGAGCGGCTTGCACCACTGCACCACATTGATGGCCCACTACCAATACATGTACATCACCGCCGATCGCACGAGCTGCGGTGACAACTTTAGCGGTATCCAGTTTCAGCGCCGCATTATCGTGTTCTGCTAATACTAAAATGGCCATTTAGATCACCTTCGCTTCATTCTTTAACTTTTCAACCAGCTCTGCTACCGACGCAACCATAATACCGGCCTTACGTTCAGCAGGCGGCGTTACCTTGATCACCGTTTGATGCGCTTTGAGCGTCACACCTAAATCAGCTACCGTCAGCACATCTAACGGCTTACGTTTGGCTTTCATGATATTAGGTAATGAGGCATAACGTGGCTCATTCAAACGTAAATCCGCAGTCACCACAGCGGGCAACGGTAGATTTAAGGTTTGCATACCACCATCTATCTCACGAGCAACTTGAAGTGAATTACCTTCAACTTTAATTGCTGAAGCAAAGGTCGCTTGCGGCATATCCGTTAATGCAGCAAACATTTGGCCCGTTTGGTTATTATCACCATCAATGGATTGCTTACCAAACAGCACTAATTGCGCTTGTTCTTTTTCTTGTACTGCTTTAAGTAATTTGGCAATTGATACTGGTGCTAACTCTTCTTCAGTATCAATGTGAATCGCGCGATCAGCACCTAATGCTAATGCGGTACGCAATTGTTCTTGAACGGCTTTATTGCCGATGCTGACGACCACTACTTCAGTAACACTGCCCGCTTCTTTTAAACGAACCGCTTCTTCTACTGCAATTTCACAAAAAGGGTTCAACGCCATTTTGAGGTTTGCGGTATCAACGCTGGTGTTGTCAGCTTTTACCCTGACCTTCACATTGGCATCAACTACGCGCTTAACAGGCACCAATACTTTCATAGGGCTTCCTTCCTACACTTTCATGTACATGGACAAAACATTGGTGATCACCAATGCAGGATAGAGCCACTTTACGTCCTGTTAACGTTAACGTCAACCAAAGTCAAACGCTTGTTTGCATTTTTAAGACTGTCGTATTGGCCACATTTTTGAACACTTATTTGCCATATATAAAAAGTTCAAAAATTAAATAATATTTAATTTTTGTTTATTGCATAATTTTATTTGATTCGAGCAATATTAGTTTCTATCATTTAGCTGTTGTTCACCATTATCCTGTAATAAAAATAGAGTGGGACGAAAATAGATATGAGCGAATTTTTAGAGATATTAACTCACGGTCGTCGTTTTAAAGCTGCTGTAAAAGATCTTAGCGTTGAAGAACTGCGTGATTTAGCGGCTAAACTAGATAAAATTTTAGTTGAGCGTGAGTCAATGGAAGCAGAAGAACAGCAAGCTATTGCTGCTCGTAATGCAAAAATTGAAGAAATCCGTCAACAAATGGAAGCCGTTGGTTTATCAATCGACGATTTAGGTGGTGTTGCAGTTAAAGCCTCGAGCAAGAAACGCGCTCCTCGTCCAGCGAAATACCAAATTGAAGTTGATGGCGAAGTGATCCAGTGGACAGGTCAAGGCCGTATGCCAACAGTATTTAAGAACGAAGTCAATAAAGGCCGTTCTATGGATGATTTCTTAATCTAATCCAATACCGTAATGGTAATGACAATAGCCATTCGCTATTATCATTGAGTAACATAAAAAAGCTCGCGCCCTGCGAGCTTTTTTATGCCTATCCCACCCAGCCCATTGTCATTCAAGTAAATGCTTAAATTGCGTTACAATTCATCTTTAGTATTTACATCTACTTTAGGTTACTCTTTATTCACCCTCCGTCTAAGTGAATAAAAAATGCAGATAAACAATAAGATAATAATAAGCTGCGGCATAATAAGTAGTTTTGTATCTCAACCCATTTTTGCCGAGGCCAATCCCATCACTCCCGTCAATAAGTTAACTGCATTGACCAATGCAGAATTAATTCTTGCACCGGGGAAACGACTCTCAAATGCCACATTATTAGTTGAAAACAATCGGATCAAAGCCATTATTGACCAAGGTGATATCCCCGCGGCGGCACTAAAAGTCGATCTCAGTGGTTATACTATTTATCCCGGCTTTATCGATCCTTTTACCGATTATGCTATCGAGTTTGAATATCCCAAATTGCAGCTCACTCGTCCGGTATATGATATTAAGCGTATTGGCGGGAATGCTGAAAATGGTGCAATTCACGCTGAAAAAGAATGGTTTAATTACATTTACCCCAATAAAGAACGCGCACGAGATTGGATCAATAACGGCTTTACCAGTGTACAAAGTAGTAAACTCGATGGTATTTTCCGAGGCACGGGTGTCAGTCTTTCACTCGCGGACAAAACTGCCAATGAGGTAATTTATCGCGCACGCAGCCAACCTTTTATGGCCTTCGATAAAGGTACGTCAGAACAAGACTACCCCAATTCCCTCATGGGTAGCATCGCGCTTATCAGACAGACCTTTGCTGATGCTAACTGGTATAACCAAAATAAGCACAAATCGGTTAATAGTTCAGCTACACCTCAAATTGAATTTAATATTGCCTTCGAACGTTTAGATAACTTAGCCGAGAAACCAATCGTATTTGAAACAAAAAATCTGAACGATTTGTTGCGTGCAGCGAACCTACTCAAAGAACATAAGCAGCCCGCCAACTTACTCGCAAGTGGCCAAGAATATGCTCGGATCAACGAATTAAAGGCTCTGAATTATCCTTTAATTCTTCCTCTTAATTACCCACAAGCACCCGATGTGGGTACCGATGATGCCGATCGCGAAGTCTCCCTTGCAGAACTCAGACAATGGGAGCGCGCGCCCACAAACCCTGCCGCAGTAGCAAATGCAGGTATCCCCTTTGCGTTTACCCAATTTGGCATTAAGACAGAGGCGTTTTGGCCACGCCTTCGTCAAGCGATTGCGCAAGGACTCAGCGAAGATAAAGCCCTCGCGGCCCTCACCACTCAAGCTGCTGAAATGGCAGGAACCGCTGACTTGACCGGTAAACTTGCCCCGGGCTATATGGCGGACTTTGTCATTACTAAGGGCAATATTTTTAAAGACGGACAGATTTACAGTGTCTGGCTACAGGGACAAGAACAAGCCATCCGCTCACTTTCACAAGCCAAGATGTTGGGTGACTATCAGCTGACGTTGAATAATTTAACTTTAGATTTGAGCCTTGAAGAAGCAGACAAAGCAGGAAAAACCACTTTGCAAGGAAATCTGAGCAGTGGCGAGAAGAGTATTCCACTCACCAACCTCAAGCTTGAAGACGACGGCCGCGTCAGCTTTAACGCCAATTTAACTGATGCAGGCATTCATGGGATCAGCCGTTTTACCCTCTGGTTTGCCAAAGACGGCATTCAAGGCCGGATGGTAGACGCCCAAAGTCGTAGCATCAATGTTGCTGGTATTACCCTTACACCTCCCCCAAAGACGGAGCAAGTAAACACGCCTAAAGCCGATGCAACGCAAACCTTAGTCAGTCAACTTACCTACCCTAACGTCGCCTATGGTTTAAGTGAGGCGCCCAAAGCAGAGAAACTCCATATTAAAAATGCCACCCTGTGGACCTCAGATAAACAAGGTATCTTGGAACATGCGGATCTGCTAATGGCCAATGGCAAGATTGAAAAAATCGGCCAGCAACTCAACACGCCTTCTGGATATCAAGTCCTCGATGCAACGGGCAAGCACTTAACAGCAGGGATTGTCGATGAGCATTCCCATATTGCCATCAACGGTGGCACCAACGAAGGCACCGACGCAGTCACCTCTGAAGTGCGGATTGGCGATGTGATTAATCCTGAAGATGTCTCCATCTATCGCGCACTCGCGGGCGGTGTGACTAGCGCACAATTACTCCATGGCAGCGCTAATCCTATTGGTGGCCAATCCCAGTTAATAAAAATGAAGTGGGGAGAAAGCGCAGAACAGCTAAAGTTTGCCAATGCCCCTGCCAGTATCAAATTCGCCCTTGGCGAAAACGTCAAACAGAGTAACTGGGGCGAAAAGTTTGTGCAGCGCTTCCCGCAGACGCGCATGGGGGTAAAAGCCTTATTTGAAGAAACCTTCGATGCAGCACTCGCCTATGAGAATGCACTGAAGGATTATGATGATTTACGCAGCAGTGAGAAGAAGAAAACCCTCTCACCACGCCCAAGTTATCGCCTGCAGGCGGTGGCCGAAGTGCTTAAGCAACAGCGCGATGTGCATATTCACTCTTATGTACAGTCGGAAATCTTAATGTTCCTGCGCTTAGCCGAAGCCTACCACTTTAAAGTGCAAACCTTTACCCATGTGCTTGAAGGTTACAAGGTTGCCAGTGAACTGGCTGCCCATGGTGCGGGCGCCTCGACCTTTGCCGATTGGTGGGCCTATAAATTCGAAGTCTATGATGCGATCCCGCAAAATGCGTGCCTAATGCAAAAACAAGGTGTGCTGACGAGTGTCAATTCCGATGACTACGAAATGCAGCGCAGACTCAACCAAGAAGCAGCTAAGTCAATGATGTATTGCGGTATGTCAAAGGAAGATGCCTGGAATATGGTGACCATCAACCCAGCGAAACAGCTCAGAGTCGATGAGTATGTTGGCTCACTCACCCCAGGCAAAATGGCCGATATTGTGCTTTGGAACGCCGAGCCGCTGTCGATTTATGCCAAAGTGACCCAGGCTTGGGTTGAAGGCAAACGCTACTTCGATCGCGACCAAGACCAGCTTGCCCAGCAGCAAGTGGTGGCTGAGCGTGCCGCTCTTATCCAAAAAATTCTCAGTAGTGATGATAACGCTAAGGCGGGTGAAAAAGTTACACCGCTTAACGAGCCACAATGGCACTGCGATACCCATTATCAGGCTTGGGGCCAACATCATCAGGGAGCAAAATAATGAAGCACTTACCCACGACCTTGCTGCTGTCGACACTGGCCATCACCTTGTCCGTGCAGGCACATAATCTCATCCCTACGCCTAAACAAACTCACGGTGTGTTGATTAAAAACGCCACTGTGCATACGGTCAGCCAAGGGGTTTTAACCAATACCGATGTGTTGATTGAAAACGGTAAAATCAGCGCACTAGGGCCACAGTTAAGCGCCAATGAGGCTGATGGCCAGATGCAGATCATCGATGCTACGGGTAAACATTTATATCCAGGCCTTATTGCACTGGATACCAGTCTTGGCTTAGTGGAAATCGAGATGGTTCGCCCGACCGTAGATAACGCTGAAGTCGGTGACTTTAACCCGCAAATTAGTGCAGCAACGGCTTACAACCCGGATTCGGAGCTGCTGCCAACCATTCGCTATAATGGCATCACTCACGCACAAATTGTCCCTAGTGGTGACGGACTCGCAGGCCAATCGGTGGTCGTCGATCTCGATGCGTGGACCATTGAAGATGCATTGCACCCCAGTGAAGGCCAATTTCATGTTTACTGGCCACAGATAAAACGCATGCCAGAGGATGAAAAAGGAAAAGCCAAAGCGATTGAAAAAAATCAGCAGGCGATCAATCAACTCATCACTGCCTTTGAAGATGGTTACCGCTACTTTTTGAGCCAAAATACACCGGATGCCGACCACAAGCCTAATCTGCGTTGGCAGGCCATGTTGCCACTGTATCAAGGTAAAGCAACGCTATTTGCCCACGCAGACAGTGTTAACCAAATCGAGCAAGTAATTGCCCTGACTAAAAAATATCAATTTAAATTGGTCATTGTCGGCGGTTATGATGCGTGGCGATTAGCTTCAAGTTTAAGGGAAGTGAATGCCAGTGTGATTTACCCGCACACCCTAAGCCTACCTAAACGTACAGATGAATCGGTAGATTTACCGTTTAAAATCCCGTCGTTACTTGCGAGCGCAGGCATTCCCTATGCGCTTGGCTTTTCATCGGATTGGAACAGTCGTAACCTACCCTATGCCGCAGGTTACAGCGCGGCTTATGGCGTTACGGCAGAGCAAGCGTTGAAATCTGTCACGTTAGATGCTGCAAAGCTGTTAGGGATTAACGATTTAGGCGCTATCGAAGTAGGCTATCAGGGCAGCGTTGTGCTGAGTGACGGAGATATCCTCGACCCCATGAGTAACAAAATTGATGCGATCTGGATTGAAGGAAGACAAATAGATCTGAATAATCGCCACCAGCAGCTTTATCAAAAGTATCTTAAGCGATAGAATTTACTGAGATAAATCGCACAGCACCGCGCAGTCCATGGGACTGCGCTTCTTTACCCTTAATCTCAGGTCAAACCATGAAAATCATCCTCTCAAGTGCATTAGTCCTCCTGCTTAGCGCCTGTGCCAGCGACTACAGTTTTAATAGCAATTTAGACGGTGAGGCGATTAGTGACTACTTCAAGGCAGGCGATGTTACGCTATTTGAAGGTGATAGTTTGCCTAAAGGCCACTACGAATTGAAAGGCTTAGTGCAAGGAGAATCTTGCCAAGCGGATGTAAATGGCATGCCAGCATCCTTAAGCGAAGCGAGAACCGAAGCCCGCCGCGCTGCGGCTGATAAAGGTGCTAACGGTATCATCATCAAACAATGCGTGATGATGGAAGAAGCTGCGCAAGGCTGTATCAGCCGCGCGTTATGTGTCGGTCAAGCGATTAAAATGGCCACCGCCGACTAGTTCATCGCGTGTATTATACTGCACGCCATTCTTGTTGTACTTTACAACCTAAGCCATCTGAGTTTGGGTTGTTGCTCCTTCCTTTAGGTGTTTTTTGCATGACATTTACTAACCAAATTACCGCTGTGGCCACCTGCCGTACCCCCTATAAACAAAAATTTGGCATTCCAAGACAGCCAGGTTTGGTGGAAGCACGCGGTTATGTTGAGTTGGAAAGCCATGTTAATCATCTCGATGCGGTGCGCGGTATCGAGCAATATTCCCACCTTTGGTTGCTATTTTGTTTCCATGAAAATCTCGCCCAAGGCTGGAAAACCACAGTTCGCCCACCGCGTTTAGGCGGCAATGAAAAACTCGGCGTATTTGCCACTCGCTCCACTTTTCGCCCAAATGGCATTGGCCAATCCGTGGTCAAACTCCATGGGGTGGTGCAACGCAAAGGCAAAGTGTGTCTTGAGATTTCAGGCATGGATCTGGTTGATGGCACACCGATTATCGATATTAAGCCCTATATCCCCTTTTCAGATTCGATTGAAGGTGCCGTTGGCGGCATGGCCCAAGAGGCACCGAAACTGATTAGCGTTGAGTTTAGTGAACTTGCCGATGAACAAATAAACACCTACAGCAAACAAGAAGCCTATACGGATTTAGCCGTGCTTATCCGCGGCGTGCTCGGGCAAGACCCTCGTCCAGCGTACAAAAAAGCTAAGGATGACCCAAAGTTATATCAAATTGCTTTATATGATTTAGATATCTTTTGGCGGATGGCGGTTGATGAGGAAGATCGGGAATACATTCAAGTGCTCGAACTCAAACCGGGGAAATGCGGCTAAATGCAGACGCTAAACACAACCGCATTGCCTGATTATCAAAGCCAACACAAAAAGCGTTTGTCTTGGATGCCTTGGCTGTATTTCTCGTTAAAAGAAAAACATTTAGCCTGGGCCAAACCTTGGCAGGATGAAGTGCAAGCCAACCTTTGCGCCCTCGAAACCGTCACCATTGGTGATAACTGTTTTATCGCCCCCGAGGCACAATTATTTGCCGAGCCCAATCGCGATATCAAGATAGGTAATCATTGCATGATTGCCGCCGAATGTTTTTTACATGGCCCTATCACCCTTGGTAACGAAGTCGCCATCAATCATGGCTGCTCCTTCGATGGCGGTCGAGTGGGGATTCAAATTGGCGATCAAACTCGCATTGCTAACCATGTGACAATCTACGCCTTTAATCATGGCATGGCGCCCGATACGCCCATTTATCAACAAGCCTCCCACTCTAAAGGCGTCGTGATAGGTAAAGATGTGTGGATTGGCGCTCAGGCCGGGATAGTTGATGGTGTCACCATTGGCGACCATGCGGTGATTGGCATGGGCTGTATTGTCACTAAAGATGTCCCCGCATGGGCCATCGTCGCCGGTAATCCTGCACGGGTGATTGGCGATCGGCGAAATAAGTAAGCAGCGACGAGAATCTAGATACGAGCAATGACGAAGTCGCACCCTAGCGGCGCAGCGCTTATCTTTCTTTATCCGTTATCCAGCATCAAAAATGCTATTTGTCTCCCAGCTAGTTGAATTTAACCTAAATCCATAGGTGACATCATCAAAGCAGGTGATAAAATGGCGCCCATTCAACTCAAATTTGGACATCGGTAATGCGCGTTAGCAAATACCTACTTTCTACTCAAAAAGAAACACCTGCGAATGCAGAAGTCATCAGCCATCAATTAATGCTACGTGCGGGTATGATCCGCCGTAACGCTTCAGGCCTATACAGCTATCTGCCCACGGGCCTGCGTGTATTGCGTAAAGTCGAAGCGATTGTTCGTGAAGAAATGAACAAAGCGGGCGCGATTGAAATCCTAATGCCTATGGTGCAACCGGCTGATTTATGGGTAGAAACGGGTCGCTGGGACAAGTTTGGTCCTGAACTACTGCGTTTTAAAGACCGTCATAGCCGTGACTTCGTTCTGGGACCAACCCACGAAGAAGTGATCACCGACTTAATCCGTAAAGAAGTCAGCTCTTACAAACAATTACCGCTGAATCTTTATCAAATTCAAACTAAATTCCGCGACGAAGTTCGCCCACGTTTTGGCGTGATGCGTTCTCGCGAGTTCCTGATGAAAGATGCTTATTCTTTCCATCTTGATGTGGATACCATGAATGAAACCTATGAGGCGATGTATCAAGCCTATAGCAACATTCTGTCGCGTATGGGCTTAGCCTTCCGTCCGGTTTTAGCGGACACGGGTTCTATCGGTGGCAGCATGTCACACGAGTTCCACGTACTGGCGCAAAGCGGTGAAGACTTAATCGCCTACTCTACTGGTAGCGATTATGCCGCTAACATCGAGAAAGCCGAATCGCCAATGCCAACCGAAACGCGCGGCGCGGCGACTGAAGCATTACGTTTAGTCGATACCCCCAATGCGAAAACCATTGCTGAGTTAGTTGAGCAATTCGGTTTAGATATCACTAAAACAGTGAAAACCTTGATTGTTAAGGGTGCGACTGAAGCGGCGCCACTGGTTGCGCTGATTGTACGTGGTGACCACGAGCTAAATGAAATCAAGGCAGATAAATTAGATTTAGTGGCATCACCATTAGAATTTGCCCCAGAAGCCCTGATCCGTGACGCCATTGGCGCAGGTCCAGGCTCATTAGGCCCTGTCGGCCTGAATATGCCTATCATCATCGACCACAGTGTTAGCGTGATGAGCGATTTTGCTGCCGGCGCAAACGTGGATGATAAACACTACTTTGGTATCAACTGGGAGCGCGATCTGCCACTGGCACAAGCGGCCGATATCCGTAATGTGGTTGAAGGCGAGCCAACACCGGATGGTTTAGGTACCTATGCCATGGCTCGAGGTATCGAAGTGGGTCATATCTTCCAACTCGGCACTAACTATTCTAAATCGATGAATGCGACTGTTCTCGATGAGAACGGTAAATCACAGGTGCTGCTGATGGGTTGTTACGGTGTTGGCGTGAGCCGTATCGTGGCTGCTGCGATTGAGCAAAACTTTGATGACCGTGGCATTGTATGGCCAGAAGCGATTGCACCATTTAGTGTGGGCATTCTGCCAATGAATATGCACAAGTCGCACCGCGTCACTGATATCGCCGAGCAGTTATACAAAGACTTAAGTGCTGCGGGTATCGATGTCCTGTTGGATGACCGTAAAGAGCGTCCAGGCGTGATGTTCGCCGATATGGAGCTCATTGGTATTCCTCACACTGTGGTGATTGGTGATCGCAATATCGACGCGGGTGTATTTGAATACAAAAACCGCCGCACCGGTGAAAAACAAGACGTGCCATTCGACCAAATCGTCGATTTCTTAAAGAATCTGCAAGCTTAAGCACTGTCTTTTGGCGCTGAATACACATTCGACAGTGTGAGTTAATGGCTTACCATTAACCTCTCAATACAGCAACGCACTTAGGTTTAACTTAAGTGCGTTTTTTATTTCCCGTCTGTTGATGGCAAACAAGCTCTCAAGTGCTTGCCTTTGCCTTTGCCTTTGCCTCTTCTCATCAAAAACTAAAGAAATGTCATTAAGATAACTGCTCAGACTTGCTTTTTTAGACAAGGCATTGCTTTAATAAAATCATAATAACAAGTCGTTGAGTATTAAGATTGCCAACATCAACAGCATTAGTTCTCGGTGGCGGTGGCGCACGAGCAGCCTATCAAGTGGGAGTGCTTAAAGCACTGGTCCAGCTTTATCCGCGCAACCATAGCATCCCCTTTAAAATCATTTGTGGTACCTCAGCAGGTGCAATTAATGGCACGTCAATTGCCACCCATGCGTCATGTTTTCATCTGGGAGTCAAAAAGCTCGAGTGGGTATGGCGCCATTTTGAAACCAGAAAAGTTTACCGAGCTTCCCTTCCTGGCGTGTTAAAGCACCTATCAAAAATGGCCCTAAAAGGTCTACAGGATGATAAGGTCAATACTGATGCAGGCAGCCTGCTTGATAATGAGCCTTTACGGCATTTATTGAATGAGCTTATTGATTTTAAAAGAATTGATCGCAATATCCGCAACGGAGCATTAACCGCTCTGAGTGTCGATACCTCCTGCTATAACAACTCGCGTTCGGTGACGTTTTTTCAAGCGGCACGGGATATTGAAAACTGGACCCGCGCCAGACGCAGCGGGGAGCGGCGCATGTTAAATACCGAGCACTTGTTGGCAAGCTCAGCCATTCCCATGGTGTTCCCGTCAATTAAACTTAATCAAGCTTATTATGGTGACGGCTCAGTCCACCAGCTCGCGCCGCTTTCAAGTCCAATCCATTTGGGGGCTAATAAGCTATTAGTAATAAACCTAGACAGTCCCCATAAGCATTTTCCGATGGAGCTAGAATATCATCCGAAGACAGCGACCATCGCGGGTCATCTGCTGGATACTATCTTTTCTGATACCTTAAATAGCGATTTAGAGCGCCTAGAGCGCATAAATCATACGCTTTCCCTTATTCCAGAAGAAAGCCGTGCGCAACTAGCATTACACCCCATAAAAACCTTAGTGATAAAACCCAGCGAAGATTTAAGTAAAATCGCCGCCCGCTTCTATGACGATATGCCCTGGGCAATTAAAACCTTACTGGGATTTTTTGGTATCGATAGGCAGTCTGACTCCAGTATTGTGTCTTATCTCTTGTTTGAAAAATCCTATACCAGCGCATTGATCGATTTAGGTTATCAAGACGGTATGGCGCACCTTGACGAATTGAAAGCATTTTTCAATTTAGCCTAATGCGATGACTCACAATAAAAAGGCTGAGTAAAATCGAATTGAAGCCCGCATCTTGCCGTGTTATAAATTAAACGATGACATAATTCCTTAACCACAATGTGCGAAACTCATTCAAAATTAAGGATTATTCAGTAGCAGCTAAGCTGTAAATCAGTCTAAAGTCTGAATGATAGAATAGATTTAACATTGATCATTTAAGTTGAATCACCTATCATGCTGTACTAGATTAGCTAAAAATTAGGTTAATTTTTTCTAAAAGGGAATCACGATGAAAAAAACTTCATTAGCACTTATCGCTGCTATTTCAATGTTAGGTTCAGTTACTGCTAACGCTAACACAACTGGTACAACTACTGGTGGTACTGGTACGGGTGGCGCAACAGGTACTATCGTTGCTGGTAGTATTGCAGCTGGTGCAGTTGTAACTGGTGTTTTAGTTGCTGCAAATGGCTCAGATGGCAACCCAATCACCACCACAAATACAAATACCACCACTAACTCTAACTAATTGATTGGTTAGTGTGTGTAAATAACCGCCTTTTGGCGGTTGTTTTTTTTGGGGCTTTTAATCGTCTAAAGCAAAATAGCGAAAGCTTGAAATCACGACATCATATATTTACATTGGTTACCTACTATTATTGAGAATAAGCAACTCGGATGCGTATATATAAAAGAATTTTCCCCATTATTGCCATTTCGGCAGTTATCGTAGGGCTATCGGGCTGCAGTCAACGAATTAGCGCATTAAACGATACCGCAAAACTCGCCTTTTTTGGGAGTGACGATGTTGTTCTCTCCCCTGAGCAAGTATCATCAAATCCATATGCCAGCATCTATGTGAAACTTGAAGATACGGCTCAGGCATTTGTGGTTTTAGCCTTTGCAGAGCCTAAAATCAGCCTATCTTCAGTAAAAAACTCGCCCGAAGCACTCGAACTTAAGTGGTTATCAGCAGATAAAGGCATGTTGATTACGGTTAACGGCCGCTTAGTCAAAACCCATAATCTGCTTGCAGGTAACCTAAGTGCTGTTGAAAGTGATGAGCCAGATCCACTGTTATTAGGATTGCATTTAAGCAATACCCCTAAAACCTGGACTCGCACCCTCGATTGGCAACCTGGTTATCATTATGGCTACCGAGCAACATCAGAATTTAAATTGATTGGTGACGAAAATATTCTAATCAATGGCGCTCCCACACAAGCTTTGCATTTTAGTGAAAACGTCTCTGTGGATGCACTCAATATCCAATATCAAAATGAGTTTTGGCTAGATCCACAAACAGGCAACGTTATTAAAAGCCATCAGAAAATTGCGCCCAATCTGCCGTTTATTGATATCACCTTACTGAAGCCTTTTGCTGCTTAGTGGAGCCATAATGAGATCTTACATCACCCCGTTGGCACTGCTAGTAGGTTCACTGTTTTTACCCGCTGTAGAAGCCAATACCCAACTTGCTGTCAGTACCACTGCGTCTAACACGCCGCAGCTACACATTACCTATCCCTCAGCCATTCGAGTTGGACAAGCCGTTCAGGATGGGTTAACCCAGCTTCCTCTTTATAATCAGCCAACAAAAAATGAGGCTGTGGCAATTTATTGGCTAGGTGCGGCACTTTTAGATATAAAAAATACTGCAGCATTAGAGGCCACTCGTCAGCAAGTATTGCAACAATTGGCTACGATGGGTGAGCAAATCGATAATGGTAACTACATTGCAAAACTGAGCAAGCTTGCTCAGTTTTTACGCACCATCAAACTTGGCCAGCGAGTTAATCAGCCGTTAGATCTCGACTTAGTCCGGATTACCGACGCTTATAATCCGGTTATCGATGGTGATTTTTTACTGGTGCTACCACCTCGACCAACTACGGTCACAGTCGTTGGCGCGGTCGCGCAAACGGGTGAACAACCATGGCAATCGCGGGCCAGCAGTAAAGATTACCTAAAGCATGCGGGTTTACTCAATAACGCCGAAAATAGCTTTGTATGGATTATTCAACCCGATGGTAATGCAATAAAACAGCCTATCGCCTATTGGAATTATCAAGCTCAGGATATCGCCCCAGGTGCGATTCTCTTTGTTGAGTTTTCAGAGCTGTTTGCTGACCATGCAAAATTAAATAACAACATTATTGAATTACTCAAGAATCGGGCTCTGTAATGAAAAAGTCGACTCCCACTTTGCATACGTTCGGGCGTTTATCTGCGCTGTCATTAGCACTGCTACCTTTATTACATGTTAGCGCCGATGAATTTTCTTATCCGACACTATTGCCTTCACAATCAGATTTTGGTGGCGTTGGTTTAATGCAAATGCCTACAGGCCGTATGGCGCCTGAAGGTGAATTTAACTTTAAAACCACTTATAACGATGATTATCAGCACTTTAGTGCTTCAGTAGCGCTATTTCCGTGGTTTGAAACCACCATTCGCTACACCCTAGTACAAGACCTACTTTACAGTAACGACCCAAGCTTTAGCGGTAATACTAAATACACAGATAAAGGCATCGATTTTAAGGTTCGCTTACTGGAAGAAAGTAATTGGCTGCCCGAAACCTCTATTGGGGTGCGAGACTTTGGTGGTACAGGCTTATTTGATGGTGAGTTTATTGCCGCAACGAAACGAGTCGGCCCAGTGGATTTTACCCTCGGCATAGGCTGGGGCTATATTGGCAATAGCGGTAATCTCACCTCAGATAAAAAAGATCTTAATTACAACTGCGATAGAGATACCTCCTATGGTGGTAAAGGTGGTACGGTCGATTACCAACGTTGGTTTAAAGGTTGTGCAGCCCTTTTTGGCGGCGTTGAATATCAAACCACATGGGAGCCTCTTCGCTTAAAAGTGGAGTACGACGGTAACGACTATCAATCGGATTTCCCCGTCGTACGTGGCAGCATTCCAATGCCTCAGGACAGTAAATTTAACTATGGACTACTCTATCGGTTTGGCGATTGGGGCGATCTGCATTTAAGTTATGAGCGCGGTAATACTTGGACGCTTGGCTTTAGTCTACAAACTAATTTTAATACCTTATCGCAGATTAAAACCGATCCTGCTGCCGCTAAATATAAGCCGCTTCCGGCTGCGCCATTAACCCTTACGCAAACAGAATCCTCCGCACCGATAAACACACCAACAGTCGAACAAGCGACTGTGGGTGCTAATACTTCCGTGACTCACGATTCGAAAGTGCAAAGTGCTGAAGTAGTCAATCTAGAACCAGTAAACACGCCTAATCAGACGATGGCGGAAAGCCAAGTGAATTGGAACAAGGTCGCTCAAGACTTACAAACCATCGCAGGTTACGCAAACGCCAAAATTTATCTGGATAATGACAGCATTACTGTCGTCGGTGAACAAACCAAATTCCGCGATAGAAATGAAGCACATCAACGAGCGGCCACCATTCTTGCCAACAATACAGATGTAACTCGTATTAAAGAGTACCGATTAATAGAAACTCGTTATAGCCAACCGATAACAGAAACCCGTATCGATGCACAGAAATTTGCTCAAGTAGCAAACTATAGCTATCTCAATGCCAAAGTCACCGATGCCAGTGTTGTCAGTGTTCCCAGCTTACCGCAGGGACAACTGGTCAATACTACTGATAAGGATTGGCTAGATAAGTTTAGCTTTGATGTTTCCCCCACCATGTCCCAATCCTTTGGCAGTTCAGAAGGATTTTATATGTTTAGTATTGGCATGACGGGTAGTGCAAGTTACCGCTTTACCGATAATTTTGAGTTTTCTAGCTCCCTTTATCTCAACCTATACGATAACTTTGATAAATTTTTATATGATGTACCGCCCGATGGTACTGACTTAAAACGGGTTCGCACCCTTGTTCGCCAGTATATTCATGATAATCCGGTTAGAGTGAATAACCTGCAACTGACTTGGATGGATAATTTAACCGATAATATTTCTTACCAAGCCTATGGTGGCTATTTAGAAATGATGTATGGCGGTATGGGTGGCGAGGTTCTTTACCGTCCTCTAAACAGCCAATGGGCTTTTGGTGTTGATGTGAATTACGTTAAGCAGCGCGATCCTGATAGCATGTTCGGCTTCTTTGCGGAAGAAAATCAATTTGACCCGCTCATTAACCGCTTCTATCGAGTACAAACGGGCAGTGTAACTGGGCATGCTTCAGTCTATTACCAACCCGATTGGTTCCCCAATACCTTGCTCAGGATAAGTGCTGGCCAATATCTAGCCGAAGATAAAGGTGTGACCATAGATTTCTCGAAACAATTCGATAGTGGTGTGATTGTGGGCGCCTTTGCGACTAAAACCAACCTGTCGGCAGAAGAATATGGTGAGGGTAGCTTTACCAAAGGCTTCTACGTGTCAGTACCATTTGATTTAATGACCATTAAATCAACCCATAGTCGGGCGACAATCAGTTGGATGCCTCTTACTCGCGATGGTGGCCAAACATTAGGGCGCAAGTACAGCCTTTATGACGTAATGGATGCAAGAGATCCTTGGTTCACTCGCTCCAGCACTGAAAATAAGCCTGTAAAATAACCGAAACCGCCGTTAGCGTTTAGACGCTAACGGCGGCATGGGCATCTCTTGCGGAAAGAATGGGTGTGTTGTTTAACAGTGGCCACTCAATCGCAAACTCGGCACAATTCCAAGCAAGTACATACTCATCATCCGGCGCATAATAATCGCTACAACGATATAACACATCAGCATACTCACTTAACACATAAAACCCGTGGGCAAAACCAGGGGGGATCCACATTTGCAAATGGTTATCTGCAGAAAGAATCCTGCCAACCCATTTGCCATAGGTCGCGGATTGTGGCCGAATATCGACGGCAACATCAAAAATACTGCCAGCACACACTCGGACTAATTTGCCCTGCGGATATTGTTGCTGGTAATGCAATCCACGCAATACATGCTGCTGCGAGCGACTATAGTTATCTTGCACTAACGCTGGCGCTTCAAATCCGCGACTCAGCAAGCACTCAGTAAAATATGCTTGCCGAAAGGTTTCCATAAAAAAGCCTCGCTCATCGCCAAATACCTTAGGTTCAAAGATAAGTACTTCAGCCAGCTCGGTTTCAACGCACTTCATTAAACACCTGTTTATTTAATAAGCCTAAAAGATACTCACCGTAGCCACTTTTAAGTAAAGGTTGAGCTAAGGCAGCTAGCTGCGAGGCATTAATCCAGCCACAATGGAATGCCACTTCCTCCGGGCAATTCACTTTCAAGCCCTGTCGTTTCTCAATAGCGGCAATAAATTGGGTCGCTTCAGCCATCGCATCGGGCGTGCCAGTATCCAGCCAAGCGGTCCCCCGCCCCATGATTTCAACCTGCAACTCCCCAAGCAGCAGATACTGATTGATCACATCCACAATTTCTAGCTCACCTCGCGCAGAGGGAGCAACCGTTTTAGCCAGTTGACTGGCTCTATGATCAAAGAAATATAAACCGGGAATGGCATAGGAAGAGCGGGCTGCGCGCGGTTTCTCTTCGATGGAAATGGCTTTGCCATTAGCATCAAACTCAACGACGCCATAAGCATTAGGATTCGCCACATGATAGCCAAATACGGTGGCGCCAACGGCTAACTGGGTCGCCTTTTGTAAGTTGGTGTTAAGTTGCTGGCCATAAAATAAGTTATCGCCAAGAATTAACGCACAGGAGTGGCCAGCAAGAAAGGGTTCAGCGATGATAAGGGCCTCAGCTAATCCCCTTGGTGAAGGCTGTACAGCATATTCAAGCTGGATCCCCCAACGCTGACCATTACCCAGTAATGCCTTAAAAAGTGGCAAATCATTAGGAGTACAAATAATCAAAATGTCTCTAATGCCCGTCTGCATCAGAGTCACCAATGGGTAATAGATCATTGGCTTATCGTAGATAGGCAATAATTGCTTACACACAACCTGCGTCATCGGATAAAGGCGAGAGCCTGTACCACCCGCCAATAGAATGCCTTTTCTCATTGATATATCGAGGATTAGTGGATTGAATTAAGGCACAGATAGTAGCATATAAATACAAGCTAAGCGCAGCGCGGCCAATGGCTTACGAGAAAAAGCAGAACGTTGCTATGCGACTTATAGGTTCTAGGTTTTAGATTCCGCTTTATTTCTCAGGAAGTTGTATTTCGACTTTTACGCCTTGGTTAGGCGAAGAGGTCAGAATAATACTGCCATGGAGCTTTTGGGTAACCAAATTGTAGATAATTGACATTCCTAAGCCTGTGCCGCCATCTTTGCGAGCGGTGGTAAAAAAAGGCTCAAAGGCTTTCATCTTGACCTCATCAGTCATGCCGACACCATTATCTTGATAACTCATGCAAACGTTCGCGCCTTGCTGTTCAACTCGGATAGTAATTTGTTTATCACCAGCAAAATTGTCAGGAAACCCATGCCGAAAGCTATTGGCAACTAGATTGGTAAAAATTTGTGCTATTGCCCCAGGGTAAGACTCGATGAAAATTTGGTCATCAAGGTCAACGGTTAAGGTGATATTCTTCTTACGCATTAATGGCCTTAATGAGCTAAAAATCTGGAAAAGATAAGCCTTTAAATTAAATCGCTCACGTTCAAGTACCGACTGATCCGCTGCGGTCCGCTTAAAGTTGTGGACTAACTCCGCTGCTCGCGCCAAATTTCGCTCTATCAGTCCCAAACCATCTTGCATCGTATTGATAAAGTTTAAAAACTTATCTTCGTCGAGTTCATTTTGCTCAAATGTACTTTTTAACAATGCGACCTCATCTAAACAATGAGTTACTGAGGTCACAGCAATCCCCAAAGGCGTATTGACCTCATGGGCAACCCCTGCCACTAAACTTCCTAACGCTGCCATTTTCTCATTTTCAATCAAATGATGTTGTGTCGAACGTAAATCCGCCAAGGCGGTTTCCAATTCTTGAGTTCTTAATTCAACTTGCGCTTCCAAATCCGCATTAATGGCTTTTAATTGCTGCTGATAATCTAAAATTTCCCTTGCACTCATTGCACGACCAAATAAATCGGCCAAGGCGGAAGCAAAGGCTTTTTCATCGCGGGTCCATTCTCTTGGCTCACCTTGATGTTCAGAACAAATAATTCCCACCATCTTACCGCGATGACGGATAGGGCTATCTAATATGGAGGTAATACCATTAGGCACTAAGTAAACCTTTACAAACTCATGGGTAGCTCTATCGGTTTGAGCCTGATTAGCCACTATCGCTCTTTCATTATCTAATAAACTGAAATAATAAGGATAATCAGCACGCGTTAAGACAAAGGCTTCTTGTCTTTGCATATTATCGAGCAGGTAAAAGCAGTGCATACTTTGATGATCTTCAGTCCATAACCAAATACTGGCACGGCTGATGTTTAAGCCTTGGCACACTGAAGCAACAATGAGTTGCGATGCCTCAGCTAAATCGCCACCATCAATAATTGAAGAGCGACTCACGTCAAATAAAATCCTATCTAACATCCGCGTCATAATGATGGAGTTCTCCGCGTGGCTTCACCAGACATTGAAATCTGACAATAGCTTCAGTGGCCAATGCTTATGCAAGAGTCTTAAGTACTAACCTTAAAGTGATAGTCTTTAGTATAGATTCTATCTACAAACTCACTAGGTAGATTACTCTACAGAATAGCATTTCAGCGCATCTCGTTCCCCCAGCTTAACTGCGACAGCGCCATATTCTCGGATTTAACACTATAGCAATGAAGCCGTAAGCGCCGCTGAAATTAAGCTCCCAAATGCCATATCGAGCATAGCCTTAAGGCCTTTAATATGACCCCTTACCATAGTAAATAAGTTTGGTGCCATCGTAGATGGCGGTTATCATCCCTAATATCAATAAATCAGAGGCTTGAGATGAATATGCAACGTCCACTCTTTACTATCGCCTTAGTCGCAATCATGGCAACCGCTTGCAGCGATCCGCAACATGCAACAGATCAAAACTCCACAGCCAATACAGAAACTCAAAAGACCATCCCCCTTGGTGATACCAGCCAAAATGCACTCGATTGGCCAGGCATGTATGAAGGTGTTTTACCCTGTGCGAGTTGCGAAGGTATTCAAACCACGCTAACGCTACTGGCAGATAACAGCTTTGAATTAAAAAGTATTTATTTGGGCAAAGATGAGAGCATCTTCAAGGTGGCAGGAAAATTTGACTGGGATGGCAAGGGCTCAAAAATTACTTTATCCGATGGCAGTAAATACCTCGTCGGTGAAAACCAGCTATTTATGCTAGATAACGAAGGCAACCGGATCAGCGGCGAACTGGCTGAGCACTATATATTGAAAAAGAAAGGGATGTAAAAAAGAGCATTGCAGCGTGACAGTGAGAAGTTGAGTGCTCCATCCAGCTAGAACGCTGTGATTCTAAATGCTAAAGCAAGCTTGTCAGCGTCCTAGATTCTCACATCAGTGGTTACTCAAAATTAAAAGAGTTACTAAGACATGAACCCAGATATCCAAATTATCCGCTATCAAGACTGTGAATCGAGTTTATGGAAAAACGGCGGCGGTAGTACTAAACAACTGTTAATATCGCCAAAGGATGCTGACCTAACTAACTTTGATTATAGGATCAGCATTGCCACCATTTCGAGCAACGGTCCCTTCTCACCATTTCCTGGCATCGATAGACAGTTGTGTATCTTGGAAGGCGAAGGCGTAAAGCTGATGATGTCTAATAATGCGGCTAAATCAACCGAGTTAGTACTCCGCCCAAACCAACCTGCATTTTGTTTTAGCGGCGAAACTAAGATTGAAAGCCAACTCTTAGATAAACAAATTATCGACTTTAATGTGATGATCAAACGCGGCAAGTATCGCGCGCATATTGAGCGGCTGGAGTTGAATGGCTCGTTAAACCTTACGTCCTATGAAACCAGCCATGACGATAAGGTTTATCAAACAAAAAAACTGTTCAACAACGAGTTGCAACAATGGCTACTTTGCCTTGAACCAATGTGCTTAGTTTATCAAGATCAAATGATCCAACTTAAGCGTTACGACATGGTGCAATACCCACAAGCCCAAAATTCAACAGCACAATCGCCAGAATTACGGCTCTTAGAAGTAATAACTCCCGAAGCAAACCGTTCAAACAAGAGACAATCAACAATTAAGCAAACCAAAGCAGATAACCAGCATCCACTAAACCATACTCAAAGCCAGGTGCTGCGTATCGTTATAGAAAGGAGATAGACGTTAGAAGCTAAGCTCTAGTGCTTAAGCTAATACCGTTCTAAAAGTTGATGCAAAATACGCCACCGCAGGTGTTGGCATCGGGCCAATTAATGCCACATTAACCCCCGCAGCTGAAAAACCAGCTTCCATTACCGATTCCAGCATATACCCACTAATGCGGGTATCTTTACCAATCAACACTTCTTTCGTGCCAGTTGATGCCAGCACAGTACCTGCCGCCCAACCTAACTTCATTGCAAAATCAGGCGTAATCGGGAATTCACCTACCTTGCCACGCACACCATCAGTACCAAAATACATAAAAACGCTAAATGACAAAAAAGCCAAATCGGTAAGGATTTGGCTTTTAAAATAATACTATATATTTCAAAATCTAAACGACACAAGATATTGAATTAAGAAACTAACGTCACCACTTTTGGTTTAGTTTCAGCAGATTTTGATAACTTTTTTTGCTGCCAAACTAAATCACAAATACCATCTGTTGGTGCAAATCCAGTAGGCGCAGCAAGTAAAATCTCTCGAATTGCCTCATGGTTAAACTCATGGCAGGCATTATCTAAACGATTAAGAATCAGCTCTAATTCAGCCCACGGGAGATAGGTTTCATTGGCGGTCATAATCCGTTCATGGTCTGTACCTGTCACATCATCGCCAATCAGTAGCTCTTCATACAGTTTTTCACCTGGGCGAAGACCTGTAAACTCAATCGCAATATCACCGTTAGGATTCGTTTCATCTTTCACGTCATAGCCACTTAAGCGGATCATTTTTGCAGCTAAATCAACAATTTTGACGGACTTACCCATATCAAGCACAAATACATCGCCCCCCTTACCCATTGCGCCAGCTTGAATAACCAATTGGGAGGCCTCAGGAATCGTCATAAAAAAACGGGTGATTTCAGGATGAGTAACTGTAACTGGGCCGCCGTTAGCAATCTGTTTACGGAATAACGGCACAACCGAACCAGAAGACCCCAACACATTGCCAAAACGCACCATACAAAAACGCGTTTGATGATCCTCTTTTGATAATGCTTGTAATGCCAGTTCCGCCATACGTTTGGTTGTCCCCATCACATTTGTAGGGCGTACCGCTTTATCTGTAGAGACCAAAACAAAGGTCTCAACCTTCGCAGCTATCGCAGCCCTTGCTGTGTACAAAGTGCCAAAAATGTTGTTACGAACGCCTTCAACAACATTATGCTCAACTAATGGTACATGCTTATAAGCTGCTGCATGGTAAACCGTTTGTACTTTAAACGCCTGCATCACTGCTTTAACACGATTTTCACGCTGAACAGACCCCATCATGGGTAAAATTTCGACATGAAGATTCAACTCTTGAGCAGTTGCAATCAGCTCGCGTTCAATGGAGTAAAGTGCAAATTCAGATAACTCAAACAAAACGAGTTTGTTAGGTTCTTGCTTAAGGATCTGCCGACACAACTCTGAGCCAATAGAGCCGCCAGCACCAGTCACCATAACGACTTTGCCTTTTATATTTGCGGCTAATAAATGCTGACGCGGGGCAACAGAGTCACGGCCTAATAAATCTTCAATTTCAACTTCTTTAACGTCACTAAATAACTTATCACCACTGACTAAATCAGCCATCGCTGGCAATGTCATCACCTTGACAGTAAGGGGCTCAAGTTGATTGATAATCTCTTGCCTGCGAGAACGTGAAGCACTTGGCATAGCTAACAACACTCGTGCAGTCGCTTTTTGCTTGATCAACTTCCGTAATTCCAGCGGCGCATGCACATGAAGGCCTTGTATTACGGTACCTTGCAACGATTCATCATCATCAACAAAAGCAATTGGATGGTATTCATGGCTTTGCGCTAGCGCAATTGCTGTTTGTCGGCCGCTAACACCGGCACCATAGATCACAACAGGTTCACCACGTCTGCTCATCCCTGCCCCAACTAAAGACCGCATAAGCGAGCGCGCCCCGCCAACAAACACTAGCGCAAAGGCAGCATAAATAAAGGGAACAGTACGAGGTAAATCAACGCTGCCATAATAGGCTAGTAAAACAAGGGCAATAGTGGAAATACCGACACCCGCAACAATCGCGGTAAAGGCTTGCGAGCCAATATAGCGAAGTACAGCGCGATAAAGGCCCAACCGAACAAAACCAGCGATACTAATGGGGATGGTTAATGCTATTAGCCCCCAATATTGGGCCTTGAGTAAAACTTCGACAGAGTCTAAGCGCACTAATAACGCAAACCAAAAGGCAAACAGCAGAAAAACAGAGTCAATTGCGACACTGACAACACGCTTTTGTGAACGTTTTAACGAGAATAAAAACTGCAAAAATTCCATCTTTTGCTCCAGTTTCTTTAGAAAATACATAAAATTAGATACTAACTATATAAATCAATTTGAAGGCTCTAAATCCTTAGCGGAGATGAGTATACATGAGATAATGAGTTTCAGCTAAATAGAAACATGAAGTAACTAACTTGGCTTAACAGCATCACCACTGCCACTGCCAGTAGCCGTCATCAGGATGTACTTAAAATAACGACCTAAAGTTAAGGTTTCGATCATTTGCTTGTCTGTCTGGGCTAGCAGCTGAGGTGTAGACATATCAATATTTTGCACTTGCGCTAAACCAGTGACACCAGGTAAAACATCATATACCCCTAACGCATCACGCTCAGCAATCAATTCCTCTTGATTAAATAAGTTTGGCCGTGGGCCGACTAAACTCATCTCACCTTTTAAAACATTAATTAATTGTGGTAACTCATCAATTTTGCTTTTACGCAAAAAACCACCGAATTTAGTAATTGCAGCATTGTTAGCAAGATGGCTTGCAACGGATGCGGTATCTTTACTCATTGTACGAAACTTGACCAAGTTAAATGGCTTTTTATGTTTACCAACACGAGTTTGGATAAAAATCGGTGAGCCAGTATCAAACAGACCAATAATAGTGACGATGAACAATATTGGCCATAACAATAACAACCCGAAGAATGCAATGAGAAAATCAATTAAACGAATCATGTTCTACCATCATTTAGTTTTTTGCTTGAAGAAAAGCTTGCGCTGTTTGTTTGAACCCTTCCTGCAGGGTCTGAGGTGGCTTCCAATCCAAAGTGTCTTTGGTATGAAAAATATCAACCTGCAATGAACCCGTTAATCTATCTACAACATCTGATTTATTAAATAGTTTACCCACAAATTTATAACACCAAATGGGTATAGGTAGTTGCCAGGTAGGCTTACCTAGTGCCTTTGCCATTTCACGAACCATTTCAGAGGTCGAAACATCATGGTCATCAGAAACAAGGAATACTTGATTAGCCGCTTTAGGGTGATTAATACAGGTAATAATTAAATCAACTAGATTTGTTACAGACACCAAACTGCGTTTATTTTGAGTAATACAACCAAATGGCAACGGAATTCCACGTGAAACTAAATTCATCAGAGATGCGAAATTAGCTTTTACACCAGGACCATAAACTAAAGTTGGACGAATAACAACCAACTCCATACTTGTACCAGTCACCAAATTACGCAACCCTTCTTCTGCAGACTGCTTTGAGCGGCCATAGTCATCTTCTGGTGCATACTTGGATGAATGGTAAATGGGAAAACTATTAGTTGTAGATTCCCCATTGACCTTAACTGAACTGATAAAAATAAAGCGCCTTACCCCTGCTGCAAGCGCTTGACGTGCTAAATTAAGTGTTCCTTCTACATTGACTCCCCAATAGATGTCGTCAGCATAAACAGTTAGCTTCATAACATGCGCCTGTGCAGCACAATGAATAACAACATCAACATCAGCCAAAGCGTGGGCATAATTCGCAGCAGCACTAATCTCACCCATCACATGAGTGCTCACTTGAAGACTGGGATCTGCAACACAGTAAGCGTTCACATCAACTGGTACACAGCGACCATAAGTACGGATAGCCAAATCAATATCAGGTTGATGCATTAACTGCTTCAACAACGCATTACCTACAAACCCGGTTGCACCGGTTAGTAAAATCATATTTTCCCTTTACGTTATCAGTCACTACCAAACAAATCGCGGCTATATACTTTATCAGCAACATCAGCGAGTTCATTAGACATACGATTAGATACAATCACATCAGCTTTCGCTTTAAATTCAGCAAGATCAGTAATAACCATAGAGTGAAAAAACTCAGACTCATTTAATACGGGTTCATAGATGACAACCTCAATTCCCTTAGCCTTAATACGCTTCATTATGCCTTGAATACTTGAAGCTCTAAAGTTATCGGAATCGGCCTTCATGATAAGTCGATAAATGCCAACAACTTTAGGATTACGACTTAAAATAGAATCCGCGATAAAATCTTTACGCGTAGTGTTCGATTCAACAATCGCGCCAATAATACTATTAGGTACATCAGCGTAATTGGCTCTAAGTTGCTTGGTATCTTTAGGCAAACAATAACCACCATAACCAAAGGAGGGGTTATTGTAGTGATTTCCAATACGCGGATCTAAACACACACCTTCAATAATTTGACGAGAATTTAAACCATGTGTCTCAGCATAGGTATCAAGCTCATTAAAGTAAGCTACACGCATCGCAAGATAGGTATTAGAGAATAATTTAACCGCTTCAGCCTCAGTAGAATCAGTAAATAACACTTGAATATCTTTTTTTATTGCACCTTGAACTAATAAATCAGCAAATACCTTTGCGCGCTCGCTGCGCTCACCGACAATAATCCGTGATGGATGCAAGTTATCGTAAAGCGCTTTCCCCTCACGCAAAAACTCTGGCGAGAACAAAATATTGTCGCACTGGTATTTTTGCTTAACCTTGGCAGTAAAACCAACCGGTACTGTGCTTTTAATCACCATCACCGCCTTAGGGTTAATGGCTAACACATCTTGAATAATCGACTCGACTGAAGATGTATTAAAGTAATTAGTTTTAGTATCATAATCTGTTGGTGTAGCAATAATCACAAAATCAGCATCTTGATAAGCGAGTTGCTTGTCCAGTGTCGCAGTTAAATTGAGTTCGCGTTGAGCTAAAAATTCTTCAATTTCAGCATCGGCAATCGGAGATTTACGATTGTTAATTAATGCAACTTTTTCGGCAATCAAATCGAGCGCCACAACGTAATGATGCTGGGCTAATAAAATTGCGTTGGACAGACCAACATAGCCGGTACCAGCAATAGCAATTTTCATTAATGACTTCCTTTTTTATATCTATTTTAAATCCGATAATGACGGCTATGATAGGCGATGAAAATCAGCGCCCTTGCTTAACATGGACTTTAGGTAACTAAAAGACACCAT
Organism: Shewanella sp. DNRA4; assembly: GCF_012843185.1. Taxonomy (NCBI): domain Bacteria; kingdom Pseudomonadati; phylum Pseudomonadota; class Gammaproteobacteria; order Alteromonadales; family Shewanellaceae; genus Shewanella; species Shewanella sp. DNRA4. Next base: position 47,841 of record NZ_JABAIP010000008.1, read on the forward strand.
CATCTTAAGGAGTTCAAATGATTTCAAATAAACTAATATGTTATTAGTGCTATCTTGTATCAATAAGTAAGATTATTCATCAGAAAGGTAGAATTGGCTCATTCATTTACTTATTGATACAATGTGGTCGCAAACCACCATTATATATAAAAGTATGATATGTAATTACTGATCACATTCACTAATTAAAAAACCCATATAGTTTTATACATCTCAACATTTAAGATCAATATTATTAATTATTAAAAAAAAGAAAGCAATTATTAATAATATAAAGAATTAACTAATGCCAACTTATAAATACCGCAATCTTAATATTACCCCTCATAATTTCAACACCTACTTAAAGCACAATTATTTACAAAGTCTGAAAAGCATACCCCTTATTAATAAGAATAACAAATAGAATTAAAACCTTGTATTACTCCAATATTTTTTCCAAAATAAAATCCGCCCCAAAAAAAGACTGATACTTATATTCCACATAACTTTCACAAGAGTAATTTTCAATATTATTGACAACATCCTCAATAGAATACAAAACTTGACAAAAATTATTTATTTGAAGGTACCTTGCTAAATCAAGTTGATGTTTATCACTACGTTCCGTATTTGGTATGACCATTATTGGAATTCGAGATACTAAACACTCGAAAACAGTACCCGCACCACAATGAGAAATTATCAAATCGAATTCATGATATAAATTTGCCAAGTTGGGAATAAATCTTTCAAAGGTGTGTTTCTTAGGGATATACTTCCCTTCTCCAATTTGAAAAAGCACATCAAAGTTATTTGGATTGAGGGAGCAATCCAAACTAGTGATTAACGAATCATAAGAACCACTTCCAACAGTAACTAATATTTTCATAATCGACCTAAATAAATAGAATCTGGATAAACCTTTAGTAACTCTTCATTCTGAACTACAAAAACATCAGCAACTCTACTCATAATCAATCCTGTAAAGGTATTATTGTAAAACATACAACCAGTCTCAAAATAAATAACCTTACAACCGAATAATAACTTCATTAATATGGAAGGTAGTATACATAATCCAGGGCCTGTAGACAAAACTGCGGAAATATTATACTTCCGACCTATTTTTATGGAATTAATTATGCAATAAGTAAATGATGACAGTGCCATGTAAACCGTTTTAAGTTTGCTGTTTTTGTGCCTTACGTCAATCAAATGATAGCTATCGACAATAAGATCATCATCAATAACTTCTCCTAAATGAACAGCTGAAATCCCCTTAGCAACCAACCCTGGTTTGAGATGAGATAATAGCCTTTTCATTTCATAACGGTGACCACCAGTACCATTAATGATTAATATACTTTTAGAGTTCATTATTTCTAATACTTACCTTTCTCACAAATTGACCTAGTTCTTCAGAAAGCAAAATACTATCATATTTTTTTACTTCATTCAAAAGTGAACAATGTGCTAACTTATACTCTTTATCAGACAAATAATAATATTCTAATATTAAATCCTTTAAACTTTCAGCATCTCCAGTTTTAAAAAAACCAATATCAGAAAATTTATATATATCAGAAACCGGCTCAATTTTACTAACTATAGCAGGTATTCCTGAGGCCATAGACTCAAGCAACACCAATCCTAAACTTTCTCTGTGCGTTGGAAAAATAAAATAATCAAAACTACGAAAAACTGCAGGAACCTGTTCATATGTAATTGAACCGTTGACTATGATTAGCTTTGAATTGACAGAGTTACTTGCACGCTCGCGTAGTTGCTGAAACTGAGCACCGCTACCAAAAAATCTAAACTCAGCTTGAATGTCACTTGGTAAAAGGTCAATCGCGTCAACTAAGTCTTCCCAGCCCTTCCCTTCTTCAATTCGTCCTACATAGCCAAAAACTACATTTTCACCACGTCTTTCATTTATTGATTTTGGTTTAAAAACACGAAGATCAACGCCTCCTGAATACGAAATATATGATTTAGATTTCAAATTAAGCATTGGATATCTTTTAATCATTTCCTTTAAAAAATACTCACTTGGCAAGACAATACCAATAGCATCGTTCAAAAGGCGCTTATTCGAAAAAGCTAGTAATTTGTGGATTGCACGCTCCCCAACCAAATCATCGCCGTGTATGTTTATAATAAATCTTGTTTTTTTCCCAAAAAAAGAAGTTAAAAAAATTGGTAACGTAGAGATAGTAAGATAGTGAACATATATAACATCATATTTACTAAATAAAATTTTAAAGATCGCTTTCAAAAAAAATTTTATATATCCAAAAAATTTTCTAAAAAAATGACTATGCTTTGTATCAAGCACAACTTTTTCTATACCGAAGCCCTGATGTTTTAGCTGGTCGTAATTAGTTTTTACAAATGTACCGTAACTAGGAGTTTTAGACCCAGGAAACATATTTGAAATAAACAAAATTTTCATCATTACACAATCTCAAATTAAGCAAATATTGCAAAAAACTATTAATTATCATACTAAATATTTTTTAGCATACCCGTAGGACAATGTTAAACTGATGAGAGGTAATAACATCCCTGATGTTAATACATGCCCTGCTGTTGTCGAGGCAAAAAGAATCAACATAAACATAAATCCAGCAATGAATTTCTCTTTTTTAGGAAGAAGGTGAGTAACGTAGTAAGAAAAAACAATATAAAACAAATGAACAAATAACATCCATAATACTCCGTTCCAGATTAATATGTCAGCAAAATCTATTTCTACCGATTTAACTTTATAAGCAGCATAAGAACTACCTACACCAAAAACATAATCCATTAGAGTAAAGTTATCTATCAATACTTCTTTCGCATTTAACAACATTACGTCTCTACCAGACAGTATTAAATATATTATGCCACGTTCTTCGTAAACATAAGTTAGTATATCGAATCTTTTTTCCAGTAATGAAATCAATACAAAAATCGAAACTAACGTCAGAATAGCGAAGATAAACACAACCAAAAACTTAGTGAGCCTGCTAAAATGGAGATAATAAAAAAACATTAAAACGCTAATTAAAAACACACTCAATAGGGCAGTTTTGGTTCCAATAGAAGCAGCTACAATTAGAGCCAAAAATATCACCGAAACTTTTTTAGTTTTGCTCTCAAACGAGAATACAACGAAAGGGAAAATACACATCAATAATGCCCCCAATTCGTTACCAGCATAAAAATATCCTTTAAACCCCATATGTCGAACAATAGAGGCCAAATTGTTTCCATAAGTTGTTAAACCAAATCCCAATATACCGCTCAGCACGCTAAATGAGATCACTAAAAAATTTACTATAAATACTTTTTTTATTATGAGGAAATGAAGATAAGTAAGAAGACCACGCGTTTGATAGAAAGCCAAAACTGAAAATATAAAAATTGCATTTCTCATCAGTACAGCGACATCCTCACTGAAAGATATTGTATAGAAGCTAGATTGATAAAATAATCCAAGCAATAGAAATAAAGCCACATTAATTGCAAAATAATTTTTAATTAATATAGGAAGTAATAGCAATAAAATATATGCCTTGTATAACTGAGATAATGGGATACCTATACCATGAAAGGAAAAGTATCCATTCATTACGTCAATTAAACAAAATGGTAGAAAACTATAAAATATCCAAGTAAGATACTTTGAACTGATATACATCAAAAGTCGCTCATATTTTCTTCAAATTTTGCATTGTATTTGGTAATATATGAGTCTAGATCAGATATTTTTCTGGCTGGATTACCACCATAAACACCACTTTCAAAAATAGACTTTGTAACAACACTCCCGGCAGCAACTACTACGTCATCGCAAATTTTGACTCCAGGCAAAACTGTTGAATTGTAACCAATGAACACTCTATCACCTATTGTGATTTTTGCTCTGTAACTTCGGCGAGAATAAGGTAAGCACGGGTGTAAACCATTATTTAAAGCAGAAATAAATAATGTAGGAGATGCATCATGTCCTAAAAAGGTCACTCCAGTACAGGTGCAATTATTGCCAATAATAAATTCATCACCTTTGGAAGACGTCGAGAAAATACAATTTATTATTATCGAATCCTTTCCGACCAAGACATTCCTTCTCTTAAGGCTCTCAATACTTAATTGATAATATCTTATCTTAAAATAATTAACGTTAACCAATCGTGATAATAACTTAAAAAAAAACAAATTTAATCTAAAAATCACTTTTCAACCTCAACTAGTTCAATATATAACTTTAACCAAGAGTACTTTTCCAATATATAATTTCTTAAATCAACTCTAAATGTATCAATTTCTCTCAACGACTTACTAGCCCTTAGTATTGCATCAGCATAAGACTTCTCATCAAGTGAATTAGAGTAAAATCCAAAACAATCCAAAATATCGTTAGTTGATGTATCAACTATAGATTTATGGAATCCAACAGTTGGCAAACCACATGCACTAGCCTCTAATATTGTTTGCCCAAATGGTTCATATAATGAAGGCAAAAGAAAAATATCAGAGTTATTGTAATAAGTTTCAGGAGTCATTGTTTTTGGATGAAAAAGAACTCGACTAGTTAATCCTAGTTCTTCTACGATATGCTCTAATCGCCCCCTAGCAGGACCATCGCCAACAATATCCAAAGTAAAATTTAAAGGAAGATATGAAAGAGACTTAATTGCTAAATCAATACCTTTTGCCGGAACTAATCTGGACAAAATGAGCAAGTTAACTTTATTTTCAGTATATTCACGAGAAACTAACCTAAACCTATCTTGATCGATACCTGGTGAGACCATTATAGGTTCTAATTTTAACTTGAGTGATTGCAATTGTTCTTTCATTGACTCACTAAAAATATAAACTTTAGACAACTTCAAAGCTAAACTCTGAATAACACATTCTAATTTGAATGAAATAGCATTGAATTTGGCAGTATTGTCTTTATTATTTTGATATTTTACAACTCCGGGTACCAGATAGCGAATATTATTAAAACCAGCTATTTTCGCAAAAATGACATTCCAATGATATCTAGCTATTACAGTATACTGCTCCTTATTTTGAATTGATGCATAACACTTAATAGCAGAATACATATGATACAAAATAGAAAGAAATTTACTTTCGATAGATTTTTTTGTATTATATCTTATAATAGTAACATTTCCATTAATTTCAATATCAGTTGCTAAATGCTCACCGCCATCAACGATATTACTCGAAATAATAAAAATATTATCGCCGCGTTCAGAACCAACCTCTGATAGTGATCTAAGTGAGTTTTCTATACCACCAATATTTGGCAAATACAAATTACTGGTTAAAATGACTTTCAACAATTTATCTCCGCATTAACATTAATCACTAATTAATGTATTTACTAAATTTCTGGTTAAATCTAAATTCTTATCACGGTGCCAATTTTTCATAACTAAAAGCTTATTATTTATTGACTCTTCATGACTAAGGGGTTCAAGTTTAATTTTATCAACTCTTTTATTAGAATCAATTTCACTCACAGAAACCCCAAGATCTTGCAAATGAGAATATAACGGGTTTTTTTTATTAAGAAATAATTTGGAACCGTTACACAATAAAGATAAAACATTCCCAACGGCCTGCTGCCTTAATTGGTTCATAAAAACAAACCCACAAGAATTTAAAATTTTAAAATATTCATCTTTCTCCAAAAAATCACATAAAGGTTTAAATTTATCACCAAATAGTTTATAACCCTCATTAATCACAACCTTTGAATACTCTAAATCGCCATAACTTAAAGGGCAGTAAATGTATCTATCCTTAATATCGTAGTTATTTACTAGATTAATAAACATATCAATATGGTTATTTTCTGGAGTAGCACTATTGCCAACTAAGATGTGCTGCGGATCACCCTCTGTTTTATCATTACTAATTAAATAATCGTCTTGAATATTTCCATAATTCCATTCAACAAAGCTAAAATCATATTTCACAGCATTTGCAAGATAAAACTCTATTTCCAAAACAGGGGAAAAATAGTTAATTTTATTATAAATCTCAGAATAATTTATAACTTTCTTACTAAAAAACAATTTATTTAAGGAATTCTGAAATCCAATTCGATAACTTGTAGATACTTTTCTAATGATATTTCTCAAAGAAAATTTGTTTTTTGCTTCATGCATCGCAGCAATTGTATGAGCTAAGTACAACCCATTTTCATAGTGGTCAGCTAGCAAAGTTGAATAGTAATCGTATCCCCATCCAACCCAAAGAGTCTTTACTCCACTAGGCAAAACATCAAATATTGAATAAAACTTAGGGTTGAGTGAATGAAACACCACTGCTTTGATATTATTTTCACGGAATAGTTTTTGGTAATCGTTAATAGTGCATTCAAATGGAATAAATGTTTTTATATATTTAAGCGTATATCCTTCTTTAGGAATTGTATATATTGAAGTATTTGGACTTACCGTTTCAAAATCTCGATATGCCATATCTAAGAATTTTTCATCTAACATGACATGTAAAATTTTTGACTCTAACATTTATGTTCACTTTTAATCAACGAACTTTCTAAAGAAACAATATTATGGCTTCTTTTTCTTACTTTTCTAATTGGTGTCCCTACATAAACATTAAAAGGTTCACAATTCGAGTTAACAAAACTTAAAGAACCAATAGCAACTCCATCTGCAATATAAACGCCAGGAATTATGACAGTTCCAGAACCAATAATCACATGTTTACCTATAGTAACATCAGCATTTGTGACATTAGTAAACTCTTTAGGCACCATAGGATTTGTCATATACTCACCAGTGTAATCATCATTACTAGAATAGATGGCAACCTTAGAGGAAATATTGCAAAAATCAGCCAACTTTATTTTACCTGCCCCAATTAACGAGCTATACACAGCGATATGGATATAACTACCGATTTCAATACCGCCCTCGCCTGCCGATAGCACACAAAAATCATCAATTCGGACATTATTACCTATCTTGATGCGGCTAACACCATAAATTGAGGCCTTGTCAGAAATCAATACATTAGTACCCAGTTCAGCAAAACCCATCATTCTTAATTGTTGCTCAGTAAGAAAAGCCATATGTTAATTCCATTTAATTACCTTAATAACCTGTTGCTGCTGTTCAATAGTTAGCTCATTGAAAATAGGCAAACATAATACTTTTTCAGCCAAGGCATTAGCCAGTGGTAAATGCACAGTATCGGCAGTTGCTAAACCCCGATACATAGGCATATTGCTAATAAGCGGATAAAAATAACGGCGCGATAAAATACCATGGGCTTTTAACTTTTCGTATAGCTCATCGCGGCTGAGTGGGTATTCTGCCTCCACTATGATAGGGAAGTAAGAGAAGTTGCTATTAGCATTGAAATCATGCTGATACAGGGTAATGCCAGTTACCTCAGCAAGCTCACTGCGGTAACGCGAATCGACGGCTTGGCGCTGCGCCATAGCATCATCAATATGTTTAAGCTGCACTAAACCAAAGGCGGCATTAATTTCACTCATTTTACCGTTAATGCCAGGCGCTGTTACTGTAAGCTCATCTGCGATACCAAAGTTTTTTAAGCGATCAATACGCTGCTTGGTTTTGGCATCAGGGCTGATGATCGCTCCACCTTCAAAGGTATTAAATACCTTGGTGGCGTGAAAGCTTAAAATCGACAGGTCACCCCATTTAAGTAAACTTTCACCCTTATATTTCACCCCAAAAGCATGGGCCGCATCATAAATTACCTTAAGGCCATAGTTCTCGGCAATTTTTTGAATAGCCTCAACATCACACGGATTGGAGTAGCAATGCACCGGCATAATGGCGGTGGTGCGCGAGGTAATCGCTGCTTCTATCTTGGCAGGATCAATATTAAAAGTGGTTGGATCAATATCAACAAACACCGGCTCTAGACCATTCCACATGATTGAATGGCTGGTTGCCACAAACGAATAGGGGGTGGTAATCACCTCGCCGTGAATGCGCATCGCCTGCAATGCGGTGATGAGCGCAATAGTGGCATTATTAAATAAAGATATATATTCAACCCCTAGAAAATCGCAAAGCTCAGCCTCAAGCTGTTGATGAAATGGACCATTATTAGTTAACCAGCGATTATCCCAAATTTGTTCAAGATAAGGTACGAACTCGCTTAATTCTGGCAAAAATGGCTGAGTGACTGGGATTGTTTTATTCGTCATATTTACATCCAAAGTAAAAATAATTAAACCATTAACGGCGTAATGTATCGCGCAATTGCAGCAGCAGTGGCTTTTGCGCCAACACTAAATACATGCCATACACTAATAAAGCCACACTCAAGTTAACCGCTATTTGCAACCAAGCTTGCGGAAAATATAAACCAGCACCATACCCTAAGGCTGCGGCCACCAATACGGCAAGCCAAATGGGAAAAATATCTTTGGACTGCTGCCACTGGCTTAAATGCGTTAACTTGCCGGTGTAATAAGTGTTAAGCAGTAAGGCTAAATAGGAATTCAGGGTAAAACCAAGGCACATTACCAGCACACCATATGGCATGCTAAGCAGTAGTACTGTCACGCCAATAAATTTTTTCATCACCTCAAGCTTTAAAAACAGATCACTGCGGCCAGTGACTTGCAACAAATTCAAATTGATGGAATGGATCGGATATAACATATAGCCCAAACACAGCACACTAAGCAGCACTGTAGTATCCTGCCACTGCTCGCCTAATAGGGCGGTTAACAATGGCTTGGCAATCAACCCCAACGCAACAATCAACGGGAAGATCACTAGCGCAGACAATTTTAAGGTTTGGCGATAGGCGTTTGCCATTCTATCAGGGTCATCCTGTAACTGGCTGAACAGCGGGAAAGTAACGCGCTGAATAATGCCCGTAAGCGTCGACACTGGCACACTGGCTAATTGATTAGCTTGAGTATATTGTCCTACCAAGGCAGGACTGAACTTTTTACCAATAATGATTTGATACAGATTGTTGTAGGTGGCATCCAATAAGCCAGATAACAACAATTTGCTACCATAACCAAACAGATAATTAAAAGCGTGCTTAGTAATGCGGCCACGCGGTAACCAAGGGGCAAACAGATTGAATAAAAGGGTAGCACAACTGGCATTGAGCAAGGTTTGCGTCACCAACGCCCATACGCCGTAGCCGTTAATTGCTAATATTATCGCTGTTGGCCCACTGATCAGCACGCTGAGTACCGATATTTTGGCTTGAGTTTTAAAATCCATCGCCACATTTAGCTTAACGCGCGGAATTAACGTAAATGCGTTGATCAGCACAACTAAGCCCAGTATTCGCAACAGGGTTTGCAGCTCGGCTTGTTGATAAAAATCGGAAACCAAAGGCGCACTGATATACAGGGCAAAGTAGCACAAACCCGCCATGGCAATATTGTAATAAAAGGCGGTTACTAAGTCATTTTCTGTGCGATCGGTTTTACGAATTAACGCCGATGTAAAACCACTATCGACAAACACATTGGCAATGGCAATGAACACTGCCAGCATACCCACCAACCCAAAAGTAGTTGGCCCTAGTAATCTCGCCAAATATAAGGTAATTGCGAGTTGAATACCTTGGGTTAAAAAACGTTCCAATGCACTCCATTGCAGACCTTTTTTAGTTTTGCTAGCAAGATCGGTCATGGGGGTTAGGGTTTAGCCAAGGTTAACAGATATTGGCCATAACTGTTTTTGCTCATCAATTCGCCGCGCGCCATTAACTGATCTTCAGTTAGCCAATGCTGCAAATAAGCAATCTCTTCTAAACAGGCGATTTTATAACCTTGGCGTTTTTCTAACGTTTCAACAAACTGTGCAGCTTCTAGTAAGCTTTCATGGGTACCAGTATCAAGCCAAGCAAAACCGCGCCCCAACATTTCAACATGCAAATGCCCCTGGTTAAGGTACATATCATTTAAGGTTGTAATTTCAAGTTCACCACGCTCAGATGGCTTAACTCGCTTTGCCATCTCAACGACATTATTAGGATAAAAATAAAGACCAGTAACTGCATAGTGACTTTTAGGATTGACAGGTTTTTCCTCAATAGAAATGGCTTTTTGGTTTTGGTCAAATTCAACAACACCAAAACGTTCAGGATCTTTAACTTGGTAACCAAAAACAGTCGCACCTTCGCCAGTCTGAGCCTTCTCAACAGCTTTTTTGAGCTTGGCACTAAAACCCTGACCATAAAAAATATTATCGCCAAGAACCAAACACACACTGGAATCACCAATGAACTCTTCACCAATAATAAATGCTTGTGCTAAACCATCGGGACTTGGCTGGAGAGCATATCCAAGTGTAATACCGAATTGGGAACCGTCACCCAAAAGACGCTTAAAGCTATCGCAATCTTCTGGAGTAGTGATAATCAAAATATCCTTAATACCCGCGAGCATTAATACCGATAACGGATAGTAAATCATCGGTTTATCGTAAACTGGTAGTAACTGCTTTGATACGCCCATAGTAATGGGATACAGTCGAGTGCCTGAGCCGCCAGCTAAAATAATTCCTTTCATTTAAATCAAGTTCCTAGGTAAATAGGCCCTAGGTAAAAACTAGGACTTTAAAATAAAGTTGTTAAAGAGATTAAATGCCTAAACGCTCTCGCTGATAGGTGCCATCTTGAACGTGGTGGCACCATTCTTGGTTAGCTAAATACCATTCGATGGTTTTACGCAGGCCAGTTTCAAAAGTTTCTTGTGGTTGCCAATTAAGCTCAGCAGTCATTTTGCTTGCATCAATGGCATAACGGCGATCATGGCCAGGTCTATCAGTTACATAGGTAATTTGCTCAGCATAAGACGTGGCTTTAGGGACTAATGAATCTAAGATTCTACAGATGGTTTGTACCACTTCTAAGTTCTGCTTTTCGTTATGCCCACCAATATTGTAGGTTTCACCAACTTTACCCTCTGTAACCACTTTGTATAGTGCACGAGCATGGTCTTCAACATACAGCCAATCACGGATCTGGTCGCCTTTTCCGTAAATAGGTAATGGCCTACCTTCGAGGGCATTTAAAATCACTAAGGGAATTAATTTTTCAGGGAAGTGATACGGACCATAGTTATTGGAACAATTAGTCACAATCGTTGGCAGGCCATAGGTACGCAGCCAAGCGCGAACTAAATGGTCGCTGGAAGCTTTAGAGGCAGAATAAGGGCTGCTTGGTGAATAAGGCGTGGTCTCGGTAAATAGAGGCAGCTGCTGATTAACCACTTGGCCTTCTTGTTCATCAGGATGTGGCAAATCACCATACACTTCATCGGTTGAAATATGATGAAAACGAAAAGCTGATTTACGCTCAGAATCAAGTTGCGTCCAATATTGACGGGCGGCTTCGAGTAGCGTGTAAGTCCCTACTATATTAGTTTGAATAAAATCAGCTGGGCCGGTAATTGAACGGTCTACATGGGACTCTGCCGCCAAATGCATTACTGCATCAGGTTTATATTGTGAAAAGACTCTATCCAGCTCAGCACGGTCACAAATATCGACTTGCTCAAATGCATAACGCTCACTTGCCGCCACGCTTACAAGCGATTCTAAATTACCTGCATAAGTCAATTTATCAAGGTTAATTACACTATCTTGAGTATTGCTGATAATATTACGAACCACTGCAGAGCCAATAAAACCTGCCCCACCTGTAACTAGAATTTTCATTTTTACTACCAAATTTGATGAGATTAGCTATTAGCTAATTAAAGGACTATTTTTGAGTGATAAATGATGAGAATTTTCATATATACATCTCAGCCTTCCAAACCAAGCTGAGACACTTTTCATCCATTTTGGGGGAGCCGTATTTATTTTTAAGTAAGCGCCATCCCATAACAGAAAGATTCTAGGTTCTAGGTCATAGAGGCCGAAGGCCGTCCTAGAATCTAGATTCTAGTTTTGTTCTTTTCTCATAAAATGCCTTACCAGCACTAACATCACCCCTAACATACCGCCGAGCATGGTGCCTAAAACACAAATTAATGCGCGTTTGGGTTTGGCCTTTTCTTCAGGCGCTAATGCGGGGTCAATGGTTTTGAAAACGTATTCATCACGCACTTCGGCAAACATAATGGTTTTTGCTTGTTCTTCAATCAACTTATAAAGAACGGTTTTGATATCTGCGACATTGGTTAAAGCGATTTGTTTATTTAAAAACTCAGTACTGCGGTGCGCTTCAGCAACATCACGCTCCTTCATTACTTTATTAATATCTTGAATTAACCAAGTCACCCATTGCTGCGCCACTGTTGGGGATAAATGCTCAACCGATAAAGTCACCATTCCTGTATCTTTGGCTTTATTGACAACAATCATTTTGCTAAAAGCTTTATAGGCTTCTTGCATTGATGGCTCAGGTTTAAATGGCGCTTTAACTTCGCGCACCCAAGTATTGGTTTGCTCGTTATATAGCTCAGGGTCGTAGATAATTTTATCTGCATCTCTATCCCATTTTTCTGCCGCCATTAAATCGGCAAGGATATTGTGCTTTTGAATAAACTCGCTGGTAAATTGGCGAGACTTTAATACCTCAATTGCCAATTCGGTTTTATCTGTACCGCCTTTAGCACCCAGATTCACGCCCGCAAGGCTAGCTAAACCTCCAAATTGCGATGCCAAGGCACTTAAGCCACCGCCCTGCTCCTCTGATGCTGGCGCCAACAACGCTTCGGATTTATAGATATTGGGTTGCAAAATAGCAAAGGCGACAGAGGCAATAGCAAAAACAGCGGTTATGGCAATAATGAGCCATTTGCCTTGCCAGATAACGGCAAAAAGCTCACGAAGATCGATTTCGTCGTCTTGCACTTGAGGGAATCTGGCGTCTTTCATATATTTATTTAATTCATTAGACATTTAAAACTTATCTCGTTATGTAAGTTCTCATAAACTGTTGGCGGGTTATCGTTGACGGTTGACGGAACGTTCGCAAGTTCTCTCACGGAACGCTCGATAACTGCTCCTGCGTTATTCTACCTCTGCATCCATGCAGTCGTTCGCTTACGGTAAGGGCAAAAACTTAGAGCGCTGCATTTACCGTGAGTGCTAAGCCCGTTCCGTTATCTGTGAGTCACGCAGTGACGTTCTGTAGTCTCAATCCGTCGTGCCCTTATTTATTTTCTGAACTTCGATCTTTAATCGATTTAATTAGTCCAGCTAACATTGCCGATATTCTTTCAGTTTTTATAAGTAATTCATTAACATCATTTGGCTCTAGATAGCCAATATCTCTGCCAATCATTGCTTGGGTTATCAATTCTGCAAGTGAAGCTTTTGCAATATATAAAAACTGTATTTGCTCTTTAGCGCCATAACGTTCCATTCCCTCAGCAATATTTGACGGAACGGAGAGCCCTGACCGAGTAATTTGATCTCTAAAGCCCCAATCTCGGAGGTCTTTTGTTGCTATATAAATAGAACACGACAATTCATAGCTAAGTTGCCAGACTTCTAGCTTTTGAAACTTCATATCCAGTCCTTGGAAACGTTAACGGAACAAGAAACGTTGACTGTTGACGGAACGCTCGATAACTACTCCTGCGTTATTCTACCTCCTGCATCCATGCAGTCGTTCGCTTACGGTAAGGGCAAAAACTTAGAGCGCTGCGTTTACCGTGAGGGCTAAGCACGTTCCGTTATCCGTGAGTCACGTAGTGACGTTCCGTTATCCTATTAACATCCGTGAGCCACGCAGTGGCGTTCTAAATCCCCGATATCGCGGATACAGCCACAGCGGTGTTATAGATAATGCCGGTCACTTGCGTCCATAGCGTGAGGTTATCTTTGTATTCGGTATCTAATGGCACAACGATAGTGTCGCCAGGCTCCATTGAGCTGCCACCAGTAAACCACATTGAAGATTCTGGCATTTGAACAGCACCATCGGCTTTTAATATGTAAGTACGAGATTCATCAGCACGTTTACGCGGGCCACCGGATAATGCTAAGTATTGCTCATAGGTTAAACCCGGTTTATAGCGATGAGTACTTGGGTGTTGTACTTGGCCCATAACTGATACAGTTTGGTTAGTTGCCGGAATATAAAGAGTATCGGCGTCTTCTAACATTAAATTGGCACTTTCGATACCTAATTCAATGGCATTAATATCAACCACTAAACGGCCAACGGTTTTTACATTTTCCAACTGATTTAACATCATTTGCGCGTCGTTATAACCCACCGTTGGAGTATCTTTGGTCAAGGCTTTAGCTGCAATCTCTCGGCGCAGTTCGTCGGCAAGTTTGGCAATCTCTTGCTGTTCTTTTTCTTGGATAGATTTACGTAAAAATACTGCACTACGTGGTGCGGCATCACTTGTCATACCGCCTGCTCGGGCAAGTACCTGTTTTAAGGTTTCGCCGCGCTGGATGCTGTAAGTACCAGGGAATTTAACTTCCCCCTTGATAGTCACCCAGCGGGTTTCTTGCCAGTCAGGCAAGGTACGTACCGTTAAGATGTCACGGCTTTGCAGTTTGATATTGGCGGCAGGATCATTTTGCATAACGCGATCTAAGCTCAACTGCACATGCTCCACTGTGACACCATTCAGCTCTGACACTTGTTGGCGAGTCAGTTCAGCAGATAAGGTGTATGCACCTTCTTCTAAACCACCTGCTGCGATGAGTAATTCTTTAACATCCGCATTAACCGTTATTGGATACTGTCCGGGGAAGCGTACATTACCATTGATATTAACCAGTTTGGCGGCATCACCAAAACGGCTTTGCTCTTTTAGCTTTTTAATGATGGGCTTAAGCAGCTCTTCACGGTCGGCATAGTCAAATACGATGACTGAATCCCGTGGTTTTAGCTGGAGGTTGTAATGGGATTTGGGTTCACCAATGGCACGGCCAAGATTAATCCGCTCAACTTCAATATCGCCGCGTTGGTTGATCTCTCGAACGAGTAGACTGTAATCCAAGTCGGCAGAGATGGTTAAATCCCCCCAAATTGAAGGCAATAAGTCAGCAACGGTTAAACCGTTAGTCCATTGATATTTACCAGGGCGAATTACCGCACCAGCAAGGGTGATTGCATTATCAATACGGCTTGAGGCTGAGCGCACATTGAGTAGATCGCCATTTTTAGCCAGCGTGCTTAGGCCTGAGTTTTCAGTTAAATCAACGGTAACAACAGTCTTTACCGCATCACGACTATAGCGCTCGATAGTACTGGCTTTGGGATAAGCGCCAGGATTTAAGCCACTGGCCATGTTAATCACATCAGCCATGGTCTCGTTATTTTTAAGCTCGTAAATCGCAGGGCGACGCACTTCACCAATAACGCTAACGGTGCCACCCGCTGATGGAATAAACACTACATCGCCAGATTGCAAGCGCATATCACCTGAAGCATCGCCACGCAGCAATAAATCATACAAGTCTAAACGGCCAATAGTGTTACCGGAGCGCTTTAATTGGATATTACGCAAGCTACCAATTTCATTTACCCCACCAGAGATAAACAAGGCTTGAGTAATTGTTGATAGACTTGATACGGTGTAAGAACCTGGTTTATATGCGTCACCGGCCACGAAAATTCGGATTGAACGCAACTCACCCATAGTGATGTTGGACTCAATACCTATCATGCTTTGGCTGATTTTTTGCTGTAATAATTCACGTGTTTCAGCAAAGGTTAAACCAACAAGTGAAATTGGGCCCAAATTCGGGAATTGCACTGCACCATCGCGGCCAACAGTTAATGTAAACTGATTGTTTTCTTTACCAAAAAGTTGCACGTTTAAGGTATCACCAGGGCCCATCATATATTCTGCGGGCACTGGCACATCTGAAACGGGGGCAAAAGTGCTTGGCGAGCCCGCAAAAAGATCGTAGCCAAAGCGTTTTAGCTCATTTTCTTTTTTGCTTTCAATTGCTTCAACCTTCGCTTCAGTTTTAGTTGCCTGATTAAGCTTATCGTCTTCTGATTGATCAGCGACACTGTTACCGTTTTCCGTTCGTGGCGTCACCACGGTTGGATTTTCAACAACCGTAGCGGCTGGTGAGGCTCCAATTATCATTGACGGATCAATACCGTACTGGCGAGCTAAACGTTCTTGCTCTGACTTAGGTAATTGCTTGAATTGTTCAATCATCTGCGGAGAGGGCGTAACGGCTTGCGCCTGAGTGCCCATCAATATCGTGGCACTTAAACCCACTATGATGAATTTTTTGATTTGTTGTAACACCAGATATCTCCGATTGGGTTAAAGATGGAAAACAATGATACAGCAGAGCGTCGCTACGCTCCTTCTAGATTCTAGAGCCACGTAGTGGCGTCCTAGAGCAGCGCTTTTTGCTGCGTCCTATCAGTTGCGAAGCAACGTCCTTCTTTTATTTCAGACACGCTACCGATTATTCCGTATGTCCATATACTCCACCCTGCGGGCTTGCTAAAGCAATTTTGAAGTGTTCCTGACACTTCTATCGCGTGGCGGCCGGAGGCCTTATTCAGTGCATCCAGCACTTCATCCTTCGGATCAGCTAACGCTGTTAATAATTGTTCCAGACAATTATTTGCGGCGTCCGCTTAACGAATGAAACTATTCATTCGATGCCTTTCAGGCACGCTACCGCCCATAGATTGCGGCCTCTATATTGCCCTTCGCTCTGCGAATATTCTAATTTTTCAAAAGGTTAAAGATTTTAGAATGACGAGATTTTACCTGCCATCAATCTAAAGTCATTAAAGTCTAAAGCCATTAAAGTTTACGATTTACACATCAAGAACCCTATGTGCTTCGATGAACCAAAAAGCCAATACTTAATGAAAATCTAAAACCTGATACTGCTACAACATAAAAACCAAGTAAAACTTTAGTTGTACAAACAGGTTTTGGCGACTTAAATGAGTCGCAAATTGTACTGCTAAACCACTACATTGCTTGTTTAATAAACGGGCACATAAATTGTTTTTGATTACTTATTGTGCAAAACCTGTTTTGATAAACAATGTAAAAACAAAAAAAACATGTAACACACTGAAATACAATAATTTTTTTATTTCTGCTTAATATTGCTTAAAATCAAAAAACTCAATCTATAGCAAATGTCCTACACGTCTCTAAGCAAAGATCCTACTTAGCAAAGTGAACTCATTAACAAATCACACTCGTTCAACTGAGTGTTCAGGTACAGATAAGGTATTGATCTGCCCCATAATATTAAATAAAACATGGCAACGTTTGTTTGGGCATTTTTCTTGAAAAATACCTTCTAAATCAACAAATGGGCCGTCTTTAAAGCGGATTTTCTCCCCTGTTTTTAGTTCAAATTCGCTGTCTAAAACAGATTGGGAAGGCGTTAATTCTTTCATGCGAATGGCGTGAATGACTCGGTCATCAATGGGTGTCATTCTTTCCTGACAATTGACAATACGACTCACACCGCGAGTAGAGTGGACCTGCTTAACGCTAGTTTGGCTTGGGTCAAAATTGATAAACAAATAATTTGGAAATAAAGGCACACGACAGATCCGCTTCTGACCGCGTTGAGATTTTTCTTCAGAGACCATTGGTAAATATGTCTCTAAATTTTGAAGAGCTAAATTTTGTTGTGCCCTCGCTTCACTACGAGGTTTACAGTACAAAAGGTACCATGCCTTCATCGATTAATCTCACTACCCTATGTTAAGTGACGTCCATTCACGGGTCGCAATCATAACAAAGTTGTCAAGACGGATGGAAGCAGTTTTTTGCCTTAAAACCCTTGCTGTTCGGTATCTAAACAAAGTGCCGATATATTAGGAAAATCAACATAAATCGATATTTGGTGGCGAGTTGCAGATAATCTCACCAGTTAGCAAGTCAAAATTGACTTTAGTGACTTTTAAAGGGTATATAAGGTGGGAATTTTAGCGAAAATATCCTAATTAACGCTTAAAATATTACTTTTATTATAAGAACGTAACAATAACTCATACTTAAATCTCAGCAATTCAACAATTTACTCATGCTTTTAAGCTAGAGCTAAATATCGAATTGACTCAAGATAAATGAGAAGAGCAACAATCATTTTTCTGTGGTGACATCATCCTGTTTCAGGGGCGCCACAGGCAATCACGAGCTTAAGGTGGAAACTTCATGAGCGTAGCAAAACCACAAGGGACAATGCTTGGCCATCCCAAAGGTCTGTTCCTACTGTTTACAACAGAACTCTGGGAACGTTTTAGTTATTATGCAATGCGTGCCATTTTGGTACTGTACTTAGTTGATAAAGTGCAAAGCGAAGGTGGACACGGTTTAGGTTGGAGCCAAGCTGATGCCATTTCGTTATATGGCACCTTCACTGGGCTTGTTTATTTGACCCCACTTCTAGGTGGTTGGTTAGCAGATACCTTTCTAGGCCAACGCCGCGCCATTATGATTGGCGGTACTTTAATGGCGGCTGGTCAATTTATTTTAGGTACGCCCCATGCGTGGGTACCTGGGATGGAAACCGAAGTATTCTACGTCGGCTTAGGCACGTTAATCTTAGGTAACGGCCTGTTTAAACCAAATATTTCTACTATGGTGGGCGATCTGTACCAAGAAGGAGATCACCGCCGTGACGGTGCTTTCACCATTTTCTATATGGGGATCAACGTTGGTGCTTTCCTCTCAGGTATTATCGTAGGCTCAGTAGTTGCCGCTTATGATGGTAATTTCCAAGCTGGTTTTATCTGCGCAGGTATCGGTATGATCCTGTCGTTAATCATCCAACTTGTGTTTGCACAAAAGTTACTCGGTGATATCGGTAGAACTCCTGCTGCTAAGCTTGAAAAGCAAAAAGCAGCAGAGAAAGGAGAAGTCCGTAAAGAACCACTGACGAAGGTTGAACGTGACCGTATTAAAGTCATCATGGTGATGGGTTTATTTACTATTATTTTCTGGGCGGGCTTCGAGCAAGCTGGCGGCCTGATGAACTTGTTCACGAACGATTTTACCGATCGCATGATCGGCACATGGGAAGTACCAACCACTTGGTTCCAATCCTTAAACGCAATGTTTATCGTTATTTTCGCCCCTGTTGTTGCTTCGATTTGGGTACGTTTAGGTAAGAACGAACCTAACTCCCCGATTAAGTTTGCTTTAGGCTTAGTGCTGTTAGCCGTTGGCTTCTTATTTATGATCGGTGCCGTTGTCGAAATGGGCGGTGACGCTACAGCTAAATCAAGCATGTGGTGGTTGGTTGGCGCTTATTTCTTCCATACCATGGGTGAACTTTGCTTGTCGCCTATTGGTTTATCTATGGTCACTAAGTTAGCTCCACTACGCATCGCTTCGTTAATGATGGGTTCTTGGTTCCTCTTTGTGGCTGCAGCTAACAAAATTGGTGGTGTGGTGGGTTCCTTTATTGGCCATGGCGGCGAAAAAGAAGAACAACTTGCCAATGCAATGGCTATCTTCTCGGGTATTGCGATTACCGCAGCACTTTCTGGTGTGATCTTATACTTTATGGCTGACAAATTAGTCGATTGGATGCACGGTGCGGAAAGCAAGCATCACAATGAAGCCGAAGCATTAGAAGATGAAATTGCGGTAACCGCTGAACACGAAGCCATTAAAAGATAACGCAGCTAGAAGCTAGGACGCAGCCAAATGCGCTGCTCTAGGTGACTTAGCTGCAAGAAAAAGCAGATCGGGCTTCGTCCTGATAGGGCGCTTCTACCATCCTGAATAATTTATATTCGATAAAAACGCTGCAGAAATGCAGCGTTTTTTATTGCTTTGCTCCCAAAGCACGTTGAGATTAGAGATGGGATGTTTCGCACACAGACAAATTAGAATATGGGGACTAGATGCTAGAGTCTAGCTTCTCGAGCCACGTAATGGCGTTCTAGCAGCGCTTTTGGCTGCGTCCTAGCATCTTATCTTCTTATAAACTTAATTGAATAAAACCACCCGCAGGCAAGTTTGAATTGTAGACTAATCCTTTAAATTGATTATCTAATAACTGCTGCTTATGTTCAGGCTCATTGGTTGCGATACAAAGTTGCTCCTGGGGCAGAATCGTTCGAAACTGAACACTCGGTTTACCCCAATCTAATACCCCTAGTGGTAAACTTTCTGAAATAGCCAATGGACTTAACCCTTTGTCATTACGTAAATAGCACCTCAGACCCTTGCCAGCTAGGGCAATGGCTGCACGATAACGTGTTAATTCGATTGCGACATAAACAATATCTACGGTGATATCTAAACCGGACTTGACTAAACGCTCATTCAAGTAGCTCAGCATATTGAACGGCTCGATAATGGTTTTACTCTGACCACTTCGATAACTTTTCAGCTTTTGGTTGACAAAACTGCGAAGCAAAACACAAGCAAACGCCGCGCGATTGTCTTCGGGATAGAGGTGAGCCATATACATGATCAAATGATCACTGCCCACCATTGTTGAGTCAATAAAGTAGCTACTGATATCACTGCTTTTAAATAAGCTGTAATCAACTTTGGCGGCGGGATAACTGATATTTGAGGCTGGGAAAAGTTGCTGCTGAACTTGTTTGGCCGCTTCAACACTTTGCTCTAATAAGGCTAAATTATCATTCAACTCTTGGTGAGATAAAGCATCAAAGTCTGCCTGAGTAATATCATCGGGGTGATTTCGCTGCAGCCCTTGTTGAATGGCTTGCTCGATAATAAAGAGATCGGCAACAGGTTTAACCAAATAATCACTCGCACCGATGCGCAGCGCCTCGACAACATCCGCCATAACATTATTACCTGAAATAACAATAGAAGGCACTAATGGCTCTAACCTGCTCATTTCCTTAAGCATATCTAAGCCACCAAGCTTTGGCATACTCAAATCGGCAAGTATGATATCGAAACGTTGTTGCTTGAAATGAATCAGCCCCTGCTCTCCATCGCCAGCCTGCACTACCTGTGCACCGCGACCATTTAGAAAGGTAGCAACGATTTGCCTGAATACTGGGTCATCTTCAACCCACAGAATTGAAACACCATTTAACGCCATAAAGATTCCCGCGTAACGTTTACTGCAACAGCAATCATTCGATGATGACATGGGAAGAATCATTTATACGGCATGGGCTTGGCTGCATATTCATGCCTGCAGCCAAGTTAGCGCATGAGCTTACTCAAGTTCCTGCATGTACTGGTCGAGTAACTCATCATCTTCTTGTTTTTGAGGAACATTGCCATCATAGACCTTATAGTCCATGTGTTGTAAGTACGCATCTTTCACGAAGGCATAGGGATCGAGCGCATTATCAACAAGTCTTTCCTGGTCAATTGCCGAGGCTCTAGCATGTAAGCTTTTAAGGCCCCATTTAACCACGGATTGCCACACTGTGAGTTCAGATAGTGGAAAGTATAGACCATCAACCCAATCTGATGCGAGTTCACGAACAACATATGGACCAGCAAAGGGTGCCATAAAATAGGGACCATTAGGTACACCGTAATAGCCCAACACTTCGTTAAACTCGTCCTGCTTACGTGGCATTCCCATCATATCAGCCACATCAATAACGCCTAGTAACCCTATCGTCGTGTTAACCGTAAAACGACCACCCGCATTCGCCGCCCAACCCCATTTGCCTTGCAATAAGTTGTTTACCACGCTGCTGGGTTCTTCCAAGTTTTGCACAAAGTTATTAATCCCTGTTTTAGCAGGCAACGGGATATAATCGTTATAACCATGTGCAACGGGCCGGTATAGGTACCTGTCGAGAAACAGATAGTTAAAGTCCCACATGGCACGGTTGAACCCTTCAAAGGGATCTCTTGGATCTTCGTAAGTAATTTTTACAGCTGAAGCCCCGTCCTTTGGAGTGCTATCGGGTACGGCTACCTCTGCGCCATAAACCTTGGGCAGTAATGCAAAGCCTAAAAGTCCCCCTATCCATTTCAACTTCATATTGCTCTCTTAAATAAATGTACTGCCGAGTTCACGAGTTTTCGTTAAAGTGACCATCAACAAGTGACGATAAAAGATTAGTCATCCGAGTCGTATACTAAGTATGACAGACAAAATGCCACTGACTTTACAAAGCGCATAAGCATACTTGGCAAAACAGTTTGGTCAATTGTTAATTTTTTAAATAACGCACCGCGAGTTATTCCAACAAAGGTTTAGTATGGAGTCGATTCCACTTAGTCAGATTACCAACGCACCATTAATCACTTCAGGGACTCAAAACACTGCCCTGAGCACCAATGCGCGTCCGATTCCCGCTGAAGTCCAACTATCTCCTGAAGGCGATAGTATTATTCTAAACGGTACAGAATATAATTTAAAGCTCGTTAATGCTCAGCAACGCCAAGCATTAATTATTGCTAGTCAATTTTTAGTCAATCAAGTCGTGAATAGCCCCTCTGAATCGAGTGCTATGACCCAAACCTCGCAACTGATTGCCTTGGGTTCGACAGTCAACCTTAAGCTCCCAGAAGCGATCACATTACTTGCACAACAAAATGGGATTTCAGAGACAAAATTATACGCTCTCTCTGCCCGCCCACAGGGCTACCCCCTCCCTAATGTCATTGTTACTGCAAAAGAATTCCAATTTACTAATGGAACTGTTGTGCCACAGGATCCAGGAACACGACTTAATGCGGGTGAATATCAAGCAAAAATTACCCTTTTACAAGGGAAACCTATTTTAGTGTTGACCCCAATACTGAGCAAACTCGAAATCCAAATTGGCGCTCCGATAAATGAAACTCAGCTTCCCATTATTGACAAGCAAGCGAGTCATGTTGTGATAAGCAAAATGGAACCCGTTCAGATTATTGCGAGTTTTTTACGGAAACTTGAGGGCTTAGTCCCCCAAACGGATAGCACTGCTGCAAAAGTGAATACGTCTAGCACCCAAGGTGGATCAATTTCCGACATAAAAATATCCCAGACTCAAACGGGTTCTATTGCGGATGAAGTGACATCCGTAAAAAACTCACCATCCAAGATTGCTATTAGCGTCAATTTACAATCCACCACTGAAGCAAAGCTGACGACAGGACAAACTACCAATCAACAAATTGATCCCAAAACGGCTATTCCTGAACCTAAGGCACTGACTAAAGATGCAAGCGCATCGGATGTAAAAAATACCGTAACGGTGTCAAATACTTTGCAAAGTCAACATGCAAAATCGGACTTTAGCAGCTTACAGACTAAACCACAGGTCCCCGCTAATGAGTTAGCGATGACCAAAAATTTGTCCAGTAATGAAACACAGCTAAATCTTAAAACCCCATCAGACTCGTTAGGTGCTGACAAACAAAATAAGCTCAACGAAGCCAATATCAATGTTAATCAAGTGCTTCAAAAAGCCTTTACCAAGGCCGGTGCTCTCCCCATCGAGCAGATGGTCTCTCGAGCTAGCACAAACTTAGCTGCCGAGCTGTTAAAACATTTGCCTCATCTAGCCCCACATCCTTTAGGTCAATTAAGCGATCCAAACGAACTAAAAGACAGCATCCTTGGTCTCGCAACCTTAAATTTAGCAACGCCGCAGCTCGCTCAAGCCTCAATGCTATTCAATGCGGGAGCCATTAGCTCATTGTTTCAGTTGTTATTGGGGTTTAGGGCAAATAATGCCAATAGTAAAATGAGTGCTAAATTGGCCGATTACTTAGAGCAACTCCAAACTAGAATCGGATTATCTAACCACCAGCTGGGACAATTTAGTAAAGCTGGCGGCCTAGAAAGCATGGTACAACTAGCTTCAAGCCTACAGCTTTATCAACAAGCCAGTAGTGAAAATAATGGTAATTTAGTGTGGTTTTTTGCCCTTCCCTATGGGATTAATCAACGTCATGAACAATTAGAAGGTAAATTCGAGCGAGAAGCCGATAGCGATGAACAGCAACATCATAAAGGCTGGAATTTACAATTGAAGTTTAATCTCGCCCAGGGTCCATTACTGATATCGGCACGTTTTCACCAACAAGTACTAGATATTCAGTTCAAAGGTGACAGTCAGTCATTACTTCGCCGAGTAGATAACTTTCTGGCTCCACTGGGACAAAAACTATCGCAATTAGGATTTACACCGGGTGAATTATCCACCCAATTAGCACCAGTTCCAGCAACGTTGCTGCCTGGTGATCATTTTCTTGTGAAAACAAGAGCATAATTAAAGAGTCTATCTATGGCGGAAGAATACAAAACCCAGCAAGCAGTTGCCTTGAGTTATGACGGAAAACATGCGCCTAAAGTAGTCGCATCGGGTGAAGGGCTAATCGCTGACGAAATTATCGCTCTAGCAAAGGCCTCAGGCGTTTATATTCACCAAGATCCGCACCTGAGTAACTTTCTTCGATTGCTTGAATTAGGCGAAGAAATTCCAAGAGAACTGTATCTGCTTATCGCCGAATTAATCGCATTTGTGTATATGTTGGACGGAAAATTCCCAGAACAATGGAACAATATGCATAAGAAGATTGTTGATAAGGCTTAAAGCAAAAGTGGCTAGCTCCTAGAGCCACAACGTGGCGTTCTAGAGCAGCACTTTGCTGCGGCCGAGAGTCACGAAGTGCGTCCCAAATTATTCACCTATTTACGGTGTAAACGAATTAACAACTCAGCTTCAGCTTTAGGCAATTCACACTCTTTGATTAGCTCATCTACACCAGCTCCGAGAGCCACCATCTTCATCGCACGCGTATAAAGCTTTGCTTGGGGATCCTGTTGAGTAGATTCTTCAATGCGTTCAGATTGTTGATGTAAGCGTTTTTCAAGCTCAATCACACGACGTCCCATACCAATAGTACCGCTTCGAAGCTCCTGCATTTCACGCTTAAAGCCCTCGCGCTGACGATCGCCCTCTTTCACTAATACGGTTAACGCTTCAACTTTACTGCGCAACTTACTTAATTGTTTCTGAAGGTAAAGAACTAAACCTAAACACGCAATCACATAAACTAAGGCTGCGATTAAAAATTCATCGCCCATTCATCATCCCTACGCATCACAATCAGCTGAAATTAGCACCGACTCATCAAGTGGCATTCTAAAAGAGTAAATTAAAGCCAAACGAACCGTTCGCATAACAAAAAGCAAAGCGGCAGATAGACACTATCTGCCGCCTCCGATGAATATTTAGAGTTGATTTAACTCAGCCCACTCTTCATCAGATAATAGTTTGTCTAAATCAACTAAGATCAATAACTCATTATCACGATTGCTGACGCCTTGAATAAACTTCGCACTCTCTTCTGTACCAACGTTAGGCGCGTTATCAATTTCAGAACGGCGTAAGTAAACGACTTCAGCAACACTATCGACCAAAATACCAATGACTTGTTTTTCTGCCTCGATGATCACGATACGTGTCGAATCATCCACTTCCGCTGATTGCAACCCAAAACGTGATCGGGTATCAATAACAGTAACCACATTACCGCGTAAATTAATAATCCCTAAAACATAGTGTGGTGCACCAGGTACGGGAGCAATTTCGGTGTAACGCAGCACTTCTTGCACTTGCATGACATTAATACCATAAGTTTCGTTGTCTAACTTAAAGGTAACCCATTGCAATACTGCATCATCTTTACTTGCAGCCACGGCTGCGACATTTCTTGTATCTTTCATGTTTACCTCAACCAATGGAGTCCTGACAGCCTAAACCCGCATCAAGCATTTCAACTAAGGCTTGTACGTGCAAAATGCCACACATTTGTTCTTTAACCACACCAGCTAGCCAAGGACGTTTCCCAGCTTTGCTGCGCCAATTTACTTGCGATTTGGTAATTTTTACTGCATTAAGCAGGGACTCACAAGCTAATCCCCAATTACTGCCCTCTAATAATACAAGATATTGATAATTTACCGATTGCGCCAGTTTATCTGTGTATTTTTCTGGCATAACCCATGCACAGGTATCCACTAGATTTAACTGTTCTTCTCGATGAGTTTGTACACCAAGGAACCAAGAAGGACGGCCAATAATATGATTAATCCGTTCTACTTTGACGATACCACCGAGACTGACTAATGGAACCGCTAACGTCAACCCAGCTACCTTAAAGAATAGTACTTGAAACTCATCATCGAGTACTTCTTGCAGATCTTTTGTCACACTTGGAGGCGCAAAGCCGACTTGAGTGTCGGGCACAGTCGATAAGTTATCGACTTGCGTCGGCGCAACATTCGCAGTCTCATCGACATCAGCTACCGTTATTACTACAGGTTGCTTGGGTGCTGGTAAAGGTTGCTCGATAACCTCCGTTGGCTTATCAACAACTGTAGCTTCCGCTTTTAGCACTGGCGCAAGCAGTCGTTCTAGCGACTGTTTATTCACTAACGGCTCAGCACTCTCCTTAGAGGAGACAGTAACAATGCTTTTTGCCCGAATAGGTTGTACTTCAGGTTCTAGAGTAGCTTTAACATCCGCTTTAGACCGCTCATGCTCTGCCAAAATGGCATTATTGAGCTGCTGAGTTTCCGTTTTTTTACTGCTATCAAAAGCGGTCGCAACATTTTCTTGAGATTTAATTGGGGAAGCACCAAAGGCACTATCATCTTCGTGCAATAATAATTCAAAAAAATCAAAAACAGTTTCATCAACCGATTTTGACATGGCCAAACTCCCCAGCTAAAAGAAAATCTAATAATCTTTCATAGGCCTTCACACCACGACAACCGCTTGCATAATGGGAGGCGGGTAAATGCGCTAAACTTGCATCTCTAAACTTAGTATCTACAGGAATAACATCACGCCATAGACTCTCACCATACTGTTCACTCAACACCTGCAACGCAGCAGGAGATGCCTTAGTACGCTTATCAAACATGGTTGGGACTACGGTATAACTGTAACGAGTCTTCTTTGACCGCCCCATGATTTCCATAGTTTTGACCATGCGCTCAAGCCCTTTAATCGCTAAGAACTCTGTTTGCACAGGAATGACAATATGTTGGCTTGCGGCTAACGCATTCACCATCAGCACACCTAAGACAGGCGGGCAGTCGACGATGGCAACATCATATTCATCAGCAACAAGGGCAAGCAAATTACGTAAGACAAGTCCCATGCCTTCTTGATGGCCTAAAGCTCTATCCAGTGTTGCTAGCGCCATAGTCGACGGTAATAAATCTAAACCATCCACCAAAGTTGGTACGATATGCGATTTAACCAGCTCTTTTGTAAGATGATTGTGCGCAACAAATACATCAAAAAGAGAACCGGGCACCTCTTCTGAGTCAACCCCAAGGTAGTAACCGAGTGAAGCATGAGGATCGGTATCAATCATCAAGACGCGCTTACCCCGTTTAGCGAGTGCTCCCGCTAAACTTGCTACCGAAGTGGTTTTACCGACCCCACCTTTTTGATTCGCTATGGTCCAGACTTTCAAAGCACTGACCTCTTAAATGTTGATTCTGTGCCATTTACAAGTGGAATGATTACGCGGCCCACCACGTTACTCTTCTTCCCTTGTCGTGACTCTTATGCCACCGTTAGGCAGACTTATCACCTTAACACCGTCGGCATTTTCCGAAATCACCACAGGAACTTGAGTCGACTCCTGTCGAACCTCTGTTGTCAATGCTGCTTCATTTTGCAAACGCAAAGAGACTGATGATTCAGCAGGTGACTGAGAGGATAACTGTTGTTTATCCATCTCAGGCACTTTTTCAAGTAAAGGCGGAATATTATTACCATCCGCCGCTGGCATTTCAGGCCCAAGAGTCACCGCATTATGTTCACCAGGCGCAACCATTTTTAGCATAGCCTTAGTTTGTTCTGGGTGTGTGGCAAGCCAATCAGCAATGACCTTAGCTTGTTCATCAGGCACCATGAGCACGACTTGGGTCGATGCTAAGCGTTTAACATCAGCAAGCAATTTTATGTTTTTTCGATGATAATCGAAACTTAAGGCACCAAGACAAACTATCGTCATCATCATTAGCACCATAATAAGCACAATATTTGTGCTTATCTGTGACTTGCTACTAGCCACGTGCAGACTCTTTTAAAATCGATTCAGCCATGTGCTCCAGTGAAATGGATTGAGTGGCAATTCCCGCACTGGCCACTGCTTGAGGCATGCCATAAACGACGCAACTCGCTTCATCCTGCGCCCAAATGGTCGCACCGGCAGCTTTAAGCATGCGTGCTCCTTCTCGGCCGTCAGCTCCCATTCCAGTTAACACTACAGCAAGCACATCTCCACCGTAGGCTTTTGAGGCTGAAGCAAAAGTGATATCGACACAAGGCTTATAATTCATTTCAGCACTACCGGCGAGCACTTTTATTCGGCCTGTGACGCCTGTACGCTCTACCATCATCTGCATTCCACCTGGCGCTAGATACGCACAACCTGGACGCAAAATATCGCCATTTGCCGCTTCTTTTACCTCGATTTTACATAAACCATTTAAACGATTTGCAAATGCTGGGGTAAAAGCGGCTGGCATGTGTTGGATCAGCAAAATAGGATGCGGATAATTTGCGGGAAACTGAGTCAAAATTTTCTGTAAGGCGACAGGCCCCCCCGTCGACGTACCGATTAACAATAATTTGTATTGCTTACCACTAGCACGAATAGACGATACAGGTGACGTACGCACTGGCGCAGGTGCACTTTGAACAGGAGTGGCCACATTCCCTAATACCGAGCCAGAGCTTGGTCTTGGGGTAATTGGGGCAACGCTAGGACGCGCCACTGGACGGAAAATTCGACGACGACCAAGAGCCTTGACTCTTTGCTGCAATAACAAAATCGCTTCATCTTTATTGGTCGCGATATCTTCAAAACGTTTAGGTAAAAAATCTAACGCACCCGCATCTAGGGCGTCTAAGGTGGCCTTAGCGCCATCATGGGTTAATGATGAAAACATCAGAATCGGGGTTGGACACTTTGCCATGATTTCACGGACGGCGGTGATACCGTCCATGACAGGCATTTCAATGTCCATAGTGATTACTTGGGGATTAAGCTCAGCAGCCATCTTCACCGCTTCAGCCCCGTTAGCAGCCGTCGCGATCACTTCCAGTTCAGGATCTTGATTGACTATTTCACTAACACGTCGTCTAAAAAAGCTTGAGTCATCAACGACTAATACTTTAATGGCCATTCCATTCCTTAACTTGGGAACTAACTTTTATTTTTCGCATAATGCTTTAATAGCCCAGGAACATCCAAGATAAGCGCAATACCACCATCGGATGTAATCGTTGCCCCAGCCATACCTGGCGTACCGTGCAACAAGGCTCCCAGTGGCTTAATCACCACCTCTTCTTGGCCAATCAGTGCATCCACAACAAAACCGATCTGCATCATACCTAACTGCACTATCACAACATGACCATGTTTCTTGTCACCATGTTTGAAGGTAGTTTTATTTCGATGCAACCAATGCTCTAGATAGAAGAGCGGCACGGCCTTGTTGCGAACGATGACAGTGAGTTGTCCGTCAACAATATTGGTTTTGGTAAGATCGAGATGAAAAATCTCATTAACACTGGATAAAGGTAATGCAAAAACTTGTTTCGCAACATCAACCATAAGCGTTGGCATAATTGCCAAGGTTAACGGCACTTTAATCTCAAGTATGGTGCCTTTGCCTTTCATCGAGTCAATATGCACAGTACCGTTGAGTTGGGTGATACGGGTTTTAACCACGTCCATTCCCACGCCACGACCAGAGATATCTGAAATCTCGACCTTGGTTGAAAAGCCTGGGGCAAAGATCAAGTTATAAGCTTCGTTGTCCGTCATACGCGCAGCGGAATCTTCATCCAGCACGCCACGTTTAATGGCAATCTGTTTTAACTTTTCGGGATCCATACCTGCGCCGTCATCTTCGATTTTTAGCAGAATATGGTCACCCTCTTGGCTTGCCGATAGAGTAATCGTCCCCGTCCTAGGTTTACCTGAGGCTTCACGGTCATTTGGCATTTCAATACCATGGTCGACCGAGTTACGAACCAAGTGCACTAAAGGATCCGCCAGCGCCTCAACCAAGTTTTTATCAAGGTCAGTTTCTTCACCGACCAACACTAAATCAATTTCTTTATTGAGCGTACGGGCTAAATCACGAACAACGCGAGGGAAACGGCCAAAAACCTTTTTAATTGGCTGCATACGGGTTTTCATGACCGCGCCTTGCAAATCAGCAGTCACTAAATCTAGATTCGCGAGTGCCTTAGACATCTCTTCGTCATCACGACTAATGCCCAAACTCACCAAACGGTTACGTACTAATACTAGCTCTCCCACCATATTCATGATTTGGTCGAGTCGTGCAGTATCTACGCGAACGGTCGTTTCACCTTGAGGAACATTTGCTGATGCGGCAGCGGCCGCTTTAACAGGAGCCTTCTCGGCGAGCGCAACTTCGGCCTGAGGTTTAACCGCTGGAGGGGTTACCGGAGTAACACTGGCTTTAGGCACAGCAGGAGCCGCAGCAGATGTGGCAGGAGTGGGAGTCGGTTTCGCAGATTCCACTTTTGCAACAGCTTTGGCTGGTGCCCCACCTTTTCCATGAAGTTCGTCGAGTAAACGCTCAAATTCATCGTCAGTAATTTCGTCTGAATCGACAGCAACAGCAGTTGGTGTTGACACTGGTACAGCAACAGTTTCAACCTTAGGCTGAGGTGATATAGGTGTATCTACTTTGCCATTAAATTTTCCTGAACCATGAAGCTCATCAAGCAGGGCTTCAAACTCATCGTCAGTGATATCATCACCCGAGCTGGTAGCTTGTTGTACTTTGGGCTTGGCTGTATTTGATACAGAGGGAATTGACGCAGTGGGCGCTGCCACAACATCAGCATTAGTAGTGTTAGTCACACCGGGACCTTTTCCACTACCGTGCAGTGCATCAAGCAAAGCCTCAAACTCCGCTTCATTAATCTCATCAATACTTGAGTTTGAAGAACTCACAGCCTCAACAGGCATCTCTTCAACTGCGACAACGTCAACAACAGTTTCAATAACGGGCTCGGGTTCGGGCTCAGCAATAGATTCAGGCTCTGACGCAGTTTGTCCTAATTCTGACGGCAGAGGCTCACCAGAACTAAGTAACTTTAATTTTGCAAGTAATGCAGCATCAGCAGGATCTTGTTGCTCTCCCTGCTGGGTTTGAGCAAACATGGTGTTAATTGCATCAACAGCCTGAAGAATAATATCCATTAATTCTGCTGTGACACTGCGCTTGCCAGTACGCAATAAATCGAATGTGTTTTCTGCCTCATGGCAGACATCAACCATGGGAGTCAAACTTAGGAAACCTGCGCCGCCCTTTACGGTGTGAAACCCCCTAAAAATGGCATTTAGCAAGTCAGTATCATCAGGATTATTCTCAAGGGCAACAAGCTGCTCTTGAAGCAACTCTAATATTTCCCCCGCCTCGATTAAAAAGTCCTGGAGTATCTCTTCATCTACATCAAAGGCCATCAAATTGACTCCCAGTTAGAAACCCAGACTCGATAGCAGATCATCCACTTCGTCTTGACCTGTTACTACATCTTGACGAAGCTCGGCATTCATTATCGGCCCTTCAGCTTCAATATTATTTTTCTGAGTAATCTGACTCTCAATCATTGGCTGCTCACCAAACACCGTCAGCATAGACACCAGATTACTTTCAACTTCCATCACTAGATCGATTACCCTGCGGATCATTTGTCCAGTCAGGTCTTGAAAATCCTGCGCCATCAATATTTGGTTGAGCAATTCGCGTAATCGGTTTGAGTCCAATTCACTTCGCGACATCAAATGCTGAACGTTATGGCAAAGCACCTTAAAATCACTGAGGGCAATTTCACGACGCATTAATTTGTCCCACGATGGCATCACTTGTTGGATGTTCGCGGTTAATGCATTCGCTAACGGCAAGCACTCCTCAACAGCATCCATAGTCTTATTTGCAGCTTGTTCAGTCATGTCAATGACATAACTTAGCCGTTCCTTAGCATCGGGTATTTCTGTATTTGCTAACTCAACTAACCGATTATCGATTTGGAAATCCATAAGAGCGCTATGCAATTGGCGAGTGAGTTTGCCTACCTCATCAAAAAGTTCCCTCTGAAGAGGAGCTGCCAGTTCTCTTAATAAATCATCAGCTTGATTTTGTTCATTCGCGCTTAACAGTTCGACTAAACGCTGAGCATGCTCGAGCGTGATGAGCCCTGATGTATGTGACTTCATAGCTCATCCCTGCTTAAGCGAGTCGTTCAAATATTTTATCTAGCTTCTCTTTCAATGTTGCTGCGGTAAAAGGCTTTACCACATACCCATTCACACCCGCTTGTGCAGCAGCAATAATTTGTTCACGTTTTGCCTCGGCAGTGACCATTAATACCGGTAGATGCTTCAAGGAGTCATCGGCCCTAATGGCTTTAAGTAAATCGATCCCCTGCATGCCTGGCATATTCCAGTCTGTAACGACAAAATCAAAATCGCCTTTTTGCAACATTGGCAAGGCGGTTGAGCCATCGTCCGCTTCCTGGGTGTTGTTAAAGCCCAAGTCTCGCAACAAGTTCTTGATGATACGTCTCATTGTCGAAAAGTCATCAACGATGAGAATCTTCATATTCTTGTCCAAGGTTTCCTCCGGTGAGCTGACATTCAGTGCTCAATTAATAATTATACTTATGTCCAATGCTTGAGTTTGCCTTTGAGTCGCAACATTGCCTGACTTAATATCTGGCTAACACGCGACTCGCTTACCTCAAGAATGGCGCCAATCTCTTTTAAATTCAATGCTTCATCGTAGTATAACGATAGCACTAGCGCGTCCCTTTCGGGCAATAATTTTATCGCCTCAACAAGTGCAGAATGAAACTGGGTTTCTGCCAAGACCTCAAACGTACCATCGCTAATATCATCACTTGTAGTGAGTATATCCTGTGATACGCCTAAGTCTTCTATCCCTATGATTTTACCAACAGAAACATCGTTAAGAATATGATGGTACTCATCGAGCGTCATATCAAGTTTTTCTGCAATTTCTGTGTCGCGCGCATCACGACCTAGCACTTGCTCTAATTCATCAATAGCTTGGGCAACTCGACGATTATTTCGGTGGACAGAACGAGGAACCCAATCGCCACGGCGGATTTCATCCAACATGGCGCCACGGATCCTTATGCCGGCGAAGGTTTCAAACTTTGCACCTTTACCGCCATCAAACTTAGATGATGCTTCTAATAATCCCATCATCCCCGCCTGTAGCAGGTCATCTAACTGCACAGAGGCAGGTAATCTGGCGAGCAAGTGATGTGCAATTCTTTTAACCAACGGTGCATACTGTTCAACGATTGACGTTTTATTGTCTAAACAAGTATACGCTGCGGCTTTATTCACTCGTTTTTTCCTCTTGAAAATCTGGTCGTTGAACTAAGCGCTCAACGAAAAACTCCAAATGCCCACCAGGTTGCTGGGGTACTGGCCAGCTCATAATTTTATTCGCTAGGCCTTGGTAAGCAATTGCAGCGGGAGACTTAGGATAAGCTTCAACCACTAACTTTTGCTTGCGAACCGATTTACGCAAATTTTCATCAAATGGAATGGTCGCAACTAATTCAAGTGCCACGTCCAAGAATCTGTCGGTCACTTTACTGAGTTTAGCAAACAATTCCATACCTTCGCGTAAACTACGCACCATATTTGCAACAATTTTAAAGCGGAAGACGCCGTGTTCACGGCTGAGGATTTTGATTAATGCATAGGCGTCAGTAATAGACGTTGGTTCGTCACAAACAACAACCAACACATCCTGTGACGCACGGGAGAAACTGAGTACCATGTCAGAAATCCCCGCGGCAGTATCCACGATGAGAATATCAAACTGGGTGCGCATCTCACTGAAAGCACGAATTAAGCCCGCATGTTGCGCAGGACTTAGCTCTACCATTCCCTGAGTACCCGATGTGGCTGGCACAATCCCAATACCTTTAGGCCCCCGGACAATAATGTCATCTAACTCAGCATCGCCAGACAATACATGGGAAAGGTTACGTTCAGCACGGATCCCTAA
The DNA here is from genome assembly GCF_012843185.1 of Shewanella sp. DNRA4. Classification (NCBI taxonomy): domain Bacteria; kingdom Pseudomonadati; phylum Pseudomonadota; class Gammaproteobacteria; order Alteromonadales; family Shewanellaceae; genus Shewanella; species Shewanella sp. DNRA4. Next base: position 81,815 of record NZ_JABAIP010000008.1, read on the forward strand.
CATGACATCGACGTTTGCTAAGCCAAGGTCAGCATCAAGCACTAAGACACGCTTGCCCTTCTCGGCTAATGCTACGGCAGTATTGATGGATACGCTGGTTTTACCCACACCACCTTTACCACCCGTAACCGCGATTACTTTCACTTTTTCGTTATAGGGTTGATTCATCATACGTAAACCACTTGCTTGATCCAGGGTCATAACTCTACTCAAATGCACAGGTCATATTATCTGACCACGCTGTGTCTGGTAACGATTGTTGTTCTGTGTTTTCTAAGGCCGCTAATGCTTGCTCAGCGAGCATCAAAGTATCAGCAACTTTCATATCTTCGGGCACTCGCTGCCCATCCGTAACATAACTTAATGGCAATCCACTTTGGATCAACACACTTAATGCGCCCGCTAACGACACAGATTCATCAAGTTTGGTGAGTACAACACCAGATAAGGGAATGCGTTTAAAGTGATTTACAGCATCTTGCAGCACGCGGCGCTGTCCTGTGGCAGACAGTACCAGATAACTGCGGATAGGTATTCTGCTATTTGCAGTTAAATTATCAAGTTGCTGGTAAAGCCGCATATCTCGTTGGCCCATACCCGCGGTATCTATCAATACTAGCTTGCGATTTCTAAACTGATACAGAATTTGCTCTAGTTCAGCAAGGTCATGGGCTTGTTTGACTGGGCAGCCCATGATTTTGCCATAGGTGGCCAATTGCTCATAGGCGCCAATACGATAATGATCTGTGGTAATCAATGCCACTTGGTCAGCACCATGGTGAGCAGCAAAGCGTGCGGCCAGTTTAGCCAAGGAAGTGGTTTTCCCCACACCAGTGGGACCAACTAATGCCACAACACCGCCTTGCTTAACAATATCATCACCTTGATTATCAAGCATATTAGCAAGACTTTGCGGCAGTGCACGAACTAATTCTGCAGGAGTATAGTGTTGGCTCAGCGCAGCTAATTTGTTTGCCACCGCTGGTGAAAACTCGGCCTCCAACAACTTTGACTCCAGCATGGCACCGACAGGGTCGATACGCTTTTTATGCTCAGTCATCAATGCTGAAACCTGATGGGTCAACAAATTACGTAAGGATGATAACTCGTCGCGCATGGCTTCAAGATCGGCATTTTGCTTTTGCGAACTCTGTGACTTTTTATCGAAGGGATTGCCCATATCACGGCGCTCAGCTTTAGGCGCAGCTGCGGTGGCTTGTAATCCTTTAGCCCATGCAGGAAGCTCAGCATCTTGTTGTTGATGCGTGAGTTGTTGGTTTAAACGATTTTGTTGCTTCTCAAGCAAGGCTTGGAGTGAGTCCGCTGGCGCCGAGGGTTTTAGCTTAGTTTCAGCGCGGATCGGCGCTTTGGCGCCGAGCGAAACTAAGTCATCACTCACATCCATAAAGGTCGGAGTGGCAGCAGGCGCTTTCGCTTTTGGCTCGTCGTAGTCAACGGCAGCGACAATCTCAATACCGCCGTTCACCTTTTTATTGGACATAATCACCGCATCGGAGCCGAGCGTGTCCTTCACTTGGGCCAGTGCAGCACGCATGTCTTTGGCAAAAAAACGTTTAATCTTCACTTATGCGTCCTCTACTGGCCGACGGCAGATACGATGCGTATTTGCTTTTCATCGGGGATTTCTTGGTAAGAAATCACTCTGAGATTAGGAATAGTATATTTAACAAAGCGAGACAGGGTCGCACGTAACATACCAGACGTTAGCAAAATGGCAGGCTGTCCGACCATTTCTTGCTTTTGAGCGGCATCCGCTAAGGATTGTTGCATACGCTCCGCAAGACCTGGCTCGATATTGGGGCCATCGCCACCCGTTGCTTGCATTGATTGATGCAACATCTGTTCCAACTCTGGCGCCAAAGTTATGACAGGGATTTCGAGTTCAGGGCCAGAGATCTCTTGAACGATCATGCGCTTCAATGCGATACGCACCGCCGCTGTTAACACTTCAGTATCGTTACTCTTAGTGCCGTATTCTAACAAAGTTTGCACTATGGTACGCAAGTCTCTGACAGAAACTCCTTCATTTAATAGGTTTTGCATCACTTTTACGACATTTCCGAGCGGCATCACATCAGGAATAAAGCCATCCACCAACTTAGGCGAGTGTTTAGCAAGCATATCCATCAGTTGTTGCACTTCTTCGTAGCCTAAAAGTTTTGCTGCATTATTCGTCAATATTTGGCTGATATGAGTTGCCACTACCGTCGCGGCATCCACCACGGTATACCCTAAGGTTTGGGCATGTTCACGCAGTTCGGGGGCAATCCACACGGCTTCTAGACCAAAGGCAGGGTCACGGGTCTCAATGCCATCTAACTTACCGTACACTTGTCCTGGATTAATGGCGAGCTCGCAGTCATGGCGAATATCCGCCTCACCCACAACAACGCCCATAAGAGAAATACGATAGGCATTAGGCGAAAGGTCTAAATTGTCACGTATGTGAACCGCAGGAACCAAGAATCCCAATTCTTGCGAAAGCTTTTTACGTACGCCCTTGATCCGGCTGAGTAATTCTCCACCTTGACCTTTATCGACTAAGGGGATTAAACGGTAACCCACTTCAAGACCGATAGTGTCAACATGATGCACATCGTCCCAGCTAAGTTCCTTAGGCTCTCTTTCAGCTCTTTCCGTTGGGCCCGTTTTGACTTGTTCGAGGGCTTTGGCACGTTTAGCCTCATTACGTTTAAATATAAAATAAGCCGCACATCCCGTTAAAACGGCGAAACTTAAAAACGCCATGTGCGGCATTCCAGGCACAATCCCCATAACGAACAATACGCCAGCAGCAATCCCTAGCGATTTATGACTGTCAAACATCTGACTCATCAACATCTGACCCATATCGCCAGATTCATTTTGGCGAGTTACCATCAATGCCGCAGCAATTGACAGTAATAAGCCTGGGATTTGGGCGACTAACCCGTCACCTATTGTTAAGAGGGTTTAAATTTCAACCGCTTGAGAGAATGTCAAACCATGCTGAACAATCCCGATAATAAAACCACCGAGAATGTTGATCACTAAAATCATGATACCCGCGATAGCATCGCCCTTAACGAACTTAGACGCACCGTCCATTGCGCCATAGAAGTCAGCTTCGCGGGTGACTTCAGCCCGTCTGGTTCTGGCTTGATCTTGATTAATAATGCCCGCATTTAAGTCAGCATCAATTGCCATTTGCTTACCGGGCATCGCATCTAAGGTAAAGCGAGCACTCACCTCAGCAATCCGGCCAGCACCTTTGGTAACAACAGCAAAGTTGATAATAATCAGAATGATAAATACAACTAGACCAACGGCATAGTTACCACCAATCACTACGGAGCCAAAGGCCTCAATCACCTTACCCGCCGCATCACCACCGTTGTGACCTTCGAGTAATACCACACGGGTCGATGCCACGTTAAGTGCAAGTCGAAGCAGTGTCGCAACTAATAAAACGGTTGGAAAGGCAGCAAAGTCTAAAGGTCTATCGGTGTAAATCGCGACCAAAAGCACAATCAAGGCTAAAGCAATGTTAAAGGAAAATAAGATGTCGAGTAGAAACGGGGGAATTGGCAGTACAATCATCGCCAATGCTGCAAGCACTAGTGCTGGCGTACCTATGCCCTTAAAAGAGCTTAGCTTCAACTGTTTTACTTGGCCTAGGGAGGCTTTAACATCCATTCACAGATACCTAAACTTTGACGTATAACAGCCTAAAAGCAAAAAGCACGCCAACAACTAACAATCAGGTAGTGAAGCTAATATGTAGCTAGCTAACTTTACGTTAGAGCACTATTTACTCGTTACTAGGACTTGTTGAGATTTCAAGATTATATTTTGTTCATTCTGGCGCGAAACGAAGAAAGATGTGTGGTTGTCTTACTCAAATGACGAGCAGCTTTTATGACAGAAAGTAAGAGTAAGGGCTTACAAGACGATTCCTGATGGCTGCATTTGGCTGCATTTGGCTGCATTTGGCTGCAAAAATAATACTGAAACATCTATCGTTCCTAGAGCGTGTTGACGTTACGAGATTAAATTTTGTTCGCTCTGGCAAGCACGTGCTCGCGAAACGAGGAATGATGTGTAGTTATTCTACTCAAATGACGAGCGGCTCTTATGACAGAAAGTAAGAGCAAAGGCTTGCCAGACAAACCCTTCGGGCAGTATTTGGCTGGCTTTTCTGCCGCGTTATCGTCCGTTTATGTAGAATAACTACACTGCACGGACTTTGCCTTGCATAAAAGCCAGCCAAACTGCTGCAAAAATAACCCTGAAACGTCAACACGCCCTAGTACTTCAGATCTTCAGGAATAGGTTGATTAACGGGGATAGGGATAGGTTTGCGGCCACGCCCTTTTTGATACTGCCTTAACTGGAATACATAAGCGAGTACCTGTGCTACCGCGGTAAATAGGCCTTCGGGGACTTGTTGATCAAGTTTAGTGGTATGGTAAATCGCCCGCGCAAGTGGTGGTGCAGTAACGATGGCTATATTATGCGCCCTTGCTACCTCACGAATTTTAAAGGCAACCTCATCGACGCCCTTAGCAATCACAAAAGGTGCTGCAGAGCGCTTAACATCATATTTTATCGCCACTGCATAGTGCTCAGGGTTCACCACAATCACATCCGCATTGGGAACTTCGGCCATCATGCGTCGCTGCGCTAATTCACGCTGCATTTGGCGGACTCGCCCTTTGACCTCAGGTTTACCCTCGGTATCTTTATACTCGTCTTTGACCTCCTGCTTTGTCATTTTCAGCTGTTTATTATGGTTCCAGATCTGAAATGGCACATCGATCACTACAATGAATAGAACGGAAGAGCAAAGTAGGATAAACATCCATACCAGTAAATCTAAGGCGTGGTAGACATTCCCAGGAAGATGATCGGCAGAAAGGAGTAAAATATCATTAAAATAATGATTTAGAAGAAAATATGCCGCCAACGCGACAACAGAAAACTTAGCAATGCCCTTCGTTAATTCAACCAAGGCTTGCACGCCAAACATCCGTTTAAAACCCGCAATCGGGCTCATTTTGCTGGCTTTAGGCATCATGGCTTGGGTAGAAAAATTCATTCCACCAAGGGACACGTTTCCGATAAATGCCACCACCACAATCAGCAGCATAATCTTAAGCAACGGCCAACCTATTTCGCCGCCGACAACGCCCCAGACATTAAACATTTGATTAGTATCAAAAATTGCAGCTCTATCCATGGTAAACACACGTTCAAACACATTGGAAAGTGCTTTTGCAATACCAGGACCGAGCATATACAGTCCTGTTGCAGCCGAAAGCAGAACTGTGGCCGTACCTAATTCTTTGGAACGGGCAACCTGACCTTTTTCCCGCGCCTGTTCGAGGCGCCTCCCGGTGGGTTCCTCGCTGCGTTCGCCGCTACTTTCTTCAGCCATTACGCGTTCCTATCCGGTTAAAGTATGCCATCGGCTTGACACTGAAGCCCTAAAATATCACACAGCAAAAGCTGTGCCGATGCCCATACTTCATCGAAATGAGCCATAACAGGAGTTAAGGTTAACCATAAAATTAACAATCCACCGATCATCGTAATCGGAAAACCAATCGAAAAAATGTTTAGCTGTGGTGCAGCGCGGGTCATAACCCCAAAGGATAAATTGACTACCAATAACGCGATAATTGCTGACAGCGACATAGTTAATGCCGCACCAAACATATAAGACCCCCATTCCGCCAACGCGCGATAGCTGGTCAACGTTAATCCCACATTAGAAATCGGCAGTGTATCAAAACTGGCCACAAGCATACGGATCATCAACAGATGACCATCAACAGCTAAAAAAATTAAGGTTGCGAGCAACAGGAAGAAGTTACCAATCACTGGAGTTTGTTGTCCTGAGCTCGGATCAACCATAGAGGCAAAACCTAAGCTGGTCTGCATGCCGATAATCTGACCCGTTAACACAAAGGTTTGCATCACCATTTGGGTCACAAAACCCATGGCAACACCAATAATAATTTGCTGTGCAGTAATAAAAACGGCGCTTAAGGAAAAGAGTTCTGCATCCTTAACGGGCGGCAACACGGGGGCAATTGCGAGGGTTATGGCAATAGCAAGAAGTAAACGCACACGAGTGGGAGTTGTTGCCGCGCCAAACACCACCATAACCATCAGCATACTGGCGACTCGAAACAGTGGCCACATATACGAAGCAATGGTTTGCATTAACGTATCAAGCAGCAACTCCATGGGATTAACCTACCACTTGAGGAATACGGTTAACCATTTCAATAAAGAAGTCCATTAAGGTCTGTACTAACCAATGACCCATTAACATCAAAGCAAGCAAGGTCACAATAAGTCGAGGTAAAAAACTTAAAGTTTGCTCGTTAATTGAGGTCGCAGCTTGGAATACCGCCACAATTAAGCCAATGCCGAGCCCAGGCAGAACAATAGCCGAAACCATCATCACAATAACGGCTAGAGCTTCGCGAAAAATATCGATTAGCGCTTCTGGCGTCATCTCAGTACTCCGCCTGTCTAACCGAAGCTATTGGCTAAGGTGCCCATCACAAGCCCCCAGCCATCAACAAGTACAAACAGCATAATTTTAAAGGGCAATGACACAATCATAGGCGAGAGCATCATCATCCCCATGGCCATTAAGATACTGGCCACCACTAAATCGAGTACTAAAAAAGGCACAAACAACATAAAACCAATTTGAAAGGCCGTTTTGAGCTCGCTGGTAATAAATGCTGGCACAAGCACACTCATTGGTGCTTCTTCGGGTGAATTAATATTCTGGTAACCCGAAATATCGATAAAGGTTTTGAGATCCGTGGTACGCACTTGCCCCAACATAAATGCCCTTAACGGCTCTTTGCCCTTATCAAAGGCCTGTTGCAGAGTAAGCTGTTCATCAATATAAGGTTTTACCCCTTGATCATAAATTTTGTCGAACACTGGCGCCATAATGAAAAAGGTCATAAACAGGCTCATACCGATTAAGACTTGGTTAGACGGAGTCTGCTGTAAACCAATCGCTTGGCGCAAAATGGAGAGCACCACAATGATGCGGGTAAAGGACGTCAACATAATGACCATGGCGGGTAAAAAACTCAGCGAAGTCATTAGCAATAGGATTTGCATGGTAACCGAATATTCGGTCGAACCATCGGCGGCGGTTTTTACGGTTACCGCAGGCAGTACACCATCGGCAGCGCCTACCGAGGTCGCAAACATCAGTGCACTGATCCCTATAAAAGTGAGTATGTACTTCATCATTGTTTTAATTTCGCCTGCCGTAGCTTGTCCGCAAAAGATACGGACTCAATTTCGATAGGCTCAGCTAATTTATCAATTAAATTAACTTGTTGCCCACTCACGCCAAGTAAATACTGCTGTTCACCCACTTGAACCAAAACAAGGCGCTCTTTCTGACCAAGGGATGTTACTGCAAGGGTTTTCAGCACACTATGATTGGTTGGCACTAAATTAAATCGCCTTAGCAGGTAAGCTAAGGCGAAAATAAGCAATAGAACTAAAATAAGCCCACCGAGCATACTCGCCGCTGCTGCCATTTGTGATGGCTCAGTCACTTTTGCTGTCGCCACTGCACCTTGGGTAGCCACTTCAGCGACACTCGCCTGAGCTGCTGACGCGGCATTGAGAATTACCGATGTGCTCATCTCGCTCCTTCAGGCTTTTTCTTAATGAGTGATATTACTTAAGCTTTTTAATTCGCTCTGTCTGACTAATTACATCTGTTAAGCGAATACCAAATTTATCGTTTACCACCACCACTTCACCATGGGCGATAAGCGTGCCATTGACCATCACATCCAACGGTTCACCTGCAACTCTGTCGAGCTCAACCACTGAACCTTGGTTCAGCTGTAACAGGTTACGGATACTGATGAAGCTGCGACCAACTTCCATCGAAATCGTCACAGGTATATCTAAAATGGTATCTAACTTAGCCGCTTCTGCCTTGCTAATCGGCTGTGAGTCATCCACTAACTCATCAAGATCAACGGCATTAGCCTCTTCCAGAGCTTGTTCGGCCATCGCTGCTGCCCAATCATCATCTGTACTCATCTCACTCCACCTTTATAATTCTGATATGTCTCTAGCTTTGCCTTTACGCGTCACTAATTGTAATTCGGATTTGACCGTCTCAGGACGAGGGATTTTTTCGTAAATTTTAAGTGCTAGATTATCTCGTGAACGTCCCATTTTACAGCGGTAAGTCGGTAAGTCCTCAATTCTCATCATAATGTACTCTGGCAATTCAATAGGGATAATATCCCCAGCCTTAAAGTTCATTACATCTTTAAGTGTGAGTTCGTGCTCAACCACGGTGGCATCAAAGCCTACTTTAACGTCCATAATCTCGTCATGCAGCGCCTGTGACCAACGCATATCGGTATCTTGTTTATCACTCTGTACGCCCGCATCGAGTAATTCGCGGATTGGCTCAATCATCGAATATGGCATCGTGATGTGGAAATCACCGCCACCACCATCCACTTCGATATGGAAGGAATTAATGACAACGACTTCAGTTGGACTGACAATGTTAGCCATCGCTGGGTTAACTTCGGAGTCTAAATAATCAAACTCCACATCCATGACGGGTGCCCAAGCATCTTTATAATCTTCAAAGATAATTTTAAGTAATAACTGCACAATACGCCGTTCAGTGGGGGTAAATTCCCGCCCTTCAATCTTGGCGTGGAAACGGCCATCACCACCAAAAAAGTTATCCACCAAAATAAATACCAGTCGCGCTTCCATGGTAATCAGCGCAGTACCTTTTAGGGGGTGGAAACGTACCATGTTCAGACTGGTTGGGACGAATAGGGTATGTACGTACTCACCAAACTTGAGCATTTGCACGCCGTTGATCGACACTTCGGCCGCGCGACGCATCATGTTAAACATGCTGATCCGCAGGTGACGGGCAAAACGCTCATTAACAATTTCGAGCGTGGGCATACGACCACGCACAATCCGATCTTGGGAAGAAAAATCGTAGGAACGAGCCTCCTGCCCAGCGGCATCAAGCTCATCATCCTCTTCGACATCATCGACCCCGTGTAAGAGCGCATCAATTTCGTCTTGGCTTAATAAATCACTCACAGTATTGTCTTCGCCTCTTTAAGGTGCTGAAGATGAAAGGTTATTGCATGACAAAACCAGTAAAGAGCACTTTTTCAACGACTTTACGTCCCGTTACAGATTGCAACGTGTTTTGTACGCTCAACAGGGCTAATTGTCGTAATTCATCTTTACCCGCCTGTGTACTTAGCTTTTGCACATCGGCACCACTAAAAGTGGTTAGCAGCGCATCTTCGATCAAGGGAATGTGCTTTTGCGTCAACACATCATCATCTTGACCTCTGACCATAAGTTGCACTTTGATTTCAACAAGCCGAGCGCGATCCGGTCCTGGAAGGTTAAATAAAAATGGGCGAGGCATCGGCACATAAGCTGCCAATGCCGGCTCAGCAGCCGGCGCTGCCGTTTCGGTTTTAGCACCTTCGGCCTCGACAGGAGCCTCTTCACTACTTCCAAGGAAAAACCAAAGCGCGCCACCAATTAATAGCGCAACAAAGACACCCACACCGATAAAAATAAATAGCTTCTTTTTACTTTTTGGTGCTTCAGTACTTTCAAGTTCTAGTGATTCTTCCTTGGCCATTTTCTGTTCTCTTTAATAGGCTAAATTTGGGAATGGGATTAAGGCTCAGTTTATAATCCACTTTGTTACTATAGGTTACCTGCTTAAGCGTAATAATCTATACCCGAATTTAAACTAGTTGCTTGATTTAAACCTAAATCGAGTTCTTCTGCCGAGAAATCATCCACATTTCCACCACTTGAACCGCCACTGTCTGCAAATCCTCCCTCACGGCGTTGTCCTTGGTCACCTTGAGAGACGTGACTGTCAGCGAGTTGCATGCCTTGTTCTTGTAATAATTCACGTAAACGAGGAATCGCTTGCTCAACCACATCGCGGGTCTGCGCCTGAGCAACATGGAATTGTACTTGCGTCTGCTCACCATGAACTTGTATTTTCACTATCATGTGTCCAAGTTCGGGTGGATCTAGGCGAATTTCCGCCTGTTGAATACCTTGGCTAACCATAGTAACAAGCTGCTGTTTCATCACAGGAGAAAAGCGCTGGATCATTTCCTGCATCTGATTTTGGTTTTCAACGCCTTGACGTAAGGAAAGATGAACCTGTGGTATCTCTTGGCGTTGAATTTGCTGGTTAGCTAAAGAGTGTTGTATCGATACCGCTTTAAAATCAACAGGCTTAAATTCTGTAACAGATTCTTCATGGCCAGTATCGAGCGAAGATAAGGCGTTTTCTTGCCGCGAATCCAGTGTGACGGCTAACTTGGCATCTTTTAACAATAATCCTGCCGAAATTTCGGCGCGTGAAGGATTGTCGTCAATAGTATTAGGCTCAACCGAAACCGCACCTAAGGCATTAAGCTCTTTAGTCGTAGAGTTTAATATCACGGCATCAGCATCGGTAACTGACATATTAGCTGTATTGACTGACGGTGACTGTCCAACCGTTGGCGCAGTCGTTTTATCTGTTGATGGGAGCGACAGATTTATCGACTTATTGCTTAGTTCAACCTCTTTCGCCTCTAACTTGTTAGCTTCAGAGATAGATTCCCCTTCAATCGGTAAAATGGGGGTTTCTGGCGGTTTAACCCATTTTTCAGTTCGCATCTCTGCAAGCATTGATGCATCATCTATAAGCGTATCATCGGTCGAAGCGCCAGTCTTATCCACAGTTTCAGTATTCGCCGTTGCAATCAAACCTACTGTATTAATAGGGGGTGCCTGCCTAGGTGCAATATCTTGCAGAGAGGAGGCTATATTTTCTTGATCACCAGATATCTCATCTTGCTGAAATCCCAATGGTTGATTTTGTGGTAATTGTTGCAGATGTTCGACCACATTAGCTTGATCTAAAACTTGTTCACCTATTGTTTCATCTAATGAGTCATTCGTTAAGGTAGCTTCATGCGACTGTGCAAATTTCGCTAGCTCATCTAAAAAAGTTGGCTTGATAGTCTCTTTCATTGGTAAAGCGCCATCCTCTGTTGCAGGGGCTAAGATGCTAGCGGCATCTTCTGTCGTTAATTGAGCTTCAAGCGGCAAAGAGTCGCTCGGAGCGGCCGCTTTTTTCATCTCGTTTGCCATGCCTATTTGAGCAAAAATCAAGCTAATATCAGCTTCATCATCTGCACTAGTATCATCAATATCTGTTTTCTGTTTTGTCGATTTGGCAGAAACATCTGGAGAAACATTGGTGTTAGTCGAGGATGAGCTAATAGATGTCACTGAAGCCAAAGCGGCAGAAAAGTCTTCACTATTAGCATCTTGCCCCAATATTTTACTTGAGCCAGCACTATTTTTCGCATTAGATACTAATAGGATATTGTTCATTTGTTGCATAAAAGCTCCTAAACATCCGCCCAGAGGAAAAAGAGCGTGGGCAAACGTCAATTTATACGGCTTTGGCTATATCTGGCATAAATCAAGCAAATAAAATGCCAACAAATGGATATTAAAAATTCGAGTATTATTGATTGTCGGATTGGTTAATTACTTCTTACGACGGAAAAATTGCTGCGAAGCAAATTCATCCGTCATTTTTTGCTCTTTTTTGAGCTCAATGACTTGGCGCTTTTTCTCTTTATTTTCTAACAGTAGTTCTACAGCCTTACGTTTTTTTTGTTTTTCTAGCCAGTGCTGCTGACGGTAGTGTTTCTGCTTTTCACCATCGGCTACGACACGATTTTGCTGAGCAATAGCCTCATCGATTTGCCGAATAAAACGATGGAATTGGTGGTAATGACTCGCACTAATGGCCTGCCCCTGCTGCGACTGCATCTGCTTCATATAATCCAAGCGATAGTTATTTAGCGCATCGAGCTGATTTTGGCGCTTTTGGCACTCAAGTTGTGCCGACTTGAGCAGCAGCGCAGCCTGTTCCTCGGCATCGAGGGCTAACTTTAATACGAGTAATAGGGGATCGGCATTCGCCATAACGGCCTCAATTATTTACATTGCGCAGCGAGTTGCCCGAGCATCATTTGACTATCAGCAAAACTAAAGGCATCACGCATGGTTTGCCGCAGAAAAGCGTTCATTGCAGGTTGTAGACGTATCGCATTATCAATACGAGGATCGCTCCCTTGTGCATAAGCGCCAATCGAAATAAGATCCTTATTCTGCTGATAAAGGGAATAGGTTTGCTTGACGCGGCGCATGGCCTCAAGATGTTCATTGGAAATCACCATTGGTGCTACACGGCTAATAGAAGCTTCAATATCAATGGCAGGATAGTGCCCAGAATCAGCAAGCGATCGTGACAGCACAATATGACCATCGAGGATAGCCCGAGAAGCATCAGCAATTGGGTCCTGTTGATCATCACCCTCGGTCAGCACAGTATAAAATGCAGTGATAGAACCTTGTCCTGGACCGCCATTACCCGCCCGTTCAACCAGACGCGGCAATTTAGCAAACACTGATGGTGGATAACCTTTAGTGGCTGGCGGTTCACCGACAGCCAAGGCAATCTCACGCTGCGCTTGGGCGTAACGAGTCAAGCTATCCATTAATAACAATACGTTATAGCCTAAATCACGAAAATACTCAGCGATACGAGTCGAGGTTTCACAGGCGCGAAGGCGCATCAGCGGGGAGGTATCGGCGGGCGCCGCCACCACAACAGAACGCGCTCTGCCCTTTTCACCTAGGATCTCTTCAATAAATTCTTTGACTTCGCGGCCACGCTCCCCAACGAGCCCCACCACAATAATGTCTGCGGTCGTGCCCCGGGTCATCATACCTAACAGCACACTCTTACCCACACCCGAGCCCGCAAACAAGCCCATACGTTGTCCCTTGCCAACAGTTAGCATGGCATTGATGGCGCGTACGCCCACATCGAGTGGTTCAGTGATCGCACGGCGAGAAAGTGGGTTGATGGCGTTACTGTGTCTTGGTGCCTGCTGTTCGGTAGATAACGCGCCGAGGCCGTCTAACGGCACACCATTACCGTCGAGCACGCGCCCTAACAGGGATAAGCCCACATTCAGACCCGCCTGCTCTCCAAGGGGAACAACCCGCGCACCGGGTAACACGCCACGCAGCTCTTCAATTGGCATGAGATATAATAATTCATCATCAAAACCAACGACTTCGGCAATTAACTCTCCAGCCATGGTCTCAATAGAACACAAACTACCGACGGGTGCTCGACAGCCACTTGCCTCTAAGGTTAAGCCGACAACGCGCACTAATTGCCCACAGGCAACGGCGCGAAATGGGGGCACTTTATTGATGCAATGATTCAGTTTATTCAGCAGTTGATGGCGGCGATTGTGCATCTTGCTCTCCATCAGCTTGCGGTTGAGCTAACAGTTCATTATCGTCCAGTGTTGATTTAGGGGCGATTTTAGCGGCATTTTCGTCATCAAGAGCAGCTTGTCGCTGTTGTTGCTGTAACGCTAAGTGAGATTGCTGATTACGCAGCGATTCAAACACGGCATCAATCCGCGAGGAAAGGGTTAAATCCACCAACGAGCGTTGGCTACTGATAATACAATCCCCCACTGTTAAGCTAGGATCGGCCTCTAATTGCCACTGATTACGGTTCAACTGGGTACTGGAATATAAGGTTTCAACCAAGGCAACATCATCAGGATTCATACGAAGGTTGACGCTTTGTTCCTTAATAGGGAGAGATTCGACCCCTAAACGCAATGCGGACAGGATTTGCTCGGGATGAGTTTTGAGTTCATGACCAATCACAGATTTCGCCAGTGCCATAGTGAGCGTCATTAAAGAATGTTCAATGTCGCCATCGAGTAATTGCAGTGGTTTTTCAAATTGACTTAACAGCTCCTCAAAGCGGCAAAGCAATGATTTAGCTTCAGCAAGACCTGCTTCTAAGCCCTGTTCATGCCCCTGCGAAAAGCCTTCTTTATGGCCTTGTTCAAGACCTTCTAGTCGACCTTGTTCTAGGCCCTCGCTATAGCCTTGCGTTTTACCCTCATCAAAACCTTCAGCTTCGGCTTGGGCGCGAATGTCTTCGATTTCTGCCATAGTCGGCGGCGAAATCGTTTCGATGACTGCCGCTTTGGGTACTTGTTGGGCGCTATAACCGAATAGATTAGAAATACTATCGTCTTCGGCTTCAGTCACATCGGGCAATTGCCAATGGCTAAACTCAAGCTCAGCGTCGCTGACCACCCTGTGGGACAATTTATTGTCGCTATTGTCGCTCCGATTAGAGGAACTCATCGCCACCACCGCCGCCTAACATGATTTCACCACTGTCACTTAACCGACGTGCAATTGACAGAATTTCTTTTTGGGCGATTTCCACTTCGCTGATCCGTATTGGGCCCATGGCCTCTAAATCGTCACGCAGCAATTCGGCGGCCCGTTTCGACATATTGCCCAAAATTTTGTCTTTGAGCTGATCATCTGCACCTTTCAGCGCCTTCATCAATACATCCTGCTGCACTTCACGCAGCAAGGTTTGGATACCACGGTCGTCCACATCGATTAGGTTTTCGAATACGAACATTAAGTCTTGGATTTGCTGCGCCATTTCCTCGTCGGTTTCGCGCATGGTTTCCATCAACTGACTTTCGACACCCGTATCGAGGTAGTTCATAATGTTGGCCGCCGCCTTTAGGCCGCCCATCTTCGCTGCTTGCGCGCCACCTTGGCCGGCGAATTGTTTCTCCATGATGTCGTTTAATTCTTGCAATGCTGCAGGTTGCACTTCTTCAAGATTGGCGATACGCATCATTAAGTCTAACCGGGTATTCTCAGGGAACTGGCCGAAAATTTCTGCGGCTTGATCTGGCTCTAAATACGATAAAACAATGGTTTGGATCTGTGGATGTTCGTTTTGGATGATAGTGGCAACTTGACGCGCATCCATCCATTTAAGGGAATCCAAACCTTTGGCGCCGCTGCCCATGATAATTTGTTCAATTAAATTACCAGCTTTGTCTTCACCTAGGGCCGCCGTTAACGCTTTACGGACGAACTCTTCGCTGTTAAAGCCAATAGAAGAATACTTTTGAATATCATCGAGAAACAGCTTATGCACCCCGATGACTTTCTCCTGCCCAAAGTCTTCCATGGCCGCCATCGCCATACCGACCTTTTGCACTTGTTTAGGTTCTAAGTGCTTTAAAATAGAGGCGGCATCGGCTTCACTCAAACTTAACAGTAAAATCGCCGTTTTTTCGATGCCACTGAGATCCTTAATATTGAAACTTGAGGTTTCAGCGGTGTCTTTTGATTTATTCTCAGCCATTGTCTTGTAACCAGTTTTTCACGACTTGGGTTGAAAGCTCGGGCTCATTGGCCACAAGCGCACGGATAGCTTTAATCATATCATCATCTTTATGCAGATTAGGGATAAGAATTGAGCCATCGTCGGCATAACTATACTCTGCTTCTTTGGTATTGAGCATCCCTAAGGTGTCAGCAGCATATTGATCTTCGATCTCGGCGAGCTCATTACCCAATCTTGCATCGTCTGGCATGTTAACGCTATCAGGATAGATTAAGCGTTTGAGCATTGGGCGCACCACAGCAAGGATCAGCACTAAGATAACTAAGGCACCGATACCTAACTTAACCGCACGCCAGAACCAAGGCTGTTCCCAAAGCTCAGGCGCAGGTACATCTTCAACCAATTGATCCATAAAGGGAACAGTGACTACCTCTAAAACATCACCCCGCTGCGCGCTAAAGCCTACCGCGCCTTCCAGTAAACGGCGGATATTGGTTAATTCTTGCTCGGTACGGGCAACGCGTGCCACTTGGCCATTTTCACCCGCAGCGCCCGGTTTAAAGTCCACCGCAACCGACACACTGACGCGGCGCACTACGCCAATTTGCTGACGGGTATGGCTGATGGTGGTGTCTAATTCAAAATTACGAGTGGCTTCGCGGTGTGAGTTACCTGCGGTAACACTTTCGGTTGCTTTATCAGCCTCCTGAGGAATATTAGATTCCATCGGAGGTTGGTTCGATAATGCGCCAGGTATCCCCCCGCTCGAGCCACCAGTAGAGTTATTTTCAACCGTCATTTCACTGCGTAGTGACGGTAAATCTGGATTGAACCGTTTGGCCGTTTGTTCAACAGCGGTGAAATCCATGCTCACGTCCACTTGGGAGGTGAAATTATCAGGCCCGAGAATAGGCGATAAAATCGAGTCAATTTTAGTCCGGTATTCGGTTTCTTTTTGCTGTACCAACTCAAGCTCACGACGAGCTCTAGCAGAAACACCATCTTGGCTACCGGAGTTGAGTAAGCGACCATTAGAATCGGTTACCGTGACGCGTGAAGGCTCTAAGCCCTGAACCGCAGAAGCGACGATATCAACGATGGCATCAACTTCACCTTGGCCTAAGCCACCACGGCGAGTGTTAATTACAACTGTTGCACTTGGCTGAGAAGTATTACGGGCAAATACGTTTTCTTTGGGGAGTGCCAAAATCACTTTAGCGCGGCTTACGCTTTGTAACTGTTCAATCGCGCGGGCAAGGTTTTCTTCTTGGCTATGCTTGAGGCGAGCCTGTTCCATTCTTTGGCTCACACCAAAACCACTGTCTTGGGTAAGAAAGTCTTGGGTCGATGCAGCAGGACTATTAACCCCTGCACGGCTAAGCATCATTTTGACTTCTTGGTATTTATCTTCTGGCACTTTAACAACATCAACTTCGATCTGATATTTGATCTTGTTTTTATCAAGTACATCGAGTACTTGCACCATTTCCTGAGTTTCCATTTTACCTAATGGACGGTACTCAGGCTCCTGTGCCCAGATCATGACAAACACGGCTAACGCCAAACAAATGGCGAGGGCTAAAATCATGGTGATTTGACGCATCATATCGACGCCACCAAGACTCCCCAGCACGCCGGATTTATTTTCCTGTTGGACCCCTTGGTCCATTACGCCGGCATTCGATCCGACAATCATTTCTGTGCTCACGATTCGTACCTGCTAATTGCGTTATTCAAGGCCTAAACAGGCATGCTCATTATTTCTTTATAAGCTTCAACGAGCTTATTGCGCACTTGGACAGTGGCTTCAAAGGCAACACTGGCCTTTTCGCGGGCGATAACAGTATCAGACAAGCTCACGGTGGTATCACCCATTTCTAAGCGAGTCGCGAGGTTAGATGAGGTTGACTGCAAACCACTCACATTACCAATGGCTTGTGAAAGTAGCTGGCCAAAGTCAGCACCGCTGGTGTTATTCACTTGCTGCACAATATTATTAGGTGAAATCCCAAAAGAGGGTTTGATTTCACCTTGAAGTGACTGCATTTCTTGCAGTAATGAATTCGCGCCAATTTGCATGTCGTGCTCCCCATCGTCGAGTTATTGACGATTAAACTCTCAAGATAACGAGGATATGCAAAACTACGGCCAAGTTTTTACTTGGCCGAGCTAAAAAGAATTGCAGGGGTCATAGGTGTGAAATCGCCAAAGGATAACCAGTGGCGATGGTGCTAGAAAGGTTGCAAAACTCGACTTAGTTAGGCAATTGAATCCCCATATCGCGCATTCTGGCCATCTTGTATCTTAAGGTGCGCGCGCTGATCCCAAGTTTTTCGGCAACCAACTTACGGCTGCCTTGGCATTGCGCTAGGGTTTCGAGAATGATCACATGTTCCTGCGCCTTTAACTCTTCACCTAACCCCTCTGGCTCACTGCAATATTCAGCATCATCGGACGATAACGGCACATCTTGAGCATCAATAATAATGTCATTGGCAGTAATCACCGTACCTGATCGCAAAATCAAGGCTCGCTGCACAACGTTATCGAGCTCTCGCACATTACCTGGCCAGCGATGGCCAAGTAAACGGCGGCATGCGGCCTCATCAAATGAGGGTACGTCGATGATACTCAGTGCCTTTGCGTGTTTTGTGAGTAAATGCCGAGCTAAGGGTAAAATATCCGCAGGGCGTTGATTCAGTGCAGGCCACGTCAGTGGAAACACATTAATGCGATAATAGAGATCTTCCCTAAATTGCGCCGCGGCAACCACGGCTTTTAAATCACGATTTGAGGTTGCCAGCACTCTCACATTCAGCTTGATGGTTTTACGGCCGCCTAACCGCTCTACTTCACGCTCTTGCAATACGCGCAGCAGTTTGGCCTGTAACCCTAAATCCATCTCTGAAATTTCATCGAGTAATAACGTTCCGCCCTGTGCTTGTTCGAATTTACCGGGGCAAGCTTGGTAAGCACCGGTAAAAGCGCCCTTTTCATAACCAAATAATGTGGCTTCAAGCATATTCTCGGGGATGGCCGCACAGTTGATGGCCACAAAGGCCTCGTCAGCACGGCTACTATGTTGATGAATATAACGGGCTAACACTTCTTTACCCGAACCACTTGGCCCGAGGATCATCACCGAAGCATCAGAAGCTGCAACCCTCTGTGCTAAGGATAATAATGCAATGCTCTTTTCATCCGCCACGACGGGTTGATCGCTACTTTGTTTGAGCGGTAAATAGCGGGAAACTTGGTTGAGCAACACCTCTGGAGCGAAGGGTTTAGCCAAATAATCGACGGCGCCCAATTTAATTGCACTGACCGCACTGCCAATGGTGGCATACGCCGTCATCAATAACACTGGCAGCTTGGGGTGATGTTGCTGTAAGTAATTTAATAATCCTAAGCCGCCAATGCCCTGCATCTGCACATCGCTGATCACAAGATCAAATTGATGTTGTTTTAGTGCGATTATGGCTTCTTCACCAGATGCCACATCAATACAGTCGTATTGTGCCAACATTAAGGTGTCCAGCAACGCCTCGCGTAAGGATGCATCGTCTTCGACTAAGAGTAATTTGGCTTCAGACATAGGGTTTCTCCAGCGGCAATACAGTAGCAGATTTAGCCTGCGGGAAAGTAAGCGAAACAGTACAACCTTTATTGGGCATACAGCTTAATTGCAGTTGGCCGCCATGATTACGCACCACAGACTGTACAACAGCTAAGCCTAAACCTGTCCCCTGAGCTTTAGTGGTAAAGAAAGGTTCAAGCACTTTTTGCTGCATTTTGGCATCCAATCCTTTGCCATTATCGATGACATTGAGATGTAACTGTTCATTGCTATCACTAGCAACGATTTGGATCTGCGTTGCCCCGGCTTCAAGACTGTTCATCACGAGGTTATTGACGGCTGAACTCAGCGCATTCACATTCGCCAGCATTAAGCTATCAGAAATATTAGTTACCGCCAGTTCAGCGCCATGCTTAGTAACTATTGGTTCACAGTTAGCAACAACATTCTCGATAACATCATTAAGATTAATCAGTTCGCCCAGCTCATCTTGACGTCCTTTGGCCATCAGCAGCATATCGTTCACTTGGCGTTCAAGCTCATTGAGTCTATCCACTAATTTCTGCTGAAATTTTGCCTTAGCAGATTCCGATAATTTGGGACTGGCCAGATTAGCAGCATATAACAGTGCAGCCGACAGTGGCGTACGTACCTGATGCGCCAGCGTCGCCACCATTTTGCCGAGGGCTGACAGGCGCTGCAGATGGGAAAGATTCTTTTGCAGTAGACGAGTTTCGGTCAGATCCGTCAGCACAATTAATTGGCCAGGTTCCGGCGTTAATGGGGTAATCGCAAATTTGACTCGGCGGCCATTGCGTAATGAGACTTCATGGCCATCATCGTCCTGTGGCGCAAACGCAGTATGGATCACATCAATCCAGCGGGCACCGCATAACGACTGCTCCAGCAATTCGACGGCAACGGGGTTTGCATCGGTGACAATACCATCGCCGTTCAAAATCACCACGCCAGAGGGCATAGCCTGTAAAATATGCTCCATCCGATTGGACATATTGGCGGCCTCACGCAGTTGGTTCCATTGTTTGCTAGTGTGCTTGAATGTTTCAATTTGCGCTAGTGGATGAGCAGACATAGTCACTCCGTCAAAAAATTGCTTATGACGGAGTGTGTGCAGATTCTATGCCAAATTAGGAAATGAATTTAGATAGATAAAACAATAAGATAAATAACATCAAAATGACTATTCTTTCGTCATTCCGTACTTACGCATTTTCTCAACCAAGGTAGTACGGCGAATACCGAGCATTTCTGCAGCACGCGCAACCACGTTATCCTGCTGCTCTAACGCCTGGCGAATCATATCGATTTCAAGCTCTGCCAGCAGATCCTTGAGGTTAACGCCTTCAGGTGGTAACTCACTGGGGAAACGCGTTTCAGGAATTTCTACTGGCTCTTCGCTGGTGAAGATCGAAGCGAGCGCATCACGTTCTTGCTGCTCTTCACTGAGTTCGACACTATACTCAGGCACATCAATATGACGATACTTTATCGGCAAGTCGTTCACATCAACTAAACCGCCTGGATATAAAATCGTTAGGCGTTCAACAAGGTTAGATAATTCCCGGACGTTACCTGACCAAGCATGTTCTTTTAACGATTCAATAGCACGCTGAGTAAAACGAACTTTGCCACGCCCCTCGTTATAGACACGACTCACTAACTCTTGCAGCAGTAAAGGAACATCATCCTTACGCTCACTTAATGCTGGCATTTCGATCGGGAAGACGTTAAGGCGGTAATAAAGATCTTCACGGAACTCATTGCTGCTGATCATAGTTTCAAGATCCCTATGGGTTGCCGCTACGACACGTACATCAGCATTAATCGTTTTAGTTCCCCCAACACGCTCAAAGACACGTTCTTGCAACACACGCAGCAATTTTACCTGCATTTGCAAAGGCATGTCGCCAATTTCATCGAGGAACAGCGTGCCACCTTCGGCAAGTTCGAAACGGCCCTTACGAGAACTAATTGCCCCAGTAAAAGAGCCCTTTTCATGGCCAAATAATTCACTCTCCAATAACTCAGGCGGAATCGCGCCACAGTTAACCGGAATAAAAGGACCATCTCGGCGCTCAGATAAATAATGAATGTTCCGAGCAACCACTTCCTTACCCGTCCCCGACTGACCCAGGACTAATACAGTGGCATCAGAGGTGGCGACTTGGCTAATCAAGTGACGCACATTGGCAATGCCTTCACTACGACCCACTAAGCTACGAAACAGTTTGGTTTGATTTGCACTGGTTGGGACTTGTGGACGTTTGACTTGCCCATAAACCTGACAAAAATGCAGGAGTTCAGTTAGTTGTGGGTAGTTTAGTGGCTCTTCAATCTGACCCAGCACATTCGACACTTGCAGATCATCTACATTGCCAAATAAC
This sequence comes from Shewanella sp. DNRA4, assembly GCF_012843185.1. Taxonomy (NCBI): domain Bacteria; kingdom Pseudomonadati; phylum Pseudomonadota; class Gammaproteobacteria; order Alteromonadales; family Shewanellaceae; genus Shewanella; species Shewanella sp. DNRA4. The sequence goes on from NZ_JABAIP010000008.1 coordinate 103,158, forward strand.
AAAATGGGTTGCCATGGGTACTGACTCGCAAGTGACTTGAGTGCATCAGCAGGCATATTATCAGCACTGACCACTAAAGCGCGGAACCGGGTATCTTGCAGACAAATACTTAACTTTTCGATGGCGACGATTTCAATCTGCTCACCCAAAAATTCAAAAATGCAACACAAGCGACTTAAGCGCTCTGATGGGGTTCCGACAAGTAAAATTCGTTGATCTGTTTGCATCATTCAGTAGGCCGTAAAGCGCTAATTAGGTATCAATTCGCATTAATTATTTATGATTAGTTGCTGTAAAAGCTTAACAAATTCAATGTAACAATCTGTGCCACCATCACTACTGTGATGAATATTGTATTATCAGCAGTCGAGAAGCAAGCCTCGAATGCCGATTCTGCCAAACTGAATTGATTTTAGTTCATTTAAGCTATGATTCTAGCTAAAAAGGTCAATTAATTGACACAAGACAAAAAAGACGCACTTTAGGGTGCGTCTTTTTCATTACTTAAAAGTAGGGTTAACGAGCTTCTTCAGTATGGGAAGAGATATTGTGTTTATCTATAGGGATGGCATCCCACCCTTCTTTGATGGTTCGTAAAATATCACAAACATCATCAATGGCCTTAACATCGTTATTGAGGTTAGCTTCAGAAATCTTACGTAACATAAAATCGTATAAATCACTCAAATTTTTAGCTATTTGCCCACCAGCATCCATATTTAAACTATTACTTAGCCCAATAATGATACCGACGGCTTTATTTATATAAATCCCTTTATTGACTAAATCATTCTGCTCAATCGCATAACGGCTTTGTGCAAGGCGCTGTAGAGCACCAGCAAACATCAACTGAATAATTCTATGTGGGGAAGCAACTGTAATTTCACTTTCAAGTGAAACCTTACGATATGATTGCAGTGATCCTCTCATAAACACCTACCTATTTGAATCTATAGTCTCATAAACACTGATCTGGCGCTTATTCTTATTGCTCGCATGTAATAATGCTTGCCTGTCAGCCATGATAATACTCGCCTTTTTCGAAAAGTCCTGAGTAAATTCAAGCTGACGCTGAAGATAGTTAGCATCCGTCATATTGGCATCGGCGACTAATACATTGAGTAAAAGTTGACGCTCGTCTACCATACTGTGCAAATTTGAGACCAAGTCATCTGTTTGGGGATCCTCAGCAGGAATTCGGTTTAGCTGCTCTAACACTTGCGCAAGTGTAATATTAAGCTCATCGAGTTGCTTCACAACAATATTCCTTTTTACTTAGATCGATTTAGCTTTTTTTAACTGCACCAGGCAAAGAGTTTAGTCGGTCAACTAAACCGCTACTCTGCTGATTGAGTTGCCCAACAACAAGATCCATCGCATTAAACTGTTTGGTTAAACGGGCGGTTAGCTGGTCCATCTTCAATGTAAATGCAGCTCTTTGATCAGCTAAACGACTTTGCTGACTCGTATAGCTAGACTGACGATCAGCAATCAAACCTGTTGATTTAACATAGCTATTAGCAAGATCGTTAAACCGATTAGCAAGACCTTTATCTGGAGTTGCAAACAGTGCTTCAACGCTCGGCATATCTTCGGTGAGTGCTTTATTGAGTTTTGTGTCATCTACGGATAATTTTCCGTATCTGTCTGTTTTAATACCAATATCATAAAGCGCTATTGAACCACCATCCGCAGTGGGAACACGTCCACTTGCCACACTGCGAAGCTGGGATTCAATTGAGCGAATCATAGAGTCGCCCTGTAGTGCGGCAGCCGTTTTTTTGTCTTTGTCGTAGGCGGACATCTTATCGATGGCCGTCACTAAACTATTGTAGGCATCAACAAAAGCTTGAACGTTTGTTTTTACAGCTTCATTGTCTTGCTCAATTTTAATCGTCGTTGTTTTAGCAACATCGGCATTGGTTAAATTCAGTGTCACACCGGTTATGGCATTTTTTACTTCATTACTTTGTGAGGTGACTTTTTGACCATCAATATAAAGTACTGCATTTTTAGCATCTTGCAATATCGAAGTATTGCCAGAACCAAACATATCAGTAACCCCAGAACCAGACGAATTCGTTGCTGTAAGACTAATTTGGTTATCTTCACCGGTTTTATTTGAGCTAAACACTAACCGGCTTCCTGCATCGCTGGTAATCACAGTTGCAGTGACACCAACATTATCAGAAGCTTCATTGACTTTTTTGGCAATTGTAGCCAAAGAATCGGTAGCAGCTATATCAACAGAAAAGCTTTTACCATTAACACCAAATGCTAAACTACCCTCCCCTACTGGTTGTGTAGCATCGGTAACATTGGTACCAGCAATCTTATGGTTAGTTGCTAATTGCTCAACTTTAATCCCATAGCTACCAGCTTGAGCTGTTTTTTCAGCTTTTGCGCTAAGGTATGCATCAGTGCTAACAGATATTTTCCGTTGATTTAACGCATCACCTGTTTGAAGTTTCTTAACGGCATCCTGAAACGTAGATAGCGCACTCTTTAAAGTCCCCATTGCAGAAACTTTTGCTTTGATGCTGTCTTCCGTCTTATTAAACATCGCTTCTTTGGGGGCTTTCTCGGCATCAACTAACACTTTTACGATGTTAGAAATGTCTAAACCAGACCCCATACCTGTCGCTGTTAATGCCATAAAAACCTCTCACTCATCAAAGGATAACTTACTGTGTGGTGTGAGTTTTAAGCTTCTGTCTTCATTAGCAGACCTGTCACTTCTGACAATTTTTCTGCTAATTTTAGTGCTTCCTCACTCGGCATCTGTCTGATGACATCACCAGTATCTCTATCTAAGACTGTTACTACTGCTTGCCCTGAATTTTCGTCAACTTTAAATGCAAGCCCTTTACGCATCATTGACATCATGTCAGAAAGTTCAGTAGCTACTTGGGTTAACTTTTCAGGATTTTGTTCATCTTCTGTTGCTCTTTGCTCAGTAGACTGTTCAACAGCTGATACGGCAGCATTGCGTTTTAACTCAACATCCGCCGTCGGTGCTTTCAGTGGTACTTGAGCCAAATCAATACGGTTTGAAGCCGCCATTGATGTGCTTGCTATATTAGTATCCATAGCTATACCTCACCATCATAAGCATTTGTCTTTTATACAGCCTAACAAACACTATAACTTAATGATCATTTATGTGGCAAAGGGAGATCCGTCACCGAACCTCCCTTATAACCTTATGCTTCAATAGATGATTAAAGCAGTGATAAGGCCACTTGAGGTAATTGGTTAGCTTGCGCCAACATTGCAGAACCTGTTTGTTGCAACACTTGGTTCTTGGTCATTTGTGACGTTTCTTTCGCAAAGTCAACGTCTACAATGCGGCTCTTCGCATCGGCAACGTTTGCTTGGGTGTTAGCACTGTTACTGATGTTATGGGCTAAACGGTTTTGGATAGCACCTAAATCCGCACGTTGCGCGTCAATGGTTTTGATTGCTGCGTCGATTTTCTTTAAAGATGATGCTCGGTCCGCTGATGTTGTATTACCTAAAGAGCCGACAGATAAAGAAGATTTGTTACTGGCTTTTACAGTAACTTTAATATCTTCGCCATCTTGTGCACCAACTTGGAAGCTCTTACCTGCAGAGAAACCACCTGCTAAGAGCTTAGTTGTACCAAAAGCCGTGGTTTTACCAATTTCATCAATCTCGTTGGCGAGTTGATCCATTTCAGCTTTTAGTGCGGTTAAGTCTGCAGTGCTGTTAGCACCGTTTTCAGACTGAACGGTTAAGTCACGCATACGTTGTAACATGTTAGTTTGTTCTTGCATCGCGCCTTCAGCAATCTGTGCAATAGAGATCGCATCGTTGGCGTTACGCATACCCACTTCTAAGCCACGAACCTGACTATTTAAGCGGTTAGAAATAGCTAAACCTGCTGCGTCGTCTTTTGCGCTATTAATGCGAAGACCACTGGATAAACGTTCCATTGAAGTGGCCAAACCGCTAGCGGAAGTATTTAAGTTTTTCTGTGCTTTTAAAGATGTAACGTTTGTGTTTACTGTAATGGCCATGATCGTTTCCTCTTTATACCTGGCTTGTCTAAACTTGCCTGTCTACTTAAGCCAGGCGGGTCTTAGTGGTTACAGTAAATATAACGGCAGCAATTTTTTTATCTTTAGGACTATTTTGATAAAAATTTTTATCTTTATAAAAACACATTTATTTTCATAAAGATAAACTTTTTCTTAACTAAAACTTTGCCTACTTTTCTAACCTTAGCTAGAAAAAGTAGGCAAAAGTACTCTACAAAAAGTGCGCGAGCTTAATCTAGCCCAATAGTGACAACGCCACTTGCGGTAATTGGTTTGCTTGAGCGAGCATCGCAGAACCCGTTTGTTGCAATACCTGATTCTTGGTCATTGCAGAGGTTTCTTTCGCAAAATCCACATCCACAATACGGCTCTTAGCATCGGCAACGTTTGCTTGAGTGTTCGCACTGTTACTGATGTTATGGGCTAAGCGGTTTTGAACCGCACCCAAATCGGCGCGTTGAGCATCAATTGTTTTAATCGCAGCATCAATTTTAGCCAATGAAGAAGCTCTGTTGGCGGACGTTGCGTTAGCTAAAGCTGCCACTGATAAAGAGTTTTTATTACTGGCTTTTACCGTAACTTTGACATCTTCACCTTCTTGGTGACCCACTTGGAATACCTTACCAGCAGAGAATGTACCCGTTAGTAATTTAGTATTACCAAAAGCAGTACTATTACCAATACTATCAATCTCTGTTGCCAGTTGATCCATTTCAGCCTTTAGAGCAGCCAAGTCAGCAGTGCTGTTGGCACCGTTTTCAGACTGAATCGTCAAGTCACGCATACGTTGTAACATGTTAGTCTGTTCTTGCATCGCACCTTCTGCAATCTGGGCAATGGAGATCGCATCGTTAGCGTTACGCATACCTACTTCTAAACCACGAACTTGGCTATTTAAGCGGTTAGAAATAGCTAGACCAGCAGCGTCATCTTTCGCACTGTTAATACGCAGACCGCTCGATAGACGTTCCATAGAGGTTGCTAAACCACTACTGGAGGTATTTAAATTTTTCTGTGCCTTCATCGAAGTCACGTTGGTATTAACTGTAATAGCCATGTTGAGTTCCTCTTCCTAGTTATACCGCCAAGGCTTGGAGCTTGGCTAAATTTTTAACAATTTATCTTACAGATGGTTAGGTCTTTGCTTTCTGTTAAATAAAGTCAAACAGGGAAACAGAACCCACCTTACTAAACACGTTAGAGACTGCGTTCAATGCAAGCTGCTGCTTTTCAAATTCCGTAATCGCTGACGCATAATCCAGATCTTCCAGAAGTGATAGTGCCGAAGTATTCACCACTTTCTCCTCTGTATGAGTATCCTTGTAACGCTCTACGGTTTTCAGACTATTTCCTGCCACACTTCTGGCTGAACTCATCTGATTGACGCCGCTATCGATGTTATTCAATAACTGTGCCAACTGAGCTTTTCCTTGGGGAGAATTTGCTGCGTTTGGATCTTCGATCAAAGCGATCGCATTACTGATCGTGTCAAAAATACTGACCTCAGCCTGAGGTTCCATGCTGAAACTATCACCAGCACTGGGTTTACCGTCTATCTTGACCTCTATTCCATTAAAACTCACAGGTGTCGTGGCATCGAAGTTTGCGACGTTAGCGACAGGGTTATTTGCAGAATCAAGCACCTGTAGATTGACGCCGCCAGAACCGTTATCAGAGAAATTAAACGTATATGTATCAGCCACATAAGTCGCTTGATCGGCTATTTTGGCTGTATCAACGTTAAATCCACCTTGCTGACTGGCCAAATAATTGACGCTATAATCGCCAAGCCCATTGGGAGCCTTCATAAACGCGAGATCGCCAGGAATATTGGTTCCAATGGCAACACCTGATTGCACTAAGCTATCGCGAACCCCAGAATCGCCGCTGTATACGATCTTGGGTGGAGTTGAATTATCAAAAGAGAAGGGTTGTTTGTCGGTACTAAACCCAGAAAACAGATAATTACCCGATTCATCTTTGCTATTGGCAATAGAGAGTAGTTCTTCAAGACTATCTTTCATCTCATCGGCAATCATTTGCCGCTCTGAGTCAGATAAAGTGCCGTTGACAGCACGCATCAACTGTTCACGAATAGAACCTGTTAAGTCTTCCGCACTGCCCAACTTGCTTTCTGTAACGGCAAGGCGGTTATTGGCATAGTCGATATTCTTCATAAATTGATCGACTAAGGCATTACGTTGATTTAGGTTGTCGATACCTAAAGCCGCAACAGGGTCATCCCCAGAGGTGTTGACCTTTTTGCCAGTGCTAAGCTGTTCTAAAATTTTGCTCGTTGCGGTTTGTTTTTGCAGCACGCTAGTAATACTTTGATTAAAGAGCTGCGCGGTTGATAATCGCATCGTCACTTCTCCTAACGCACTGAAGTCAATAGACTGTCAAAAATTTGCTGCGCGGTTGACATAATTCGCGCAGAAGCCTGATAAGCTTGTTGAAAACGCATCAGGTTGGCCGCTTCTTCATCTAAGTTCACGCCTGATTCACTTTCAACTCGGGTATAAGCTTGCTTATAAATGGCTTCTGCAGACCCCACTCGTACTTCAGCAGCTTTTGTTTGACTGCCAATATCCTGTTTGGTCTTTTGAAATACGTCTGCAAGCGTTGACTTACCACCATTCATCACTTTGGTTTCACTCAGTTTTGCCATCGCAACGGCGTTGGTGTTATCGCCCTCGGCAAAAGATAAATCGAAGGTAAATTTGTCACCCGCGGCTGCGCCGCTACTCTCAACTTCAAAGGTAAAACCAAATGCATTGATGCTCGGTGGCGTATAAGGCGCAGCAGCACCGAGTGATGCGCCTGATGCATCAAAGGCTTCAAAGGTCGGCGGCACGGCAGTTGTATTTAACTGAATAGTCAGCTCCCCCCCTTTTACAGGGAAATTCGCCGCATTACGGTCAGTAATTTGCGTGAGCTTAACTTGAGTGTTACCTGAGTTCGCAGTATCTGCGGTAATTTTGGGCGCCGCGGCAGCGATACCTTTAGGATCGGTCATCACTACTTCAATACCATTCGCGGCCCCTGCGGTTGGGCGAATGGCAAATCTGTCGCCAGAGGCCATGGCGCCAGCTTTAATATCAATAGAAAATCCAGCACCGCCTTCTAACTTAGTGCCGTTTAAGGTAAGCGGCGTTATCGCGCCGGTTTGCGTATCTCTCAGTTGATAGGTCGACGGCGCCGTAAACGACAGCTCATATGAGCCACCCGTTAAGGTACTGGTATCATCAATATTGACGCCTAAGGTCGCGTTACCTGTATTACCAGAAAGACCAGCAACACGGCCTAAGGACATTAGAGGATCGTTAATATCTTTGAACATATTTGCGCCAACTTGGCCATTAAGATCAAATCCTTGCGCTTGCAGTTTATTAAAGCTGTCTGCAACCCCTAAGGCCAATTGATCAAGCTCTAAGCTCGCAGGCATTAAGGTTTGGTCACGGTATTCAAACAATGCCCCCAACTGCCCTCCTAACTTGCTAGGATCGGCTTTTACGCTTTGTGAGCCAATGGTCGATACCAATTGCAATTCGTTGGGGAAGGGATCGCCCGTCGTCGTGCTCATCGACATTGCCACTTCCCCCGAAACCAACATGATAGAACCGCCTAACATGATGCTCTTTGCCCCATTATCCAAGGGGATCACATTCACCTGCGCATACTGACTTAGCTCTTGCACGAGCGCGTCTTGCTTATCTAATAAAATCGGATCTTGATTAGGCGATTTCATCAACTCAAGATTGAGATTAGCAAGTTCAGTGCTGATCTCATTAATGCGCTTAGTCATCCCAGTGATTTGATCATTGGTTTGATTTAGCTGCCCGTTCAAGGTTGACTGCATTTGATTCAAGCTATTTGCCAGTTGTTTGGCATCATTTAAGGTTGAGCTACGAATACCTAAATCAGCAGGTAAGTCTGCCAAGCTATTTAAGCCTGCAAACAAATCGTTCAAGCTCTGTGGTATCACTTTACCAATTTGGGAGAAAATTTGGTCCAGCTCACTAAGCTTGCCATAGCTAGCCTCAGCCGCACTCAGGGTCGTTTGGCCAATACGCAGTTCGCGCGAGGCATAGTCATTATAAATACGTTTCACATCAGACACATATGTCCCAGTACCGTAAAAACCATTTCCAAGACGTTGAGAATCTAAGGTGGTTTGGGTTGCCACTTGTCGGTGATACCCCGCGGTATTGGCGTTAGCAATGTTATTACTGGTCACCCCTAGTTGCGACTGAGAAGCGAGCACCCCTGTACGAGCAATGTTTAATAGATCGATAGCCATTAGCCGATACTCCTCAACACTAATATCTTATGAAGAATGATCATTTGTCTTCTCCTGGCAGTATCGATTTCAGCTCTTCACTGATGGACTGCATGACTTTAATCACTTTTTCAGCATATTTTGGATCGGTAGCGTAACCCGCATCCTGCAATGCACGGATAAACTGAGTCGGTGACGCTGCCACTTTCTTGGCATCTTGATAGCGCTCACCGTCAGCAATAAAGGAAACAAAATCGTTAAAACTATGCTCAAAATCGTTGTAAACTCGGAAATCGGCTTTTTGTCTAACGGCAATACCCTGCTCAAACTCCAAGGTACTCACGTTAGCTTTATCACCCAGCCAACGACGATCCGCTTTAATATTGAATAAGTTATGGCTAGGAGCGCCGTTATTTCCGCGAACAATTTTTTGCCCCCAACCAGTCTCGAGGGCCGATTGAGCCAATAACACTTCAGGTTTAGTGCCAAGGGCTTTAGCGGCTTTTTCTGCATGGGGATATAACGTCGCTAAAAATTCTTCACGGCTACCAAACTTAAGCGTCTTTTGCGTTTCTCTAAATGCCACTGTCGGCAATATTTGGCCGCTGATAACAGGTTCTATCGGTGATAAGGGTTGCTCAGACCAGGTAGGCTTAGGTGTATCTATCGCCAACAAGCGTTCAGGTCGGTCAATGTCTAAGGAAGAAGTGACACCATCGGCCTTTTCAAATTCAACATTTGGACGCGCTATCGATACAGGTACACCTTGTGCGGCTTGTTCTGAAGTGTTGTTATTTATAGCTTCTGCAGTCGATGGGGCTTGAACAGGAATATTAAACGCTTTAGTGTCATGTTCTAGTTTCATGCCACCATCATTACGTAGCACCGATGCCGGTGTAAACGGGCTAGACTCAGGGGATAACTGCTGCACCATCATGTCCGCCAGTCCCAATACGCCTTTATCCGATAAATCGACGGATAATTGCTGATCCCGCATCTGCTCATAAAACTTAGTGTATTGGCTATTTAGAGGGCTATCGGACTCGAACACCGCATTTGCGTCACGCATGCTCTTCATTAGCATTTGTACAAAAACGCCTTCAAATTGTTGGGCGACTTTTTTCAAGGCGCCCTTTTCATCTTTCTGAGCCTGGGCACGCAGGTTATCCAGCCCGCCCAGATCAAGAAAATGTGATGAACTTGAAAGCTTTTCCATGATTTTCCCGACAGAAATTAGATGATGATAAGTTCACCATGCAAAGCACCTGCCACTTTTAACGCCTCCAGAATGGCAAGGACATCTGAAGGGGCTGCACCGACCAAATTCACGGCGCGCACTAATTCATCTAAGGTCGTGCCAGGATTAAACATAAACATCCGGCGATCACTTTCAGTTGCATTTATTGTGCTATTGCTGGTCACTGTTGTTTGGCCATTGGCTAGCGCATTTGGCTGAGACACCTGAGTCGCTTCGGCGATCGTCACAGTCAAACCACCATGAGTCACAGCCGCAGGTAATAACTTGACGTTCTGCCCAACGACTATCGTGCCTGTACGCGAATTCACAATCACTTTGGCAGACTCTTCAGCAGGTTCCACCTCAATATTTTCGAGCGTAGCTAAAAAAGACACCCGTTGTGATACATCCCTTGGCGCACTGACCTGAATCGACGTTGCATCCAACGGGCGCGCCATATCAGGGCCGAGCAGATCATTAATCGCATCGGCCATACGCTGCGCGGTCGAGAAATCCGAACGACGTAGGTTAAACGTCAAATAATCGCCAGTAGAAAACGGCGTAGCCACACTGCGTTCAACAATTGCGCCGTTAGGAATACGGCCAACCGTTGGCGTGTTTTGAATCACTTTCGAACCATCCAAACCATCGGCACTAAAACCACTTACCACTAAGCTGCCTTGGGCAATCGCATATACATTGCCATCAACCCCTTTGAGGAAGGTTTGCAGTAACGTCCCACCACGTAAGCTTTTTGCTTCACCTAGGCTTGAAACGGTCACATCCAATTCTTGGCCTGGTTTAATAAACGCTGGCATATCGGCATGTACAGCAACCACGGCTACGTTTTTAATTTTGGGTCTAAAATTTTCAGGCAAATTGATGCCGAAATTTTTAAGCATGGTGGTAAATGTTTGCTCTGTGTAATTGGTTTTCTCACCCGTACCAGGTAACCCCACGACTAAGCCATAACCAATTAACTGGTTATTTCGTACCCCTTGCACATTAGCAATATCTTTAATGCGTTCAGCCTGGCTTGGCATCGAAAACGCTAACATAACAACGGCCAAAATGAGTTTATATTTCATGATATGACTCCTTAGAAGGGCCACCAATCGCTCATAAAGAACTGGCTTAACCAGCCCACTTTTTGCGCTTCGGCGAAAGTACCAGTACCGCTATATTGAATACGCGCATTGGCCATACGGGTTGAATCAATGGTGTTATCTGGCTTGATATCCTGCGAGCGCACAATACCGGTCACGCGAATAAACTCATCACCATTGTTGATTGAAATCCACTTTTCACCGCGCACAACTAAGTTACCGTTATTGAGCACTTGCATAATATTGGCGGAGATACTGCCATCTAAGCTATTGCTTTGATCTGCATCGGATTCTCGCTTAGTATTCATGCTGTCTTTGTAGCGTAAATCGAGGGGAATACCGCCTAAAGACACATTGCTCCCGCCGGCATAAATGGGATCGAGTGTCATATCAGAACCTTTTTTGATCTGATTACCGGCACTCTTTTTCGCCTGAGTCGCTTCTTTCAACACGATAGTAATAATGTCACCGACTTTATGGGCACGAATATCCGAGTAAAGACTCGCCGCTTGGCTATCTTGGTAAATCGACCCCGTTGCAGCAATTTTAGTCGGTGGTGCTTCGGGATAAACTGGGGCATAGAAGGGATCATCCGCAATCGGCTTCTTTGGAGTTGAACTACATGCCGCCAGCAAGAGCGTACTAGCCAATAGTAGATATCTAGCCATGATCATGTGCCTCTATAGATTCTGATTCACATAAGCCAGCATCTGATCGACCGCCGAAATCACTTTGGAGTTCATCTCGTAGATCCGCTGACTTTCAATGAGGTTAACTAGCTCTTCGGTCACGTTCACGTTAGAGGTTTCTAACGCACCTTGACGAATCGCTCCCATACCATCAAGTGATGCAGTGCCTTGAATAGGCGTACCACTCGCACCAGTTTCGGTGTATAGGTTTTGTCCCATAGGATCTAAACCTGACGGGTTAATAAAGTCGGTCATACTTAGCTGCCCAACGACCTGGTTTTCCGCCGCACCTGGTGTTTTTACCGAAACTTCCCCTTCAGCAGAGACCGTAATACTGGTTGCATCCTCAGGAATAGTGATCGCAGGTTGCAACACATAACCCGAACCCGGCGTGACAATTTGCCCTGTATCATCTAAGGTAAATTGACCATTACGGGTATAAGCCGTAGTCCCATCGGGGAGCTGCACTTCGAAAAATCCAGGACCTTCAATCATCAAATCGAGCGAGTTATCCGTGGTCAGCATATTGCCTTGGGTAAACATTTTTTGGGTGGCTACCACCTTGGTACCCGCACCAATGTTCAAACCGTTTGGCAACTTAGTGTTAGAGGCGCTGATCCCACCCGCTTGGTTAACAGTTTGATAAAGTAAGTCTTCAAATACCGCGCGGCTTTTTTTATAGCCCACAGTACTGGCGTTAGCGACGTTGTTTGAAATCACCGCAATATCGGTTTGCTGTGCGTCTAAGCCAGTTTTACTAATCCATAACGCTGGATGCATAATTTATCTCCTAACTAATCCGCATTAATGAGGATGAAGCGCGGTCATTTTCTTCCGCGGTTTTCATCATCTTCACTTGCAATTCAAATTGTCGCTGTAGGTCGATTAAGGACACCATCTCATCCACGGGGTTGACGTTACTGCCTTCTACAGCACCACTTTCCACAAATACACTGGGATCGGCAGGCGCCGGATCACCGGATACCAAACGGAACAACCCATCCTCGCCGCGCATCATTTGTGCATTGCCAGGGTTTACTAACTTTAATCTTCCTACCTCTTCGACGACTTCTGTCGTCGCACCTTGAGGGCGAACAGAGATAATCCCATCCTGTGAAATAGTGACCTTTTCAATTGGCAGCGGTAACACAATCGGCCCGGCATCACCCATCACGGGATTACCACGGTCGTTATGCAATAAACCTGTTGAGTCAAAACTGAGACTGCCAGAACGGGTATAAGCTTCACTACCATCCTGTGCTTGCACGGCAAACCAACCGTCACCTTTAATGGCAACGTCAAGATCGCGTCCAGTAGATTTAATCGGGCCCGAACGAAAATTGGCGGAGGGGGTTTCAACCATGGCAAAGACCCTTGTCGGCAATCCTTCACCAAAGGCTTGCATCGATCTGGCTTGCGCCATATCCGACTTAAATCCATCGGTATTTGCGTTGGCTAAGTTGTTGGCACGCAACGCCAACTCATTCATATTTTGCTTAGCGCCGCTCATGGAGATATAAAGGAATTTGTCCACAGACTGCTCCGTCAAAGTTTCAACCTGACAATAGCAAAGCAAGCATCATGCCAATAAAATAAGCAGCTAGTTAACTGATAAATTAGGAGATTTTAATAAACGAATGAATGCACAACAGAAAGAGGCTAAGTGTTGCCGCAAGCGGCAACACTTAGCAGAGGCAAGATTAACTTAACGAATTTGCAGAACAGTTTGTTGCAGAGTGTTATTCACTTCCAGCGTACGTGAGTTGGCTTGGAAGTTACGTTGTGCCGAAATCAAATCCACCAGCTCAGTCGTCAAGTCAATGTTAGATTGCTCTAACGCTGAAGAACTGAGACTACCAAACGTACCACTGTTAGGCTCACCAGCCAACGCAGGACCTGACGATAAACTGGCTTTCCACGAGGTATTACCCACTTGTGTCAACCCTTGTTCGTTTGCAAAGCGAACTAAAGCAACGCGGGCTAATGGCACTGTTGAACCATTGGAGTAACTGGCAGTGATCAAACCATCTTCACCAATTTCGACATTGGTTAAACGTCCTACTGTGGTACCGTCCTGTGACAATTCAGTGGCGGCAAAGGGAGCTGAATATTGGGTTGGTGCATTAAATTTAATCGTCACGGCTTGAGTGCCATCAGCACCAGGGCCTAACACACCAGCGCCGCCAACCCCTAGCGCTTCGGTGGCGACGACTGCCGGATCACTCCCAGTATACACACCGACGGAATTAAACTTCAGAACCGATCCCTTCCAGCCGCCAGCCGTTTGAGCTGTACCAGAGGCATCGGGAGTGCCATCACCATTGGTGTCAGTCTGATATGTACCAGCAGGGCCAGAAATATCAACTTGTTTACCATCAATGGCATAGTATGCAACCCAGTTGTTTTCACCATTATATGAGCCATTATTTGGCTTGACGAAATAGGTCGTCATGATATGTGGCTCACCCAGAGAGTCATAAATCGTCATGGATGTCACACTGTTATAGGTTTTGGAGTCTAACGGATCAAAAGCAGCAGGGTCGAGTGAACCTTCTTTTGCATTTAAATTCATCTGCAAAGTCACGTTTTCAGTTTGAACAGGGCTACCCGCAGTATCAGGAATTTGTACTGGCTTAGCTGTCGTTAAACTGACAGAGGTAGAGTTACCATCTTTGTCTACTGGAAAGGTCTGCAAAAAATTCCCAGCAGAGTCAACCATATAATTATTTTTGTCGACTTTGAAAGCACCTGCCCGAGTAAACTGATGATCCAAGGTACCTATCTCGGACGCAGTTACAAAAAAGCCACCGCCTTTAATCGCTAAATCTAACGAGTTATTCGTCAGTTGCAAACTACCTTGGTGGAATTGCTGCGCCACTTGGCTCGTAGCCACACCGCCACCCACAGCGGTTTTTGAGTTTGAGAAAATTGAATTAGCGTAAACATCCGCAAATTCAGCACGCGACTCTTTAAAGCCAATGGTGTTAGCATTCGCGATATTGTTCGCAGTAGTGTTCAAATCTTTCTGCGCAGCAGAAATGCCACTCAATGCAATGTTAAACGACATAATTCACCTCTACATTTGCTCAATTCAATGATGGACAAGTGTGATGTCCATTTACAATCTTGATAACGATTAAACTTCACTAATCGCAAGTACATCCGACAGTTTAAAGGCCATTCCACCCTTGAGATTCAAAATGGCGCCAGTCGCTGCTGTACCTAAAGAAACACTGGTCACATGCGCATAGGTCGATACAGCTAACGCTTGTGATTTATCATTCACCAAACCCGATGCTTTAATCGAGTAATTACCTGCAGCAACGGGTTCTCCTTTATCATTCAAACCATCCCACTTGACATCAGTGTTACCACCCTTACTACCATCAACAGTAAATGTTCTAACGACCTGCCCTTTATCATCTTCGATTCGAACATTAATGACGGGAATTTTCTCTGAAGTACTGATCACACCATTTAAGCCTGGGCTTTCTGCAGAGATATAACCCGTATCAGTCGGTAACAGCACTTTTCGCCCAACTAATCCCGATGCTTGCAAAGCTTGGCTTGATGTCATCACACTGTTTAAATTAACAATTTGATCATTTAACTTAGAAATGCCATCGACAGTAGAAAAAGATGCCATCTGTGCAATCATCTGGTCGTTATCAACGGGCTTGAAGGGATCCTGCATCGATAACTGCTGGCTGAGTAATGAGAAAAAATCCTCTTGAGTGAGCTGCTGACTCTTAGCCTCTGGAACAGCAGAACTATTCGGCAAACGTAATCCATCCAAAAATGGGTTACCTGTCGAGCTAGTCGAGGTTTTCGTGGTATTGGTTGATACCGTATTCGATTGAGTGTTTGTTTGAGTCAGCTGCGATGAGGTTTGACTCAGTTGGTTAATGAGGCTCACAACGTACCTCCTAAATAACGCATATTATTTACCCATCCCAAGTGTTTGTTGCAGCATAGATTTTGCCGCCTCAGCCACTTGAACATTCATCTGATATGAGCGAGAAGCTGAAATCATGTCAGCCATTTCTTCCATGACATTCACATTTGGTTTGTAAATAAAGCCATCAGCATCCGCCATCGGATGATCCGGCGAATACTCTTTTAATAGGGGCTTATCACTCTCGACGATGCCTTTCACCGTGACACCTTGAGAAGCTTGTTGCTGACTTTGCGCCTTGGCCATTTCGGCTTCGAAAATAGGATGACGAGAACGGTAAGTTTTATCTACACTGCTGGAGACTGAATCTGCGTTAGCAATGTTACTCGCGGTAGTATTTAGCCGCAGAGATTGGGCTGACATGCCAGACCCCGCAACATCGAAGATATTAAATAAACTCATGATTAATCCCCTCTCAGCGCTTTTTTCATACCGCTAAATTTACTGTCTAAAAAACCCAGAGACATTTGATATTCGAGAGCATTTTGCATAAATGCTGATTGCTCTTGTTGAACGTCGACAGTATTGCCATCCCCAGTATCGGGTTGATTCGGCACTCGAAATTTAACGTACTGCCCGGTTAGCTGCGCTAGCCCAAAATGCTGCTCATCAGCGGTCATCTCTAAGCTATTACGCTGTTGTTGCTGGGTTTTAGCAACATTTAAGGCGGCAGAAAAATCGACGTCACGGGCTTTATAATGTGGCGTATCAGCATTTGCGATATTGCTTGAAATCACTTCAGCCCGCTCAGCACGGATCCCCAACGTGAATTGGTGAACACCCAGTGCCTTATCAAAATTAATCGCCATAAAATTGCCTCCATCGTGTCACTCACGGGAACAAAGCAATTCATGTGCCAATACTTTTATGGGAGGTAATAAAGTTTGTGAGGGATGCAGCAGATAAAAAAATTACCGAACTATGCCGGTAATTATCAATTAAAATCAAATCCTTAAGTTTTCTTTTGGTAATAAATGCCAGGGTTACAACGAACCATATCAAATTCATCAGTAAGGCCAGCAATGGATTCGGATGCGCCTAAAAAGAGGATACCTTTGGGATTTAACGCGGCAGCAAATTGCCGCAAAATTTTTGCTTTTGCCTCAGGGGCAAAATAGATCAACACATTTCGGCAAAAAATAATGTCAAACTTACCCAACAAAGTGTAACTCTCGAGCAAGTTATGAGCTCGGAAATTGACGAGACGTTTAACGTTATCCTTTATGCGCATGTTGCCAGAAGGCAAAGCATCAAAAAACTGCCGCTTACGTTCTTCAGACAATCCACGTGCTAACGCTAAACTATCATACTCAGCATTTTTACAACGCTCCAACATAGAAGGCGAAAGATCCGTTGCTTGAATCGAGGCACCACCAGGCAGCGCCCCAGGTTTTTTTTGCTGGTACTCTAATATGGTCATAGCTAAAGAATATGGCTCTTGACCCGACGAGCAAGCTGCAGACCATATCTTTAAAGGTCTACCTAACTTACTGTATTCTGGTAATAGCACATTATTAAGCAATTCAAATGGATAACGATCACGAAACCATAAGGTTTCATTAGTGGTCATGGCATCAATAACTTCAGCTCGTAAAGCTCGTTCCGTTGGTTTCATCGAATGCTTTACCACATCGGATAACGAAGGAAGGTTATATTTGCCCATCAATGGCGCGAGACGACTACGTACGAGGTATTGTTTATTTTCACCTAGCACGATGCCGCTATGTTGTTCTAAGAACAACCTAAATTGATTATATTCTGCTTCAGCGAGTGATTTATCAGGCACATTCACGTCCTAGATCCTATAGCAAGCACCAAAATAAGTGCACAACAATCATGTAATAAGGGCTAGATTATAGCGTAAAGCTCAACTAGGCACTAACCCACACTCTCACTACAAACTTAAATGCTTGTTCACTGCCGCAGCTAATTCGTCAGGGTTAAATTTTGCGATAAAGTCATTGGCACCAACCTTTTGTACCATGGCTTGGTTAAAGACACCGCTTAATGAGGTGTGCAGTACCACCTTGATATTTTTAAGCTTAGGATCATCACGGATCTCAGCCGTTAAGGTATAACCATCCATTTCGGGCATCTCAATATCGGAGATAATGAGTGGAATTTCATCAGCAACGTTATTCATTTCACTTGCAATGGCCTTGAGCTTATCAAGTGCCTCACGACCATCCTTTGCCGTGTCAATTTGTAAATTTAACGACTCTAACGACCGAATAATTTGCTTGCGTGCCACCGCCGAATCATCAATCACCATAATATGGTAATGCTGACTTCTATCGAGAGTAAGTTGCTCATTAACCTCTTCACTAATGGCCGTTTTGACAGGTGAGATTTCATCTAAAATCTTTTCAACATCCAAGATTTCAACCAACTCACCTTCAATCTCGGTAACCGCGGTTAAATAGGAATAACGCCCAGCACCTTGCGGTGGCGGCATAATAGCTTCCCAGTTCATGTTGATAATACGTTCAACAGAACTAACCAAGAACCCCTGCACACTTCGGTTATATTCCGAAATGATGATAAAGCAATTTTCAGTGCTCGCTAACGGACGCCCTCCCGTTGCCGCACTCAGATCGATAACAGAAATAGTTGTGCCGCGAATATGGGCAACTCCTTTGACGTAAGGATTGAGTTTAGGCAATGTCGTTAATGGCGGGCATTGCAGAACCTCTTTCACTTTAAATACGTTTATCCCAAACCGTTGACGACCATTTAACTTAAATAGCAATAGTTCTAGCCGGTTTTGACCTACGAGTTGGGTTCGTTTGTTGACTGAATCAAGAATACTCGACATAACTCTGCCTTGTTGTTCTGTTTATGTACGGCCCTAAAACTCGTTTGAGTATAGGCATATTAATTGCTTACGTCTTGTTATCGATAAACATAGTTGAAACTAAGTCAAACTTCTGACACCAAAAATCTAAGAAAGAAGCATTGAACAGTTTCACGCTTGATAAAAGTATAGGTGTATTCTGGCGTTACAAGCTAGTCTCTTCATTATGAAAGTAAATTTAGTCTATTTTTTGAGTATTTTCGCATTTTTTCTATCCACGGCAGCTAAGGCTGAACCCGTGATACCTAGCGTATCGGCGATATCCGAATTAGCTAAAGCCCTTATTAATGAAAAGATTGCTGTACCTGCAAATGCGAAAGTCGACATTAATCCACAAACGGTCGATAACCGAATGCTGCCAGCACAGTGTACATCACCAATAAGGGTCGAATTAGCTTCAGAACGCGAAATTAGCCGTAATAACACCATAAAAGTCAGTTGTGATACCCCCGATCTCGCCTACCCTTGGCAGATTTTTATGTCTGTTCGAGTAGACATTCTTTTTCCTGTTGTAGTCGCAACCGAAACCTTAGCGCCAGGTGAATTAATCAGTCCTTCACAGGTCGAGATCCGCTATGTTGACCAAAATAGTTTGCGTGGTATGCAATTTAGCGATACTAATCAGCTTACAGGCGTTAGAGTTAAACGCCGAGTCGCGAAAAATTATCCTATTTTTGCGAACAACCTTTGCTTTGTCTGTAAAAATGACACAGTGTCGATTTATGTGCGTTCAAATAACTTCGTACTAAAAACTGTGGGAGAGGCGCTGCAAGATGGTAATATCGGCGACCAAATTCGAATCAAAAATAGCAGTTCTAACAAAGAGCTAGATGCCATAATTACGGCGATTGGCGAAGTAGAAGTTAGAATGTAAAATAAGCTAAAGCTTTTCGATAAGCTGCCGATACCCCAGTTAAGAAATCCGTATACATGACGCTGGAGCCTAAAATGGCAATTGATATTAGCAAATTTAACGCCGGAGCGGCCGCACAAGTCCGTTCAAACAGCACTAAACAAAGCAGCGAAAGCGAGAAAACCTCTCAGGTAGCGGCTAAATCAACTCAACTAAAAGGTGACTCTGTTGTCATTACGGCTCAAGCTCAACAGTTACAAGGAGCTCAAACCAAAATGGCCAGTCTACCTGAAGTCGACCAAAAGAAGGTGGCCGAAATAAAACAAGCCATTGCCGAAGGTCGTTATAAAATTGATCCCGAAAAGTTGGCTGCGAATATTGCCAGCTTCGAAGCAGAATTAAATGAGCTTAATAAAGAGTAACTATGACAGAAATAGCTAAACTGGTAGATCAACAACACGCCCATTTGGCTGTTCTTAAACAAATTATTCTTAAGGAAAAAGGCGCTTTGGTTGACCAAAACGCCGATTTGCTTTTGTCGCTTGCTGAGCAAAAATCAACATGTCTACAAGCCCTTAAAGCAAATGATGACTTGCTGGCTAGTCACAGCGATAAAGCCTTACTCACGGAGCAAGTTGAGCTATCCGATAAAATGGCAGTGGTTAAAGAGGCTCTCGCAGAATGCAAAGATCTCAACGCGCAAAATGCTAGTTTGATCGAGATGAATCTTGCAAGCCTAAACCGCTTTGCACAAGCCTTGCAGGCGAGCCGAAATGCCACCACGCTGACGTATAACGATAAAGGTAAAACCTCAACAATATCAAGCTTAGGCAATGATCTAAAAGCGTAAGGCGTTATAAGTACAAACGGATTTCAAACAAAAACCGCGCTTATTAAGCGCGGTTTTTGTTTATCGATTATCCGTATCCAAACCATCTCATGCTTGTCTTCTGGTTGATAGGAGATGACACCTTAAAAGTAAGTGACTTCTTTAATTCTCTGTGGCCGACTCTGCTGCTGATAGATTTGCCATACCTTAGAAAAATCAAGTTCTAACTCAGTAACGTAATGCTCACCTGCGGGATAACTTTTAACTACTCTTGCGCCGCGGATCACCCCAGTGACTGAAGCTTTAACATTATCATCGGTTAGCATCCAATCACTGACACTGCTGTTAGCGGTGATCTTTTGACCATATACTTGTTCAGCTAGCTCACGGTAAGCCACAATTTTGGATGCTTGCATCGCCATCAACATTCTTTGAGATTGCTCTTTCGCTGGTTGAGTCGCTAACGGGGCATAACCAATTGCCGTTAGCTTAGGGAAGCTAGATGGAGGAACATCTTCCCACTGCACATACTTGTCTCTAGAGGCACAACTTGTCAGTAGAAGCGCCGCAATCACCAACAGGTAGCGTTTCATTTTCCATCTCCTAATACACGCACTTCATTCATACCGGGAGCCGACTGACGATATAAAATCCCATCGTGGGAGATCACTTGCTCAGAGGGCTGCATATAATTGCTTAATTCTTTTTGTGTAACAAAGGTCTGTGAAGCTGACACCACTCGGTTGTTACTTAAGGTAACGATTCGAGTATTAATCGCTAAGCCATTAGTCGTCGGGCTCATCGTGGATACCACAATATGGTCAACAGGCAAATTAGTAGACAATTTTTGCCAGTCACGCGTCAAAATAAAATCGCCCTCACCAGTAACACGCAGTCCATCGGCGAGATTTAACTCCACCACATTAAATTGAAAACTGTGCAACGATGCCATGAGTCCCTGCTGCAATTGCAGCGCAACCGCATTCGTACTCGTCATGTCGCCCACTAATACTGGTGTAGTTACAACGATAGGTTGATCAGGACGCAATGCATCATTTTGCTTGACTAGCTCGGTCACAATACGCTGCGCTAAATGATTAATCACCGCTGTCGGCGGCAAACCATTGCCATCAACTAGACTAGGTTTTGGCGGCACAACGGGTTTAGTCGCACACCCAATCAGCGCCAAAAGAGCCAGGGGAATGAACGCACGCTTTAGCATGGGAATAACCTCATTATCGATATCAATGCGCCTCAAAGCGAGCCGCAATCTTTAGTCAAAAAGATTGCAAATATTAGACCAAGTCAAAATACAATCCTTGATTCACTCACCAGATTATCGACAACGGTGCCAATAACTTTACCCTCGACACCTATTCAGCAACTTCAGATAGTTTGGGTATATTTCATAAATCAGGCACGGAACTTGCTTTTACAGCCAATAAAACCGCCATTAAACTGACTCAACTGATTGGCACAATTGACCTGAAGGGCTTATTAATGAACATACTCAGAAAGCACTTGCTCATCATTAGCAGCCTACTACTGGCCGCACTTCAAGCTAATCAAGCGCAAGCAGAATGGGTCGAAGCCAGTGGTGAAGCAATCATCACTAATGGCAACATCGCCCAAGCGCGGGAAGAAGCCATCAATCAAGCGGTTAGCTATGCCACCCTCAGCACCGGGATCCAAATATCCAGTGAACAACAAACCACCAACGGCAATCTCACGCAAGACAGCTTCGCCATTAATCGTAACGCTCAAGCGATTAGTATTCAGTTAGTGAGTGAACGCATTCAAGGGAATAAAATTTATGTGTCGCTCAGGCTCGATCTGAATGATGACCCAACACAACAATGCCCAACGGGCCAATTAAAAGCCGCGATCCTTATTCCCCAAGCCCAAATAAAAGATCGAGCACAATTACGCTACGGCCAATTATCAGGATTTGAAGAAGTCATCTCCGAAAGACTCGGTAATAGTATTGATGGCTACTCATCAACTGGATACAGCCATATCCATGCCAAAGAAAGGCTCGATATCGCACAAGAACTGGTCGATATCCGCGGCTATAGACTTCCGAGTTGGCTGAGTGAAATTACCGATAGCCAATACATTTTACTACCGCAAATTATTGATATTTCAACCGATCCAGTACAAGCCACCTTTATGGGATGGTGGGATGAAGCGCCACAAAGGCAGTTCCAATTAAAGCTTAGCCTTTATCACGGCATTAGCGGTGAAGAAGTATGGAACAAAACCTACAGCACATCGGCTCGGTGGGAATTTGAGGAACAAGCCATTGTTGCCCCCAATAGTGATAGATTTTGGCGTTCATCCTACGGCAAAAATATCAGCCAACTGCTGCAAGAAGCGACTCGCGATATTGATAACACGCTCAACTGTAGGCCACTACTTGGGCAAGTAGTCAGTCGTCAAGGAGACCGGATTATTCTCAACCTAGGCAGAAAACATGGCATTCGAGTTGGCGATAAGTTCCAAGTGGTGTTACAACGCAATTTACCGGATAGACTCAATGAAATGCGTGCCATTGCTACCAAAAGCCGAGCAACAGTGCAAATTGAACAAGTGAGTGAAGAAAGTGCAACAGCCGTACTCGTTGACCAAAATGCGGTTTACAATGTACAGATAAACGACATCGCGCTTAAGATTTAAGCAACTAAATCATAAGCCTTTTAATCAAAGATAAAACCAGTATAATCACCAGCGTCTCTTCATAGCTCAACAGGATAGAGCAGCCGCCTCCTAAGCGGCCGATCGGGGTTCGAGTCCCTGTGGAGAGACCAGATAGTGATGTCGGTAATATCAACACGAAAGCTTCCGAGGAAACGGAATGACTGAACTATTTGCCACTAATCTGAATATTATCGCTAAACGCTGGCCAATTGTGGCTGCAGCGATAAAAAGCCAATCAATTGACCATCTTGATGCGCACTTAGTTCAAGGCCAAAACCAAACTATCAGTGTTAATGGTATTCAGCTCAGCAGTCGCCATGACCGCATCACTGAAGCACAGCTGTTTATTAGTAGCCTTCCCTCAAATGTTCACCAAGTCACGGTTTATGGCGTGGGTATGGGTGATGTGCCGAGTCTATTAACGGATAATCCGCAATATCAAAAAATCGAAGTTTGCATTTTAAACTTAGCCGTATTCGCATTGCTGCTTTGTTACACCGATCAGAGGGAATGGCTCAGTCATCCGAATGTGCTATTAAATGCGATGCCCAGTGCCACGCTGCAATTTCCGAATGTTGCCATTACCCCAGATCTCAATCTAGTCAGTGATGACAATGCCACACTGAGGGATCTCTTGGTGATGGAGCTTAATCGTGATTTCACCAATCGACACCATCAAATCGATGATCCTGAGATCCTTAAGCGCTTTGCCGATAATCAGGTTTTTATTACTAACGATCCTGATGCTGCCCATTTAACGAAAAGCTACAATCCATACAAAGCAATTGTTATAGGCTCAGGTCCGTCTTTAGAAGAACATTATGCTTATCTTAAGCAACTGAGTTTAAGCCCATCGAAACCCTTGTTGATTGCTGCGGATACGGCTTTACGTGGCTTACTTCATCATCAGATTAAGCCTGATATCGTGGTCTGTATTGACGGTTTAATATCCTCCTATCATTTGCCTTTGTCAGAAACCCAAGAAATCAATCTTGTGTATTTTCCTCGGGTAGCCCCCGAAGTATTAGCCCATTGGCTAGGGCCAAGATTTGTGGCTTATGGCACGAGTAAAATTTACGACAGCATGGCCCAACTGAACCCCAAGCTGAGACTGTTTACAAATGGCAGTGTGATTCACCCAGCAATTGATTTAGCCGTTAAGTTACATGCTAAAGAAATCACGCTATTAGGCTGTGACTTTTGTTACTGCAATAATAAAAGTCATGCTTTTTGGAATGATTATCCATTTGAAAGCAAAGACAAATCTGAAAAAATATGGGTTGAAGCTGTGATACAAAAGGTGAGAGAAGCAAAACATTGGTTGATTAATGGTAAAGGTCAACGGATTGCAACTGATCTAAATCTTCGCGCTTATTTACGACATTTAGAACGCTATATTGCTAAACATCCACAGGTGAAGTTTTACCAAGCCAGTTTATCGGGCGCGAAGATCCGCGGTTCGCAATATAAGGAGCTGATTTAATGTTGTCTAAACCACATAATTCGCCAAAACCTTCACCAAAACAGTCCCTTGAAGACATGCTTTGCCAAGCGGCCCACTCCTTCCGTTTAGGCAAGGAAGCTCAGGCATCAGTGGAATTTCGTTTATGCCTCGATTCAATTGAGAAACATCACCCCGAGCTGATGCAATTACCCTCGTTTCAGCAAATGCTGGCGCCAATGCTACAAGCTCAGGAGCAACACGATTGGCTTAATCTTGCTGATTACTTAGAGTATGAGCTCATTGCCCTTGTCAGTCGCTAAAACGCTAATTTAAAGCTTCCCTGTCATTTGCCGTTAATACGTTATCAACACCATTGTGTGAGCCACTATGACTAAACATTCCCCTGTCTTTATCGCCGAAGTTTCTAGTAACCATCATAAAGACTTACAGCGTTGCATAGAATTTATCAAAACAGCTGCTGACATAGGTTGCGATGCCGTTAAGTTTCAACTGTTTAAAATTGAAGAACTGTTTGCACCTGAGATTCTATCTAAGAGTGAAATGCATCGTAAACGTAAACAATGGGAGTTGCCCGTCAGTTTTCTGCCCCAACTCAAGCAATCCTGCGATGAATACGGTATTCAGTTTTCTTGTACCCCGTTTTATCTCGACGCGGTAGCAGAGCTTGAACCCTTTGTGAATTTCTACAAGATCGCATCCTATGAATTACTTTGGGACGACCTACTCGCGGCCTGCGCGAAAACAGGAAAACCAGTTGTGATTTCAGCGGGCATGGCCACGATAGAAGAAATCGATCACGCGTTAAAAACCTTGAAAGAAAATGGTGCCAATGACATTACCTTACTGCACTGTGTTTCTGCATATCCAACCCCAGAACGTGAATGTAACTTAGCCGTTTTGGGCAGTTTTAGAAATCGTTACCAAGTTAAAGTTGGATGGTCTGATCATACTGTTTCCAGTGCTGTCATTAATCGGGCCATACACAGATGGGAAGCCGATGTTGTCGAGTTCCATTTAGATTTAGATGAAACAGGCGATGAATACGCTGCTGGTCATTGCTGGTTACCACAACAAATTGCAACGGTAATTCAGGGAGTCAAACTTGCAACTGTTATTGATGGAAACCCAGTAAAACAATTTGTTGCCAGCGAAGCCTCAGATAGAGAATGGCGAGCCGATCCGCAAGATGGATTACGCCCAATGAAGTCTCAAAGAGAAAAATTTGGAGTATCAGAATAATGAGTATGTCCCCAATTACAGTAGTAGCAGATGCTATTATTGAATTTTTAGCCCACCAAGGGATTAAAGCATTTCACAATTATCCCGGTGGAACCATCGCTCCTTTATTAGATGCTTGCAAACGTTTCGGAGTAACCGTTTACACTTCACGAAATGAGCAAGGTGCCGGTTATGCTGCACTAGCTCAAGGCAAACTAACCCAATTACCAGGTATAGTGGCAGTAACATCAGGCCCAGGTGTAACCAACGTATTAACGCCCGTCGCCGATGCCTATTTTGATGGTATTCCGATGTTAGTATTTACGGGCCAAGTGGGTACTGGCGACCTCACAGGCCAAAAACGAGTAAGACAATCTGGATTCCAAGAAGTTGATACCCCATCATTGATGAAACCTATCACTAAGGGGCAATTCCAACCTAAAAACAGTGCGGAGCTATACGCTATTCTTCCTATTGCATGGCAACTGGCTTTAGAAGGCAGAAGAGGTCCTGTTTCGATTGACTTACCAATGGACGTTCAACGCAGTGCAGCAACTGAATCCATCAAAGTTCCCGAAATGGTTGCTTATCCAGTCAATAACACTGAGCTAGGCACTTTTATAGATGAACTAATCAATGCCATTGAACATTCGCAAAAACCAGTGATTATTTGCGGCAATGGTATGACATCACCCGCATTAGTGGATGCAATCCGTACCTTAAGAAACTACTGGCCTGCGCCAGTGAGCCATAGCTTGCTAGGCGTTGGAGTTTTGGACACCGATGATTCTGGGTCATTAGGGTTTCATGGCCATACAGGTAGCCAATTAGCAGGTAAAGCCATTGCTGAGTGTGATTTATTACTGGTATTAGGTTCCAGATTAGATGTTCGCCAAACTGGCACACTGAAAACAGCCTTTGCCTCCAATGCGAAAATTTTTAGAGTCGATTTAGATATTGGAGAATTAACTGATAGTCGTATCGCTCACCATAAGGCTGTTCAAGCTGAACTAGAGCAATTTTTTGATGCCTTACACCCCAAATTTGCTCAATTATCACCACCTAATCTATCATCATGGCATAACACTATTTCGCAGTGGAAAGCGCAATTAGCTTGGCCCTACCCAGATTACCCAGGAATTGCACCTAAACTCTTGCTAGAAAAACTAAGCAACTCTTTACCAGAGAACACTATCGTCACCACAGGTGTTGGCGCACATCAACATTGGGTTGCAAGGCACTTTAGATTTGCCCTCCCCCATCGCCAGCTTTTTACCTCGGCAGGCCATGGCACCATGGGCTATGATCTCCCGACAGCGATAGGTGCCGCAATCCACTCACCAGAGTCCACCATTTTGTGTATCGCTGGAGACGGTTCATTTCAAATGAATATCCAAGAACTGGGCGTGCTCAAGGAGTTAGGCCTTAAGATCAAAATACTGGTTCTGGATAACCACAGATTAGGCTTAGTATCTCAATTCCAATTAATGAATTGGGAAACTGATACTGCTTGTGGTAACAAACAATCGCCTAATTTTGCCTTAATAGCTCAAGGTTACGGCATTAAAGCATTGCATTGTAGTGATAGCGCTAAACTAGAACAACCATTGGCTGAATTTATTGAGACCGATGAATCTATTCTGCTTCATATCGAAATTGCCACACAGCATGATGTCCTCCCAATGCTATTAGGGGGTCAAACAACAGATAAAATGTGGCCTTACTTTGACATGCAAGGTAATCCAAGGGATCCATCAAATGTCTAAACTCGTTTTGATCACAGGTGGAAGCAGAGGAATTGGTGCCGGTATCGCCAAAGCCTTTGCGGAGGCGGGATATTGGGTCGCTATAACTTACCTTAATCACCAAGATAAAGCCGTGTCATTAGCTAACATCTTAGGAGATAAAGTAGCCGCTTTTGCATTGGATCAATCAAAACCTGAGAGTATTAAACAATGTATTACTGAGGTCGAAAAATATTTTCATCGAAGTATTGATGTACTGATTAATAATGGCGCCATAGCCCAGGAAAAGCCCTTTAGCGACATTACTGCCGATGATTTTACCACTATGCTGAACACTAATCTGCGCGGCCCATTCTTGCTCGCACAAACTTGTATTCCTGCAATGCAACAGCATGGCTTTGGCAGAATCATCAACATTGGCTCCATTGGAGGTCAGTGGGGAGGCTATAACCAAGTTCACTATGCCGCAGCCAAGGCAGGGCTTATTAACCTAAGCCAATCAATTGCAAAAATCTATTCGCGAGATGGGATAAGAGCCAACACGATTGCTATAGGTTTAGTTGCAACAGAAATGACTGAGCATGAATTGAATACCGAGGCAGGCAAACAAAAAGCAGCGGCAATTCCAGTTGGACGTCTTGGCCAAGTTGAAGATATAGCCTCAATCGCCCTCTTTCTCGCCTCCCAAGATAGTGATTATCTCAGTGGACAAACCATAAATGCCAATGGCGGAATGTACTTCGGATAAGGATGCTCTTCTAATGATAAGAAATTGCTTTCTTTGTCAATCAAAAACCGAAGTTGTTTTTTCAACAACTTGGGCACTTCCAGGCCTCGCACCAAGGGAAATTGGTTTTTCTGTATGCCCTGAATGTGGATCTGTTTGTCAAAGTCCATCGGTTAGTTTCGATGAAATGATGACGTTTTATAGCTCGATGGCGGTTTACACTAATCCAGGAAGACAAGAGAAACCAACTGAAGCCAAGATTAGAGATCTTGATGAGCAAATTCGTTTTATTCGTAGAGGCATAGGTTTCCTTCCCAACTCAGCACTGCAAATTGGTAGCTCTGACGGTTATACCTTATCGCGTTTTCGCGAGGCAGGAATTAGCAGAGTCCTAGGCGTTGAACCAGGTACAGCGTCAGTTGAACTTGCAAAACGGTTATATCAAATCGATTGTATCCACGGCAGCGCAGAAGATTTTGACACTGACGAACAATTTGAGCTAATTATTTTGACCCATGTGCTGGAGCATCTTTATCATCCCCAAGATACCCTAAAAAAATGCCATAACCTGCAACAGAACATGGCAGAGGGGTTTATTTATGTCGAAGTGCCACTCATGGCTAAACCTGCCAGTCTATGCCCTGGATTTTTCTCTTTCGAACACATTAATTACTACACTCGGGATAATTTGGTTCGCAGTCTGAGCGAAGCGGGTTATTCAGTTGTATCTCTAGTCGAGCACTACAACAGTAACCTTTCGCCTATTATTGGCGTGCTAGCAAGTACCAAAGCACAAGACCACTGTGATGATGCACAACCCAATATCAGCCGGAATAGGGCTATTTTGTCTGATTACCGCGCAAAAGAAGTGGCGTACTGGCAAGGTTGTTTAAATGCAATATTACCAGCACTTAAGCAGAGTAAGCGAATCTTCCTTTGGGGTGCAGGTATCCATACATGCCAAATTGTTGCCAACACTAATCTTATCGACGAATGCGTTATAACGGGACTGACTGATACCTCCAAACTAAAGTGGGGATTAAGGCAAGGTGAGTGGATTTGCCAAGCGTCAGATACAATCGATTGGCAGGATGGAGATTGTGTCCTCATATCATCCTACGCCAGTGAGAAAGAAATTTTTGATGCGCTCAAATGGCTAAGAGATAAAGGTATTCTCACCTTAAGACTTCACAATGTTGACGATACTCGGACTCATTAATGACAAAGAATTTACTGATTGTGGGTGCAGGCGTAGAAGCCTGTGAAGGTATCCGCATTGCCAAGGAAATGGGACTTAAACTTGTTATTGCTGATGGCAACCCCTCCGCCCCAGGACTTACCATGGCAGATTGGCCAATTATTGCCAGTACCTACGATGGTCAAGCCATCTTAGCAGAAGTCAAAAAACTCCAAACACAGGGCGTAAATATTGATGGTGCGATCGCCATGTGTGCCGATGTACCTTTAAGTGTAGCTATCGTCAGTAATGACTTGGGGTTGCCAGGCCTGTCACTTGAGTCAGCTTTTTGGGTTTCTGATAAATTAGCAATGAAAAAGAGGCTGCAAGCAGAGGGGATTCCTATTCCACGCTTTGCGGATGTATCTGATAAATCAATTTTACTTAGTCAAGCCAATCAGATTGGCTTTCCACTGATTATTAAACCCGTTGATAGCCGTGGCGCACGCGGGGTGCAACTGATAGAGATAGCCTCAGAGCTTGATAGTGCATGGGAATTGGCTGCCAGAGAATCCCCAACCTCAAGGGTCATGCTGGAAGAATATCTCGAAGGTCCACAGTTCAGTACAGAAACCTTGGTCGATCGTGGACGCTACTATACCCTCGGTTTTGCCGACCGTAACTATGAGTGGCTCCCTCGAACTAAGCCTTTTATCATTGAAAATGGCGGCGATGCTCCTACGGGTGTTAGTGCAAACATCAAAGCTGAGGTTATTGCCACTGTTGAACGAGCAGCAGAGGCACTTGGGATCAACCAAGGCGTAGCCAAGGGAGATATGGTCTATACGGCTCAAGGCGCTAAAGTGATTGAAATTGCAGGGAGACTCTCAGGCGGATTCTTTTCGACCACGCAAATCCCCCTTGCGACTGGCGTTAATTTTATCGAAAAGGCTATCAAACTCGCCCTTGGCGAGCCCTTAACCACAGAGGAAGTTACAGCTAAATATCAGCGGGCGGTCGCTATTCGCTACCTTGATTTAGCACTAGGTAGAGTCCGCAATATTCATGGAGTATCTCAAGCAAATCAAGCCATTGGCGTAGAAATGTTAACGCTATTTATAGCGCCTGGAAGCGTAATTTATCCGCTTGCTAATCATACGCAAAGAGCTGGATTTGCGATTGCCAGTGCCGATAACAAAACCGATGCAATAGCTAGAGCAGAAGCTGCGCTGGCGTTGATCCATATCGAATATGAGAATGAACCAGTATGACTACTGCCCTCTACACGGTATTTCATCTCAATCTGGCCTTTTCCTCCATTGAAAATGAACAACATGCCGAAGTCATTCGCAAATGCTATTGGCCACTCCTACAGATAGCGCAAAATGGTATCCCTGTCGGAATTGAAATGACGGCCTATACCTTAGAAGCAGTTCAACAGGTTGACCCTCTATGGGTAGAGGAATTCAAACTATTGATCCAAAAAGGGATGTGCGAACTTATCGCCAGCGGTGATAGCCAAATTATTGGGCCTTTGGTTCCTGCAAAAGTCAATCAGGCTAACCTCCGTCTTGGGCAGGATACCTATCACACCTTGCTTGGGGTGCGTCCTCAAATTGCCTATATCAATGAGCAAGCCGTTTCAGCAGGGCTCTTAGATGTTTATATCGACCAAGGTTTTGAAACTGTAGTGGTGGAATGGGATAATCCCTACTCCCATAATCCAAACTGGTCCAACACACTGTTAGACAGGCCACAGAGTTTACAAGCCGCAAGTGGTAGAACAATTAAGGTGATTTGGAACCACGCAATCGCTTTTCAAAAGTTCCAGCGTTATGTTCATGGCGAATTAACGCTAGAGGATTATCTGCACTATCTCGTTAAAATATTCAAACCTGGCATGTTGGCCTTTCCTGTTTATGGCAGTGATGCCGAAGTGTTCGACTTTCGTCCAGGTCGCTACCAAACTGAGGCGGATCACGTTGAAGGGGAATGGCAGCGAATTTCCACCCTCTTTAACACTCTTGCGGGGATGGACAACTATTGTTGGCAGTTACCTCAACACATTCTTAAGTTTTGGCAAGTATCAGATGCGGTGGAAATAACCAATGCAGAGCATCCGGTTTCAGTCAAAAAACAAGCTAAGTATAATGTTAGCCGCTGGGGATTAAGTGGTCGTAATGACCTTCTACTCAATAGTCAATGCTATCAACGATTCGCCACACTAGAACATAATCCACATGCAACAGAGCAAGACTGGCGAAACTTGTGCCGTATGTGGGCAAGCGATCTGCGAACCCATCTCACCGCAAAACGCTATCAGCAACTTAACTTGGTTGCTAATCCTGCCGATGTGCCAGTATTTGCGCCTTGGGAAGCACAAGAAGATATTCGGATTGAGTACGATACACAAAGACGTCGTTTGCATATTCGTACCCCTAAGGTACACCTGAGCCTAAATGGTAACCGTGGATTGGCTATTGATAAATTAGCCTTTAAGTCCCACGGCTTTGAACCCGTCCTAGGTACCTTATCCCATGGTTTCTTCGACCATATTAGTTATGGTGCTGATTTCTACTCGAATCATTTGTTGATGGAACGATTTCGTGCACGTGATCGTGTCACCGATCTAAATCGGGTGAATTATGAATTGGGCTGCGCAGAGGGCAATTTAGTGATTTATTGCCGTCAATCATTAAAAAGTGGCGCCATCATTAAATGGTACCGTATCGAGCATGAATCTTTACATACAGGCCTTTTCTTTGAGGACAAGCAGCGCCCTGAAGCCTCAATCCGACTCAGTTATCTGACTTTACTCGGCTGTGATAATAGAGCTTGGTACCAGACCAATCTCGGTGGTGTTCAGGAAGAGTTTTTTCAAATACAAGAGGATATGGACCAAGGTTCTCCTGTCTCTTCAATTGTTTCGGCAAATAGCGCCATTGGTGCTACTGCTGGCCAAATTCGGTTTGGCAGCGGCCAATGTGGCGTGCGATTAACTTGGGATCCCGCCAATTGTGCTGCACTCCCCATGATTTCGAGTAAAAAAATAGATGATAAATACCTTAATCGATTATGGTTTTCGTTAGCCGAAGCCGATGAGACACTCAAGGAAGGTGGCAATTTACTCGATTTCAATCTCTGTATTACCCCAGAGAGTATTAATCTATGACCAAAATACTCGCCATCATTGGTGCACGCCTTAACTCTAGTCGCTTAGCTAGTAAACATTTGCTACCACTCGCTTGTGATGCCGCAGGTAATACTCTTCCTATCATTGGCCATATTTTAAGGCGCCTAAAGACGTGTAGCACAATTAGTGTAATAGAACTTGCCACAACTGCAGATGAGTTCAATCAACCCCTAATCAATTGGGCACAAGAAAACCAGCTAACCTGTGTCCCCTTTGAAGGTGATGTTAATGACCTGATGGGCAGGCTTGATAGGATCATCCAGCGACAACAGCCTGATTATATCGTGTATATCTGTGGTGATTGCCCACTTATAGACCCCAATTTTATCGATCACGCTCTGCGAGCCCTGAAAGCCTCAGATAAAGACACTATCACACTCAAAGAAGGGGTCATTTCACTCCATGAAGGGATGGGGTTTTATACTAGATCTGGCTGGAATAGGTTGATGGCCGTTAGTGATTGTGTAATGTCACGGGAGCATGTGGGATATGGTGATAAATTAAGACCTGAATTAACAAAACTATACATCGATGACAGCGGTAATTATGGAAAAATTACCCATCGTATCTCAGTAGATACCTATGCTGACTATCGCTTTATGGTTGAAGTCTATCGCCGATGGTATGTAAATAATCCAACTGAAACAGTTGTCAGTTTAGAGTGGGTACAAGAAGAGTTACTAAAAGATTCTGCTCTGTTCGCCATAAACGCCCATGTACAACAAAAGGCCGCTAACAAAAACTATGCTAAGGCGAGTATCTATTGTCATCTGGGCCCTCAAATAGGTTTAGGACATTTCAAGCGCTCAGAATTAATTGCCAATGCATTGCAGGAACATTTAAGCATAGGAGTGAATATTCACGCTTATAGCGAAGCTGGACAACGATTAGACTCAAGCTCAAAAGTAGTGTGGCATGAGGATGAGCAAGCATTGCTCAGCGCATTAACCGAAGATCAAAATCCATTAGTACTAGTTGATTTTCATCCTAACTTTATCGACTTAAAATCATTTGCCAATAGGCTAGCAGGGCTAGCTAAGCGTGGTACAAAGCGGGTGGGCATAGATAAAATGGTACCGCTACTGGATGTACTGGATTGGCTATTTATTCCAAGCTTCAATTGTCCAGCCCATCATCCCAAAATATCCGCTGGCTGGCAAAATTATCTCTTTAGCACAATTCCACAAGCGGCTAAGCAAGCACAAATTCTAGTTCTCACGGGGGGTAGCGATGCGTTGGGCTATGGCCGAGAACTCCCAACGATACTGGACTCCATTGGTACTGATTGGCCCATTTTATGGATTCAAGGCCCACTGGCTCCAGCTCCTCAACTGCCCCCCAATTCAGCCATAGTGGTTCAACAAAATCCTGACAACCTTAAAGAGATAATCGCTCAATCAGAGATCATTTTAAGCTGTTATGGCTTATCGCTATTTGAGTCCATTTATGGGAAAGCAGCAACCCTACTTCTTCCCCCTCAACATCTCTGTGATGAAGCCGAACTCATCGCCCTCAATCAAGAACGCTGTTGTCTAGTGAGCAACACATTGGAAGAAGCAAAGGAGATGTTACAACAACTGCTTACAGAGCCCGAACAAAGAAGGTCTATCCAAAACCAAGCAACAAGAGTCTTTGAATCACACCAAGGAATACAAGCACTTATATATGATATCCGCCACTTATTGGGAGCGGTAAACTCACACCAATGAATTTTCTTACAGTACTGCTAACAAGGTGTTAATAACCCAAGCTTGTTCCTTATCAGTCATCAAAGGATAGAGTGGCAAAGTCAATATCTGTTGATAAAATGCCTCTGCTTGTGGGAAATCACCTTCTTTAAATCCTTGTTTTAAATAGTAAGGTTGAAGATGTACGGGGAAATAATGCACATGCACTTGTACATTTGCAGCTCTCATATCGTTGAATAGCTGCTTTCTTCTTGATGCGTCATTTAGGCGGATAATTTGTAAATGTCTGGCACTTTGAGTATTTGATAAAGGCTCAACACAGCTCAAGGGTAAACCAACGAGTTCTTTACGATAGATAGCGGCGAGTTCATTGCGTTTCAAAACAAAGGCATTAAGCCTGCTAATTTGCGACAAACCAAGTGCTGCCTGCAACTCCGTCATCCTATAGTTAAATCCCAAGGCATGTTGTTCGTAATACCAGTCCCCTTCATCAAGTCTTAACATTTTATCGGAGGCTTTAGTGATACCGTGGCTGCGGTAAAGGGCCATTTTTTCAGCTAATTCTGAGCTGTTTGTCATGGCCATACCGCCTTCGGCGCTGGTGATAATTTTGACGGGGTGAAAACTAAAAACGGTAATATCAGAGTATTGGCAGCTACCCAAAGGGTATCCATGATAGCTCCCGCCAATCCCATGCGAGGCATCTTCAATGATGTGAAATCTATATTGTTCAGCAAGAGCAGCGATCGCTGCCATATCACAACTATGACCACATAAATGTACCGGGATAACAACTTTAGGGAGCTTCCCTATCCGAGCCGCTTGTTCTAATTTCATTGCTAATGCATGTGGACAAAGATTACCCGTTAGAGGGTCCACATCGACAAAATCAATCTCAGCTCCACAGTAAAGCGCGCAGTTTGCCGAGGCGACAAAGGTAATTGGAGAAGTCCATACTATATCGTTTGGTCCAACCCCAAGAGCAAGACATGCAATATGCAAGGCGGAAGTCGCACTATTTACCGCTACGCCATAGCGAGCTGAACAATAGGAAGCAACTGCTGACTCAAATGCAGGAACCTTAGGCCCTTGAGTCAAATAATCAGAATTAAGCACTTCAATCACAGCATCAACATCAGCCTGATTGATGTCTTGTCGGCCATAGGGGATCATGCAACGGTATCCAGTTTAAGAATTTCAGCCTGTGTTAAAAAATGTGGATTAGTGCCAGAATTATATTCAAATCCCATCGGCACAGCCTGCCCCTTCTCTCCTAAAGCATTGGTACAAAAGTCTGTTTCACGCCCAAAAAAACGAATACTTGGCGTGATGACAAAGTGGTCATCAAATTCGATCGTGTGATGGGAGTCATCCCCTGGACACATGACCTCATGCATTTTTTCCCCGGGACGAATACCTACAATCTGCTGCTCCAAACTCGGCCCATAGGCTGCGGCAAGATCAGTGATGCGTATGGAAGGTATTTTAGGTACGAAGATCTCTCCGCCCTGCATACGGGAGAAGTTTTTTAAAACGAAATCAACACCATCCTGAAGAGTAATCCAAAAACGTGTCATATCGGGATGGGTAATGGGCAACGAAGTCGCACCATTAGCAATCAGTTGTTTAAAGAATGGCACGACTGAGCCACGTGACCCCACGACATTACCATAGCGAACTGCGGCAAATCGGGTTTTGCCATCTCCCACTACGTTATTGGCGGCGACAAACAGCTTATCGGAGGCCAACTTAGTCGCACCATATAGGTTAATAGGACTCGCGGCTTTGTCTGTTGAGAGGGCGATAACCTTCTTAACATTATTACTGATGGCGGCCCGGATCACATTTTCGGCCCCATGGATATTGGTTTTTATGCATTCCATCGGGTTGTATTCGGCAGCGGGAACCTGTTTAAGTGCTGCGGCATGGATAACAAAATCAACATCTTTAAAGGCTTGCTTTAGGCGATCACCATCACGCACATCACCGATAAAATAACGCATACATGGTGCGTTAAACACTTGCTGCATCTCATACTGCTTTAATTCATCTCGAGAAAAAATGATCAATCGCTTCGGTTTATACCGTTCGAGAATGGTTTTGGTGTATTTTTGTCCAAATGACCCCGTGCCACCCGTAATCAAAATTGTTTTATTATCAAACATAGAGTTCCCCACTCACGATTTAAACCTTCGATTAGCTACTAATGACAACGATGAGCCATTTCGTCAACTCTCCAACTCCTACAAGATCCACGCCAAAAATCCTCGTCGGAATAAAATGAGCTGAAATGTTATTCATACAAGCCACTTCATTATAGGCAAATATCGATAAAATATAAATTTTTTATATACTTATTGCTAGATTCCTAGCAAACAAATGCTTTACAGCTCAAGCAAGGTACCAGCCTATTAGTGTCAATTTTTTTGCTGGAACATATTTTGCAAAGTCCTAGTAACACTTGCTCTGACAATGAATGAAGTGACATTATGCTGGCGTATCATCCGTGTAATCGCTCAGTTGTTCGCTCTACTCGAGGAAAACATGCAACTACAAGCCCACATTTTGAATAACTTTGCGATCAGTCGCTTTAACGAATACTACTTGCCTAGTATTAACCGCCACACCTTTGAGGGGATTGACTCTAAAACCTTATATAATCGTCGCTTCAGACAATCGTTTTCTCAACAAGATAAGCTGCATATTGTGGTTGGAATGGATTCAGGGCTGCTAGCCAATTACGTGTTGGAGCATGATCTCCCCCTCGGTGCTAAATTTATTTTTGTAGAATTAGATGAAGTTATGCCTTTATTGGTCATCGATATCCCCGCAGACAAACAATCTGCAATCAGGATTGTTAATGAAGCCAGTTTTATTGAGTTAATGGAACATGATGAATTTAAAATCTATCTCATCAAAGGCGAATACGAAATTCATCAATCCTTAGGCGTAGCATCTCAACACTTAGACGCCTATAACGCCTTATTCAATCGCATTGAGACCAAGATTCAGGATGATTATTTCACCCATAGGATCGGTTTTACCCAAAAAATCTTTTTTCAAACCCAGCTTGAAAATATTGCCGATAATCAAACGCCAGCCAAAATACTACGGAATAGATTTAGCGGAAAAACCTGCCTAATCATCGCAGGCGGTCCTTCCCTTGACGAACATATCAATTGGATAAAACATAATAACGACAATTTATTTATTATCGCCGTCTCACGCATCGCAGGAAAACTAGCCGATAATGGCATATCCGTAGACATTATTACTTGTGTCGACCCTCAGGATTTTAGTTTCGACGTAAGCCGTGACATGTTTAAATTAAGCCACAAAACCTTGCTGGTAAATTCCTATCACGTAAGTCATAAAGTCCTTTCCCAATGGAATGGCCCTAAAGCCTATTTGGGTCAACGCTATCCTTGGAGTGGAAAGCATGATCATGACAATATCATCACCGTCGGCCCAACGGTCACCAACAGCTCAATACGCCTTGCTATCGAAATGGGCTTTACTACCCTATTGCTAAGTGGCGTCGATTATTGCTATTCAAAATCCGGTTATAGCCATGCAAAAGGAACGGTTGAAGCCAGCATTGGTCCAAGTTTAGGCTGTAATAATAAATGGGTAGAAACCTACGCAGGACTGCCAGCAGAAACCCCAATTCAGCTTATTCATGCAATGGAGTCTCTCGCTGAAGAAGCCAAGACCTATCCCGAAATTAGCTTTATTAATCTATCAATTAATGCAGCTAAAATTGAGGGTATTGTTCACGAGCCAACAACGGCAATAGTGCTTTCATCATTTACGGATAAATCCGTCATTGAAGTGATCAACGAGGCAACGCCCAATACTGAGGATGACTTAAATTCAGCAATACAAGAGTGCAGTAAAGCCATTAGCCAACTAGACACATTAAGGCAGCTAACTAAAAAAGCGCTAACGCTTGCAAAAACACTGAATGAGGATCCACAGGACGCTTGTTTAACGCTGGATAAAATCAACCAAATAGAAGAAGATATTAATCTTCACTACGCCACACTGTCTCGGCTGATTAAAACCTACGGTTATTATGAGTTCTCACATTTTCTCACTTCAAGAAATACCGATAGTTGGACACAATCCCATATCAATGAAATGACGCTAAACTATTATGAAGCGTTCAATACAATATGCCATGATATTTTGGAACTCACTAAAAAATCCTATGATAATCTTAAATTTCGACAACTCGAATTAAATTCCACCTCATTAACGCAGCTTGCACCCATTTGGTTGAAAAAAAACCAATCAGGCCGTATTTATATTTGGAATAAATACCATAAACATCCCACATTATCTGAATCCGATCAGGTGATATGGAATGAATTAACAGAACAATTTTCTCAGGACATTACCCTAGTAAGCCCAGTCTATGTTGAGGCATTAAATAAAGCGTCTACTGCGGAAAATATCTACACAAAAATCATGACGCTTTACGCAATGAGAAACAATCAAGGTCTATCGATAACAGTAGAAAATCTACTGCCATTTGTCGATGGCAATCCAGAATTGCAAAGGCTGTATCACTTGGCTCTCGCGTTACAACTCAGCCTAGAGCAACAACATCAGCAAGCCTTAGATGCACTATTAGCATTACCCGAAGATCTCTATACAGAAATGGAGTTAAAACACATTATTCTGCTTGCGCTAAAATTGAGCAAACTTGAGCTGGCCGAGTCAACCCTTGTCAAAATTTTGGCCTATAGCGACGAGTATATGCCACAGTATGCGCATATCCTTAAGCTACGCGGAAAAATCCAAGAGTCAGTCAACGTCTATCTAGACTACTTAGAAAAATATCCTTCAGATACGCAGACTTGGATAAAACTTGGCTTATTCATGGTTGAACTTGGCCAAGCTGAAGGCGCACACACTGCGTTTACCAATGCCCTCAATGCCGATCCGAGTAATCAGGTAGCACAACATTATGTGGCAGAACTCACCCGAATCATGACTGAAGCACAATAACCTAGTTGCCAAGTGGTGATATCTCCACTTGGCGATTTTATTATTCATGCTTAGCATCTTATAATGAGCCTGTTTCAATCTTGCCATTTCCTAGGAGATATTGCTTGGCTCATACCTACATACCTTTAGACACCTATCGCCGTAAGTGGATTTTTAACCACAAAGACTTACCTGTGAGCGATGAGGACAAGACTGGCATTCTGCCGCTAACGGATAAAAGCGCCATGCTGGTGTGGAATCAGTGGATTAGCAATAAAAGTAGCCGCGCCGAACAGTTTACTAAAGGGGATTGGGCCGCCAAAGCCAACGCATGGGTCAAAACAGATCATTGGCAGAGTGCGTGGGACAGTGAAGATAACAGTCTACCCGAGTTGTTGGCAGAGTTTATTCAGTGGCCAGAGGATACTCAGGTCTATTTTTGCTACGAAAAATATCAAGTGATTGAGACTCGTTGGGATGTGTTTGTCCGCAATTGGAAGTGCTTTCTGTTTTTTGATGATGGCCCAATCCTGATCTCCCCTAAGCAAAAACAAGCGGTGATGTTTGAGCAAAATGGCCAATATAAATTAGGCGTTCGTGGCTGACCCTGTCAGCTAATAAACTAAACAGGTCGAATATTTCTTCACACATATCGCTTTTTTAATGCGCTCGACAAGGAAAAGTCGTCTTGTTTTGCCTAAGTCACCAGCGATAGCTTGCACAGATTAGGCTATCGCTCCTCTTGGGTTTCGATTAGTATCGCTTCGCAATCTACAGATAAATCACCGTTCGAGTCACTCAGATGATTGATACACTCAACGGCCATAACTAAAAAATATGAGGTGTATAATGAAGTTACTCTCAACCTTAACGCTCACTACTGCTTTGCTTTTTCCACTATTTACCCAAGCTAAAGAAGTGTCAGGTGTTCAAGTCGCCAACAGCATTACGCTCGACGCTCAGGCGCTGCAATTAAATGGCGCTGGTGTTCGCAGCAAATTCTTTATGGATTTGTATGTCGGTAGTCTGTACGTGCCCACTCCCAGCAAAACCACCGCCGAGGTGATCAATGCTCCAATAGCCGCGATTCGCCTTAATATTACGTCTGGAATGATTACGTCTGAGAAAATGCGTGATGCGATAACCGAAGGTTTTGAGCATGCAACCGCCGATAATACGACTGATATTCAGCCACAAATTGATGCGTTTATGGCGCTATTTAAGGATGAAATTAAACAAGGAGACCAATTTACCTTCGTCGCCAACAAAAGCCGTGGTGTGACCGCCTATAAAAATGGCCAAGAACAAGCCACGATTGAAGGTGAAATGTTCCGTCAAGCCTTACTCAAGATTTGGTTAGGTGAAAAACCAGCCCAGACAAGCCTCAAAGAAGCCATGCTGGGCCAGTAATTAAAATCGAAACTCGAGATCCAAGGCCGCTGCGCCTTGGTTATCGAGATCAAGCGCGGCCTCATCGGTCACTTCTAATTCACCGTTAAAGTAATAGCCCGCGTAGAGATTTAACGCGATTGCTGGTGTCACACGCCAACCAGCTCGCAGATAGCTCACCCATTCATTGGTTTCGACTACCGTTTCATCATCGGCAATTAAAAATCGCTCCGTGCGGCGCGAATTACCCAAGCCCACGTTCCAAGCGGGATTGAACTGATAACTAAGTTCCAATCCTGCTGGCCCACTAAAGCCCGCTTGGAAAGGATTTGCTAGACGCCAGCGATCATTAATCTGCCAGCTCACGGCAAGGTAAGGCAAAGAACGCACTTCATCTATGTCATTCAAGTAGGCCACACCAAAGCCCAGCATGTTTCCCGATTCAAAGGCATACATGGCCGAGGCAACCACACCATAACTCTGTGCATTACTGGCGGACGCGGTATCGGCATAAGCATATTGGATTTGTGGCGAAAGCATAAATGACCAATGCTTATCCATCCGATAATTAACAGATAGGCTCGCACGGTAGCGATCGATATTTTCCCAGGTTTCACCCGCATCACTAAACAATGCTGCCGTATTATTGGAGCCTGTTAAACGAATATTGCGCCAATCGTAGTCAAGTCTGTCGTAGCCAAGTCTCATCCCAACGGACCATTGTTGACTCAAGGGCATAGTCACGCCAGCGTTGAGTAACAAGCTATCCCGCTGCAACTCTGTTTCACCATTGGCAACGTTGGCACTCTGGGTACTAATTTGCGATACGCTGACCTTAAAAGGCTTATATTCCTGACGAGGCTCTGCTGCGAAAACGGAGTAACTCAACAAAGGCATCAACCCTATGAACACTATGCTGGGGTTAATATTGACTGGTGAATGAAGTGGTTTAGCCACGCCTGCTCCTTGCGTTACTGGTTGAATAATGTATTGCGTATAATACGCGTTACCCAAGACAAAAGTTCATTCTTAATCGAAGAATGATACAAACTGATACCTTAACGCCACTTTAGTTAAACACAATAAGCTTTTAGGAACATCTCGGCACAACCCCGAATATACTGCTCACGTTCCCCCAATAAACTCTCGGTTTCTAGCCCCAACTCTAACCTGAGCTTCAATTCACCAAACAGCATTAAACATAAACGAACCGCACAGTGATGCGGTTGTGGAAATCGATACAATCCAAGCGCCTCAACCGCCACTAAATATTTTGTCAGCATCGCAAGCATATGCTGTGGGCCCGCCTCAAAAAATAAGCGTGAGACTTCAGGGTGGCTTTCCGATTGCGCCACACAGGCTTTAAAGACGGTAATAGCCTCAGGGCTGACAATCATTTCACCAAATTGCAACGCAAACTCTGTGATAGTGGCTTCGGGTTGGCTTGGATCACTCAGCAAGTCGTCATGTAAA
The DNA here is from genome assembly GCF_012843185.1 of Shewanella sp. DNRA4. Taxonomy (NCBI): domain Bacteria; kingdom Pseudomonadati; phylum Pseudomonadota; class Gammaproteobacteria; order Alteromonadales; family Shewanellaceae; genus Shewanella; species Shewanella sp. DNRA4. Next base: position 144,785 of record NZ_JABAIP010000008.1, read on the forward strand.
TTGTGACCCACGCATTTTGACTCAATCGCTGCCACAAACAGGTCATCTTTACTGCCATAGTGAGAATAAACGGTTTGCTTAGAAACACCCGCCAATTTAGCGACTTCATCCATACTGGTATGGGGAAAACCCTGGCGGCAAAACAAGTCAATGGCCGCCACTAGCACTTGCTGTTTCTTTTGTTCACTGCGGCTCATCGGGATCTCGGTGGACTGAGTCATATCTTCACTCAAGGTAGCAACATAATTAATTCGTATTAGTTAAGCATAAAATAGACTAGACAGTCCAGTTCCGCACAACTAGACTAGCAAGTCTAGTTACATAAAATTAACCTTAAGCTTACAACGGAAGGATTCAAATGGATCAAGCGGCCCGATGTTTTTGGCGTGTATTTTGCGTTTGCGTGATTGCCGTCACCACCTTAACGGCCTGTCAAAAGGAAGTGACAGAGCATGCCAATACTGCGCAATTACAAACCGTGATGACGGCGCCGCTGCGCTTGTCGACTAGCTATCAGAGTGAGCAAGTATTCACTGGCACAATCCGTGCGGGCAATACCACGGGCGTCGGATTTGAATTATCGGGTAAGCTCAGTGAGTTAACGGTCGATAGCGGCGCTAAGGTGACTCAGGGGCAAGTATTGGCCAAACTGGATACCCGCTTGCTTGAAGCCGAGCGCCAAGAAATCCAAGCAAGCTTAGCGCAAACCCAAGCCGATGTTGACCTTGCCACCAGCACTCTCAAACGGAATCTAGAACTGAAGAAGTCCGGTTATGTCTCTGAACAATTGCTCGATGAAACTCGAACTCAACTCACCAGCCTAGAGGCGGCTAAACAACGCCTGCTCGCCTCGCAACATGCCAATCAACTCAAACTCGACAAATCACACTTACTCGCCCCCTTTGATGGCATCATCAGTCTGCGCCAACATAATTTAGGGGAAGTCGTTGCCGCGGGTAACCCCGTCTTTACCTTAGTTGGTAGCATCAATACCGAGGCCTATATCGGTGTCCCTGTTGCTATTGCTAACCAATTCACTACCGGACAAGAAGTAAAGGTTAGTGTCCAGAATCAACTATTTATGGCTAAAGTCGCTGGGATCAGTGCCGAGGTCAACCCCATTAGCCGCACGGTACAACTGCGGATTAGCCTACCGGCACAGGCTAAGGTGATAAATGGAGAAATAGCCTATTTACATCAACAACAAACCGTTGAACAAGCAGGCTACTGGGTGCCAATTTCAGCACTGATTGATGGTATTCGAGGACGCTGGAATATCTATGTTACGGCGCAACAAACAGCTGATAGCGCTTCAACTCAAATAGAACGTCGCGATGTCGATATCCTCTACACCACGCAGGATATGGCTTATATCCAAGGAGCGATTAAAGCCGACGAACAATATGTGACTCAAGGTTTGCATAAATTAGTCGTTGGCCAAGCCGTTTCCACAACAATCGCAACGACGAGGTAATCATGATTAAAGCCTTCGTCGAAAATGGTCGCTTAGTCAGCCTAGTGATCGCCCTACTGCTGGTCGCGGGATTTGGCGCGATGTCCAGTTTACCGCGCACCGAAGATCCACATATCACCAACCGCTTTGCCTCTGTCATCACTCCTTATCCCGGCGCATCCGCCGAGCGGGTCGAGGCACTTGTCACCGAAGTATTAGAAAATCAATTACGTCGCCTTGAGGAAATAAAGCTGATTCAATCCACCTCAAGACCCGGTATCTCGGTGATCCAGTTAGAGCTCAAAGACACAGTGACAGATACTGCGCCAGTGTGGTCAAGGGCGAGAGATCTGCTGGCCGATGCCAGAAACACCCTCCCCGATGACATACAGACACCGACCTTAGACGATCAAGTCGGCTACGCCTACACCGCAATTTTAAGCCTAGTGTGGAACGATAACAGTCAACCACGGGTGGATATGCTCAACCGCTATGCCAAGGAATTACAAAGCAGGCTCAGACTCTTATCCGGCACCGATTTCGTTAAACTCTACGGCGCACCCGAGGAAGAAATCCTAGTCCAGCTCGATGGCTATAAGATGAGCCAGTTGCAATTAACACCGGGTACCATAGCGAAAATCTTAAGCAGCGCCGACAGTAAAATTGCCGCAGGCGAGATCAATAACAATCACTTTCGCGCCCTTGTCGAAGTCTCGGGTGAGCTCGATTCGCAGAGCCGTATTCGCCAAGTACCACTTAAAGTCGATAACGATGGGCAAATCATTCGTCTGGGCGATATTGCGACTATCAGCCGCCAAGCTAAAAAACCAGCAGATAGCATCGCTCTCGTTGACGGCGAGCAAAGCGTGTTTGTCGCAGCGCGCATGCTCAATAATACCCGTGTTGATATCTGGCAAGGACAAGTCAAACAACTGGTCGATGAGCTCAACAACGAGCTTCCCGCAAATATCAAAGTGCAATGGCTATTTGAGCAAAACAGTTACACCAGTGACCGGCTTGGCGGACTCGTTATCAACCTAATACAAGGGTTTGTGATTATTCTCACCGTCTTACTGCTGACCTTAGGCTTAAGAAACGCGATTATCGTTGCCCTATCACTTCCCTTAACCGCCCTGTTTACCTTAGCCTGCATGAAATATATCGGCTTACCCATTCATCAAATGTCGGTCACAGGTTTAGTCGTTGCTCTAGGGATAATGGTGGACAATGCCATTGTAATTGTTGATGCCATTTCCCAGCGCCGCCAACAGGGTATGAGTCGCTTAAACGCTGTGACTGAGACCTTACATCACCTGTGGTTACCCTTGGCTGGCTCAACAATTACCACTATTCTAGCCTTTGCGCCGATCGTATTAATGCCAGGCGCAGCCGGAGAGTTTGTGAGTGGCATAGCTATATCGGTAATGTTTGCACTCTTTGGCTCCTATGTAATTTCCCATACTTTGATCGCCGGTCTTGCGGGACGCTTTAGCCTCGAAGGTAAACATCCTGTCTGGTATCAGCATGGTATCAATGTGCCTTTAGTAAGCGGTTACTTTCAAGCAAGCCTAAGATTTGCGCTCAATCGCCCACTACTGAGCGCTACGCTTATCGGGATAATACCGCTGTTAGGGTTTTATGCTTCCGGCAAGATGACTGAGCAATTTTTCCCGCCATCGGATCGGGATATGTTCCAAATTGAGCTGTATCTCGCCCCCCATGTCAGCCTTGAAAACACCTTAAACCAAGTGCAGTTGATGGATAAGCAGTTGCATCAAATCGAGGGCATCAGCCAAGTCGATTGGGTTGTGGGTGGCAATACCCCTTCGTTTTATTACAACTTAACTCAGCGCCAACAGGGAGCCACTAACTATGCTCAAGCTATGGTGAAAGCCAGCGACTTTGAGCGTGCCAACGCCCTTATCCCAGAGTTGCAGCAAAGCTTGGATAAAGACTTTCCAGAAGCGCAGGTGCTGGTGCGTAAACTGGAGCAAGGCCCGCCCTTTAATGCCCCGGTCGAGTTGATGATTTTTGGCCCTAATCTGGAAACATTACGCACCTTGGGTGATGAAATCCGTCATATTTTGGCTGCAACGCCCGATGTGATCCACACCCGCGCAACCTTGAGTGCAGGGTCACCAAAGGTATGGCTACAGGTCAATGAAGATGCGAGCTTAATCAGCGGATTAAGCCTGACGGATATTGCTAGACAAGTCCAAATGTCTACAACTGGAGTGATTGGCGGCAGCGTGTTAGAACAAACCGAGTCACTTCCTATACGCGTGCGTCTAGGTGAGAGTAGCCGCGAGCAGGCGAGCCGTATTGCGGAAATCCAGCTCATGACCCCTTCGAGCACTGCCGTTCCGTTATCTGCACTGTCCCACAACGAGGTGCAAGTCAGTCGCGGGGCGATCCCTAGGCGTAATGGTCAACGCGTCAACACGATCGAAGCCTATATCGTCAGCGGGGTATTACCTGCCCAAGTTTTAAATGATGTAAAAGATAAAGTGGCCGCCATCAAACTACCGGCAGGTTATCGAATTGAAATTGGCGGTGAAAGTGCTAAACGCAATGAAGCGGTAGGTAATCTACTGTCTAATATCATTTTAGTGGTTACCTTATTGCTGGCCACAGTTGTCTTGTCCTTTAACTCCTTTAGGCTAACAGCGATTATTTTACTGAGTGCATTACAGTCGGCGGGGCTTGGGCTACTTGCGGTCTATGTGTTTGGTTATCCCTTTGGCTTCCCTGTGATCATCGCCCTACTCGGCCTAATGGGGCTTGCAATCAACGCGGCGATTGTGATTTTGGCCGAGCTGGAAGATACACCGAATGGCAGAGCGGGAGATAAAGCTGTAATTATCAATATTGTCAGCGGTTGTGGCAGGCATATCAGCTCAACCACAATCACGACAGTGGGGGGATTTATTCCGCTGATTATTGCAGGTGGCGGATTTTGGCCGCCCTTTGCCATCGCTATCGCGGGAGGCACCTTACTAACAACCTTGCTATCACTCGTTTGGGTGCCAACCATGTATCTGCTACTAATGAAAAACCGCAATAGGTTAGATACATCGCCGTTGTCGCCTCAAATAGCATCATGAACCAGATATTGATACAACTTATCTTTAAGGTGAAGCCGTTCTAATTTTAAGGCCACAAAGTGCTCATCATTGGTGGGCACTTTGGTTAACTCTAGAGCACGAATTTTATGGTCTAACTCATGGTAACGCTGCGCCATGGTCGCGAAAATTGCATTGTTTTTTTTAAGATGATGAATATGGTCAGCAAAATCTGGAAACTCATAAATTAACGCATGATTTTCACCCAACATAGTGTCACACCTTGTCGTCTTGTATTGGTTCGATTGCGATAAGCCATGGGAAGTCATCCATTTACCCCAAAACTTATCACTCTAGACCGCATTCCCTATCGCAAAGTGCTATATTCCTATCCGCTAAAATAAAGCAAAGTTATCGTGGTAGGAATTGGCAATATGTCAGCGAACTATCTATAAATAATAGAAAATCTTAGACCCATATCAAGACCATGACGTAAAAGTTAGGTTACATTAGCGTTAACCTTTACCCTATAGGATCGCAGAATGAACTATAAAAATTGGCCTATTGCAAAACAGATCGGTGCCCTCGCGTTTGCCCTTACCCTTATTATTTTCTGTATACTCAGTACTCTTTCCTATAAATCCGCTTCAAATGTGCTCGAGGACAAAGGCATTAGTGCCATGAAAGCCGAAATGCACGCTGTATCCGATATGCTTGAGCTTCAATACGATAGCTTGTTGCAACTAGCAAGACGCAATGCCGATGTCTTTAAAGAAATGTATCCTGGTCAATTCAGTATCTTGGATAAAACGGTCAATGTACTTGGCGTAAACACGCCTGCATTGCTACATGAAAAAGAACAAATCAACTCTTCAAAGAGTAAAGTTGACCGTTTTGCTAACCTCACAGGTGGCACAGCTACGGTCTTTGCTCTCGCTGGAGATGATTTTGTCCGTATTGCAACCTCCCTTAAAAAACCCGATGGCAGCCGCGCCTTAGGTACCTTTTTAGGTAAAACCCATCCAGGTTATCCGACCTTAATCAAGGGCGAGGTTTATGAAGGTTACGCCAAACTTTTTGGTAAAGACTACATGACCGTCTATCGACCCATTAAGGATCTCCAAGGAAAAGTGATTGGGATCTTATATATCGGTTTTGAAATCACGCAATCCTTAACTCAATTACAAGATGCGGTGAATAAAATCACTCTAGAAGAAACTGGCCATTTCCTCTTAATGCGTAAGATAGACAACGTTCTCGTCGCTCATCCCAAATTTAATACTGGCGAACCTGTGACAGAGTCTATGCTTGATGGCTTAACCCTAAGCCAAGCCACCCAAGATCAAGCTGAATGGCGTTATAGCAACAGCAAAAACCAACCGATGTTTGCTTACAGTCAAAGTGTTAGCGGTTGGAACTGGATGCTGATTGGTCAAGTTAACGCAAATGAATTAAATGAAGAAAGCCTTCTCTTATTGACGATTAATGCCATTGTGGCCGTCTCAGGCATAGTGTTAATTACCGTACTACTGTCTTTAGTGCTACTGCGCTCACTCAAGCCTTTGCACACACTCCAACACCATATGGAAATCTTAGGTTCAGGAGACTTTAGTCACCACCTCCCCGCATCAGCTTTAGGTAGTCAAAACGAAGTCGATAAGATCACCACAAGTGTTTCCACTATGTCATCGGAACTGCGTCAATTAATCAGTGCCTTGCAAGCGTCGGTGCAGAGTATTGAACAGCAGGCATCAAAAGCGCAGCGTATTGCCAAACAAAATGGCGAAGAAGCTCAAGCGTTGATGCAACAAACAGATCAAATTGCTACGGCAATTGAGGAAATGTCCACTTCAATCCGCGATGTAGCAAATCACGCTCAAGAGGGTGCAACTCAAAGCCAACAGGTCGATATCGCCGCGAAAGAAGGTCAACAGCAACAAGTACGCTTAGTACAAGACCTACTTAAATTAAGCCAACAACTTAGTCAAAGTCACCAAGCCGTAGAGAAAGTTAGCCAAGAAAGTGAAGCGATCAGCAAAGTTACAGAAGTGATTAACAGTATTGCCGAGCAAACCAACCTACTTGCTCTCAATGCAGCCATTGAAGCGGCCAGAGCTGGTGAACAAGGGCGTGGTTTTGCCGTGGTCGCAGATGAAGTTCGAACTTTAGCTCAACGGACGCAATCATCGATTTTGGAAATTGGTCAAACAATCGATAAGCTTCAAAGCCAAGTTAAAACGACAACAAACCAAATGTCGCAAAGCCATCAACTGGGTATTGCATCGGCAAATCAAGGGGAAGAAACAGGTAAACAACTTGAGGAAATTACCCGCAGGATTGGAGAACTTGCGATTAGCTCGCGCAATATTGCCTCTGCGACTGAGCAACAAAGCAGTGTTGCCCAAGAGATCACCCATAATCTGCATCAAATTAGTGAACTTGCCAATGAAGGAGAGCATAGAGCGGCTGAAACAGTAAACTCGGCAAATGAGTTATCTTCCCTCGCCGTCGCGCTTAAGCAGCAAATTAGCCAGTTTAAGGCTTAACCAATACAGCTAAAATTAAGCCCCACGCTTTAATGCCGCCCAACAGGGCGGTATTTTTTATCACTTTATCAAAGCTTAGTTGATGTATTGAGGCAAGATGTTGTTCGCTCTAGCCATTTCGACCTCGTAAAACGCGCAGCAATGTGCCGTTACTCTCCTCACACAGCAAGTGACAAATAGCGAACGAGCCAGACGCCTGTTTGGACAATGTTTGACTAGCGTTTCTGCGGCATTCTCGTTCGTTTAGGTAACATCAAAATCCGACATTACCTTGCATCCCTCCAACCGCTGATCACCTAACACATCAGCACGCAATGGAAACTTTGCCTCTCATGTTATTACGATTGATTTAACCATTTTCAACGGCACAGACTTATCCCTTGCTATCGATAATTTCAGTCATAATCTTTCCTCCTTAAACAGGCTTATTGTCTATGCATGCGAATAAGCAGCGTGTTTAGGATTAGCGTACTGGTATTTTTTATTCCAATAAAAAACCCTGCAGATGCAGGGTTTTAGATGATTTACGCTGTTGGAGTTTAGCGATTACTCAGCGTCATCGCTTGAGCGGTCCATATTCTCAGTGTTTTCAAGCCACAGGGCGTTGATCACACCAAAAGAACAGGCTAACAAAACCCCTAATATCCACGTGAAATACCACATAGTAGATGCTCCTTAATTCTAATAGAGTGAGGCTTTGTTATCTTCAATATGTTTGCGGTTTAAACGACCAAACATCTTGAAGTAAGTCCATACAGTGTAACTTAACACGATTGGAACGAAGATAATCGCCGCCCAAGTCATCACAGTTAATGTCATTTCACTCGCAGTCGCATCCCACATGGTTAAGCTCACGTTAGGATCTAATGAAGATGGCATAACGAATGGGAACATTGCTGCACCACAAGTTAAGATCACCATCGCCACAGTCAGCGAGCTAAATAAGAATGCGAAACCTGAACGATTTAAGCGACTCACCACAATCACTAACAGTGGTAATGCCACACCTAATACTGGGAACAGCATAGTAATAGGATACTTATCGTAGTTAGCTAACCAAGCACCAGACTCAACGGCTACGGTTTTCAGCGTTGGGTTTGACAATGCATGGTGGTCAAGGGTTGAAGTGATAACATAACCATCAATACCATTGGCTAACCACACACCCGCAGCGGCAAATAATACTGCCACTAACAGTGCACATAGCTGAGTCGCATTCGCGGCACGTACACGCAGCTCACCGTCGGTCTTCATTTGCAGCCAAGCAGCGCCTTGCATCATAAACATGCTCACGCTCACTAAGCCCGCCAGTAAACCGAATGGGTTCAACAGGCCAAATAAACCACCGTGATAAGTCGCACGCAGGAACTCATCGAAATTGAATGGTACACCTTGGAGTAAGTTACCGAAGGCCACACCGATGATCAGCGGTGGAATAAAGCCACCACAGAACAACGCCCAGTCCCACGATTTACGCCATTTTGGATTTTCAATCTTAGAGCGATAGTCAAATCCAACTGGACGGGTATACAAGGCAAACAGCACTAACATCATGGCCACATAGAAGCCAGAGAAAGATACTGCATATACCATAGGCCATGCCGCAAATAAGGCACCACCTGCGGTGATTAACCATACTTGGTTACCATCCCAATGGGGGGCAATAGTGTTGACCATAATACGGCGCTCAGTATCGTCTTTACCGATAATCGGTAATAGTGCACCCACGCCCATGTCAAAACCGTCAGTGACCGCAAATCCGATGAACAGTACGCCGATCAGAGCCCACCAGATAACTCTCAATATTTCATAATCAAACATAATGAAATCCTCTGCTTAGGCTTCTAGTTTCTCGAAGTGATAACGACCAGTCTTTAAACTGCTAGGGCCAAGACGGGCAAACTTAAGCATCAAGAATATCTCGATCACCAGCAGCACAGTGTAGAACAGTGAAATCGAAATAATACTGAACCACAGATCCCCAGTCGTTAGACTCGAAGCAGACATAAAGGTCGGCAGAACCTCAGAGATGGTCCAAGGTTGACGGCCATATTCAGCCACAAACCAACCACACTCGATCGCAATCCAAGGTAGTGGCAAGCTAAAGAGCGCCGCTTTAAGAACCCATTTCTTCTCTTCGATTTGATGACGTGTGCTTTGCCAGAAGGCCGCCGCGAACACAATCAACATCACAAAACCTAAGCCAACCATTACACGGAAGCTCCAGAAAATCGGTGCCACGTTCGGGATAGAATCCTTCGCAGCCGCTTTGATTTGCTCTTCTGTCGCATCAACTACGTTGTCGGTGTAACGTTTCAGCAGTAAGCCGTAACCTAAGTCAACTTTCGCCGCTTCGAACGCTTCACGTAGCTCTGGAGACTTATCACCAGCGCGCAGTTTCACCAGCATCTCATAGGCTTTCATACCGTTGCGAATACGCACTTCGTGTTCTGCCACTAAGTCACGTAAACCAGTCACTTCTTCATCTAAAGAACGTGTTGCCACGATACCCATAGCGTAAGGGATCTTAACCGCGAAATCGGTGTGCATGGTTTCTTGATTTGGGAAACCAACCGCAGTAAAGGCCGCTGGAGCTGGCTCTGTATGCCACTCAGCTTCAATTGCCGCTAACTTAACGCGCTGCGCTTCACCCACTTTATAACCTGATTCGTCACCCAGAACGATAACAGACAGGATAGATGCCATACCAAAGCTGGCGGCAATCGCAAATGAACGACGGGCAAAAGGTAAGTCACGTTTCTTCAGAATGTAGTAAGAGCTGATCGCTAATACGAACATTGCACCTGTTACATAGCCAGAAGCCACAGTGTGGACAAACTTCACCTGTGCAACAGGGTTGAAGATAACATCAGCAAAGCTGGTCATTTCCATACGCATGGTTTCGTAATTGAACACGCTACCCACAGGGTTTTGCATCCAACCGTTTGCTACCAGAATCCACAGTGCGGAGAAGTTGGAACCAAAAGCCACCAACCAAGTTGTCGCTAAATGTTGACGTTTTGAGAAACGATCCCAACCGAAGAAGAACATACCTACGAAGGTCGATTCTAAGAAGAATGCCATTAAACCTTCGATAGCCAGTGGTGCACCAAAGATGTCACCTACATAGTGTGAATAGTAAGACCAGTTAGTACCAAACTGGAATTCCATCGCTAAACCCGTTGATACACCCAAGGCAAAGTTGATACCAAACAACTTACCCCAGAACTTAGTCATATCTTTATAAATTTGTTTATCAGTCATCACATAGAGTGATTCCATGATAGCCAGCAAAAATGCCAACCCCAAGGTTAAGGGAACAAACAGGAAGTGATACATGGCTGTCAGCGCAAACTGTAGCCGCGATAGCTCAACAACCTCTTCAACAATCATCGGTGACTCCTTACGTGGTGCGTCCAATTGCTACGACAACATGAGCCATTCATAGCAAGTGCCTTTGTAGGATAGTGAGTTTTCATTTTGTGTTTATAGCTGAAGCCAGTATAAACCGTTAAATATCATCTTTTTCATTACATCGAGGCAGCAAGGCCTAAAAATCCCCTTTTTCCTTGCATACTGAGACCCTAGTCACACTATCGCTCGGCTTTGAGACTTCCACCTCACCACCCAATCCTACAAATGATCCCATCGATATAAATATCAGATAGTTAAGATATTTAATCGCTTTCATTTGTGAGTATTTTATACCACCCGCCTTTGATTCAAATCAATCAAACTCAGGGGTTTAGATGGGTTTTGCGGCAGGGCACACACTTCACTTTGACACCCTGTTGACAGGAAAGCAAATATGAAGTAGATAACAAGATTGAAAGAATTAAAAAATAAACTTTTAAGCACTTTAAAACAAATTCATACCATAACCAGTAAAAACAACAAAAAACAAATAAAAAACAACATTAACACTAATAAAACAATAATCATAAAAAATTAAAATATGCAAAATAAACCAATATAAACAATAATTTGAAAAGATAAAAAAGCTTAACCCAAAAATAAACCAACTAACATTAATTAGTTTTTTTAATGATTAATTGTATTTTTTCTCGTTTGAGAGTGACTGTGAGATTGGTTAATATATCTCCTGTGTTAAGGAGACGGTTTGGTACGACTGGTGAAGTGTCCCAGACAAGCCCAACTCCGCGCACATAGGTCTAACTTTGGTGTGGAGAAAGAGATATGACAAACTTATTCGAACGTCTGGTTAACAGCTATAAGCGTGTTTTTGTTGAACTTTATACAGCGCATGAGCTGTAATCGTTCACCGCTTACTCTGAAATAATACTGATTTGATTTGAAGTTTTGTTAGCGCAAAACGAGCCCCCTTCTCGATGAGTTGGGGGCTTTTTATTTTTATTGTCCGCAGATGGCAGGCATTAAAGCAGTTAAAAAATGGCAATAAGGTTTTGTTTCACTTGTGTGAACTACTTATTAAGAGGTATTTAGCTGATTAAGTCGGTATTTTTCAAATTGACTGCATTAGAAAAAACGCAGATAAAGCTAACATATTAAAATATATTATTTTTTTAAAAGGTGCGTTTTATATATAAAAAAGGAGCGAAAATTTTCGCTCCTTTTTAGTCACTTAAGTGATGGTTTTATCAATAAAAACCTTAGCCTAAGTTGACTCGCGCATTGCGGAACATCCGCATCCATGGGCTGTCTTCACCCCAGTTATCTGGGTGCCAAGAGTTCGCAACCGTTCTAAATACACGCTCAGGGTGTGGCATCATCAAGGTCACACGGCCATCAGTAGTACAGATACCGGTTAACCCGTTTGGCGAGCCGTTCGGGTTTTGTGGGTATTGAGTCGCGATCTCGCCTTTACCATTCACAAAACGCAGCGCGATAGTGCCAGAAGCCTCAGCTAAGGCCAGCGCCTGCGCACTAGCAAACTCAGCATGTCCTTCACCGTGGGACACAGCGATTGGCATGCGTGAACCCGCCATACCTTGGAAGAACAATGACGGACTTTGTTGTACTTCAACCAAGCTGAAACGTGCTTCAAAACGCTCTGAACGGTTACGCACAAAACGTGGCCAATGCTCGCTACCAGGAATAATTTCCTTCAGATTTGACAGCATTTGACAGCCGTTACACACGCCGAGCGCAAAGCTTGAGTCACGTTCAAAGAAACGTGAAAACTCATCGCGAGCACGCTCGTTAAACAGAATCGACTTAGCCCAACCTTCACCGGCACCTAATACGTCACCGTAGGAGAAGCCACCACAGGCCACCAGACCTTGGAACTCTTCGAGGCTAATGCGGCCTGACAGAATGTCAGACATATGCACGTCGCGGCTTTCAAACCCTGCGCGATCAAACGCAGCAGCCATTTCGACATGGGAGTTTACGCCCTGCTCACGCAGGATTGCCATTTTAGGTGCAGCACCTTTAAGGATATAAGGCGCAGCAACGTCTTCACTTGGGTCAAAGCTTAACTTAACCGTTAAACCTAAGTCAGTTTCATCCTGCTTAAGCTTAAATTCTTCTAATGCACAGGCTGGGTTATCACGCAGTGCTTGCATACGGTAAGTGGTTTCAGACCATAAGGTACGCAGTGCAACACGGGTTTCACTGAACACTTCACGCTCACCCTCTTTAATGGTGATGCGTTGATCATCGGCTAATGTGCCGATCACATGGCAAGGAACGCCTGCGATAGCAAACTGAGCGGCGATTTTGGCAGCGTTATCGCGGCTCACTTGCAGCACAGCGCCAAGCTCTTCATTAAAGAGTATTTCTAAATCAGTGCCCTGTAGATCTTCTATATCAATGTCTAAGCCAGTGTTACCCGCAAAGGCCATTTCCACCAAGGTCGTGAATAAACCACCGTCGCTACGATCGTGGTAAGCAATCACTAACTTATTAGCCACTAGCTTTTGCATGGTTTCGAAGAAACCACGCAACAGTGCAGCATCGTCTAAGTCTGGTGCGACATCGCCTAACTCACCGTAAACCTGCGCTAAACAAGAACCGCCTAAGCGGTTTTGGCCCGCGCCCAAATCAACTAGCAATAAAGAGGTTTCACCTTTATCGCTGCGCAGCTCTGGCGTCACGGTATTACGAATATCCTGCACCACACCAAAGGCCGTGATAACCAATGACATTGGTGATGTCACGGTTTTATTCACACCATCTTGCTGCCATGCGGTTTTCATCGACATGGAGTCTTTACCGACAGGAATGGTGAGGCTCAGTTCTGGACACAACTCTTCACCCACGGCCTTAACCGCTTCATAAAGACCCGCATCTTCGCCAGGGTGACCTGCGGCCGACATCCAGTTAGCCGACAGTTTGATACGTTTGAACGAACCAATATCCGCACCCGCGATGTTCATAATCGATTCGGCCACCGCCATACGGGCAGAGGCGCCAAAATCGAGCAGTGCCAGCGGCGTACGTTCACCCAGTGACATGGCTTCACCGGCGTAGGTGTCAAAGCTTGCCGCCGTTACCGCGCAGTCAGCCACTGGCACCTGCCATGGGCCAACCATTTGGTCACGGTTCACTAGACCCGTTACTGTGCGGTCACCAATAGTGATCAGGAAGGTTTTGTCCGCCACTGTTGGCAAGCTAAGAATGCGTTTAACCGCATCTTTAATATCGATATTGCTTTGCTCAAGTGCAGGTGAAACCGCCTTTTTAGACACCACATTACGGCTCATCTTAGGCGCTTTACCTAATAACACCTCGAGTGGTAAATCGATGGGATTGTTATCGAAATGGCTGTCGGCTAGGGTTAAATGCTGCTCTTGCGTTGCCTCGCCCACTACCGCAAACGGTGCGCGTTCACGCTCACAAATTGCAGTAAATAAAGGCAAGTCTTCGGCAGCAACCGAAAGTACATAACGTTCCTGCGATTCGTTACACCAGATCTCCAGCGGGCTCATGCCCGGCTCGTCCGATGGCACATTGCGCAGATTGAAGATACCACCACGGCCGCCATCATTCACTAACTCAGGGAATGCGTTAGATAAACCACCCGCGCCCACATCGTGGATAAATTGGATTGGGTTTTTATCGCCTAACTGCCAGCAGCGGTCGATCACTTCCTGACAGCGGCGTTCCATTTCTGGGTTTTCACGCTGTACTGACGCAAAGTCTAAATCTTCGCTCGATTGACCTGACGCCATCGAAGAAGCCGCGCCGCCGCCCAGACCGATGTTCATCGCAGGGCCACCGAGTACGATCAGCTTAGCACCAACGGTAATTTCGCCTTTTTGTACATGCTCTTCGCGAATATTACCTAAACCACCCGCTAACATAATGGGCTTATGATAACCACGCACTTCTACGCCGTTGTGACTAGAGACTTCTTGCTCATAGGTACGGAAGTAACCTAACAGGGCTGGGCGACCAAACTCGTTGTTAAACGCGGCGCCGCCTAATGGGCCTTCGGTCATAATGTCCAGAGCACTAACGATGCGATCCGGCTTACCATAATTACCTTCCCAAGGTTGAACAAAACCTGGGATTTTTAAATTCGATACGCTAAAGCCAGTTAAACCCGCTTTAGGTTTAGAGCCACGACCGGTTGCACCTTCGTCACGGATCTCACCACCTGAACCCGTCGCCGCACCAGGGTATGGACTGATTGCCGTAGGATGGTTGTGGGTCTCCACTTTCATCAGTACGTGCATTGGCTCAGTGTGATAGCTATAAACACCGTTTGGATCGGGGAAGAAGCGTCCAGCAACAGAGCCTTCCATCACAGCAGCATTATCTTTATAGGCAGATAACACGTGGTCGGGTGTGGTTTCAAAGGTGTTTTTAATCATTTTGAACAGAGACTTAGGCTGCGCCTCACCATCAATTGTCCAATCTGCGTTAAAAATCTTGTGACGGCAGTGCTCAGAGTTAGCCTGAGCAAACATCATCAGTTCGATATCATTTGGATTGCGGTTCAAACGGACAAAGTTTTCGACTAAATAATCGATTTCATCTTCAGCAAGCGCCAGACCCATTTCGACGTTGGCCACTTCAAGGGCTCGGCGACCTTCAGCCAACACGTTCACACTCTTGAAAGGCGCCGGTTCAGTGCGTTTAAACAGCACATCGGCCTTTGCAAAATCGTCAAGAACCACTTCAACCATACGGTCGTGCAATAACCCTTTGAGGGTTTGTTGCTGCTCGGCAGTCAAAGTGTCTGACTCCACATAATAGGCAACACCACGTTCCAAACGCTTTACCTTACCGAGACCACAATTGTGGGCGATATCAGTAGCTTTTGAAGACCATGGGGAAATTGTGCCGGGGCGGGGAGTAACAAACAGGAGTGAACCTTGGGGGGTATGGGCTTCGATAACAGGTCCATAGGTGAGAATTTTTTCAAGTTGCTTGCGCTCATTGGTCTCAAGCAACTCGCTCAAATCCGCTAAATGAACATACTCAGCATAGATTTGGCGTACCGGAAGCGCAGCGTTTACGCAGGCCTCCATTAGCTTTTGCACTCTAAACGTCGAGAGTGCTGGGGCTCCGCGGATGATCTCCATCACGTCAATTCACCTTATATTTATAATTGCAGGGGTCAGAGATGGCGCTATTATAGGGAAATGTCTGTCACAAATCACCTGTGACCTTACGCAAAACAGTGTTTCCTATAAGATAAAAAGCAAACCTTTTTTCTTGGTTCGCACCCCATTCGATACGATTTTTTTACGTAATCGGTGACAAACGGATATAATCACAGCAATGTCAGCTAGTTTATCTTAGTTACCTCACTGACCTTCTACTATTCATCTTTTTGATTTTATTTAATAAAGTGTACTTAATGGCTCGATTTCTGTTCTTGACTATCTTGGGTTTCTTACTGACTGCCTGTCAGCAAGTTACCGTGGAAGAAACAGAATACGTCCCCCATAAACTCACCGAATTAAGAGTTGGCACGCTCTATGGCCCTCAAATTTATATGACCTCGGGCCAAGGCAACAGCGGTTTCGATTATGATATGGCCGTGCTCTTTGCCGAATACCTCGATGTCCCCTTAAAAATGGTGCCCTATACCAGTCGTGTAGAGCTCTATGAAGCACTGAAAAAAAACGAGATTGATATCATCGCCGCAGGGATGACAGAAACCCCAACACGGCGCGAGCAATTCCGTTTAGGCCCGCCACTTTATCGGGTTAATCAAGTATTGGTTTACCGTGAAGGTATGCCTACCCCCAAAGATATTACTGATTTAAAAGGTAAAATTACTGTTATTGCCGACTCAGCATTTGTCGAAACCTTGACTCAATTGCAGAAACGCCATCCGACGCTGGTATGGGATCAAGTGACAGATAAAGACAGCGAAGAACTGCTGGCAATGATCGCCAATAAAGAAATTGACTACACCATAGCCGACTCCAGTAGCGTACAAATAAACCGTCGCTACTTACCCGATCTCCGCGCTGGATTAGTACTTGAAGAGAAGCTCGACGTAGTCTGGTTATTACCCGCCAATCATAGCGATGGTTTGATGAGTCAACTGCTAGCATTTTGGCACCAAGAAAAATTAGCTGGCACACTCGATCATCTAAACGAAAAATATTTTGGCCATGTTAAACGTTTCGATTATATCGACACCCGCGCTTTCCTACGCGCTATCGAAACTGTGTTACCACGCTACCGCCTGTTATTTGAAACCCACGCCGGTGACTTAGATTGGCGAAAATTAGCAGCGACCAGTTATCAAGAGTCCCATTGGAATCCCAATGCCCGCTCACCGACTGGCGTGCGCGGTATGATGATGTTGACACAACCGACCGCCAAAGAAATTGGCATCACCAACCGACTCGATGCGGAAGAAAGTATCCGCGGCGGCGCCGCCTATTTACGGGATATGATCAACCGTTTACCCGAGTCGATTCCCGAGAGTCAACGCATGTGGTTTGCACTGGCATCTTACAATATCGGTTATGCCCATGTGGAAGACGCCCGTAAACTTGCTGAATCTATGGAGTTAAATCCCAACGCGTGGCGAGATCTTAAAAAGGTGTTACCACTGCTGCAAAAGCGCAAATACTACCAAAAGACTCGCTACGGTTACGCCCGCGGTAGTGAAGCCGTGCATTATGTGGATAGCATTCGTCGCTACTACGACACCTTAGTCTGGGTCGATAATCAGTCTCAACAGCAAAATAGTGATGACGTCGAACCCAGCGATCTCGCTTCAGAAGATACACCCGCACCAGTATCTGGCACCTTAAGCCCTGATAAGCCAAAGTAGCCCAACAAATATCTGCCAAATAGTTTGAGTTACGCCACAGTGTTGAAACGCCAACAGAATAAGCCTTAGCTTTTAATCTTAGATTAAGTGAATACACGCTAAAGTGAAGCCACTTTGAGGTAAAAATGCTGCTTTATAGAGCAGATGCATCCTAGGGGGATTGCCGCCTGAGATCTCTACTGATACTGTCGTAATGACAAATAAAGACAAAAATGATTGCAGCGTTAACCATTGTCTCTCAACCAAAATGGTAACCCAAGCAAAGTAGCCTTAACTTAAACAATAACAAGATTGAAATGGGGTCTATATGAGAAGAAAAACCATCAATAACAATGCGTCTCGCCGTCGTACTTTACTTAAAATTCGCCATCGCCGAGTGCTGAATCGTCACAAACTATTTTTTACCTTTCTGCAAGCGCAAGACTAAATCAAAACAATAACTCAATTTAGTCCTTAAGAAATCCTTTCCTGCTGCGCCTTTTGAGCCTGTTTTAAAGCCTTCTTTTCCTCCCGACGACGTTTAAAAAAGCGGCTCAATTGGTCGGCACAATCCTGTGCTAACACGCCAGATGTTACCTCAACTTGATGATTAAAAACGGGATGTTGCAAGAGATTAAGCACGGTGCCCGCGGCGCCAGTCTTTTCATCCCGAGCTCCAAATACCACTCTAGCAATACGGCTATGCACCATAGCGCCAGCACACATGGCACAAGGCTCGAGGGTCACATATAAGGTCGTATCAAGGAGTCGATAGTTTTCAACGGTTTGCCCAGCGGCGCGCAAACAGAGGATCTCAGCATGAGCGCAAGGATCATGCTGACTGATAGACAAGTTATACCCAGCCGCAATTTGCTGCCCATCCTTTACTAACACCGCTCCAACGGGTACTTCACCTTCAGCCTCAGCCTTCTCAGCCATGGCCATCGCGACCCGCATCCAATGTTCATCTTGTTGATTTGTATCCACTCACGTACTCAATTTATCAAGCTTAAATAATGACAGATTATATCAGCAATATATTGATAATTCATGGCGATAGCTAATCTGATACACAAAACTATCGCCATACTATACTTGACCTAACATTCTGAACTGATACGAATATTCAAATGACTCGATACATTTGGCAGTTCTTCATTCTTATGATTAGTATGAGCTTTTCGTTCGCCATGCTATATGGCAAACCTCTCAAAGCTGAGATTAATTATTATGAGCTCAATCTTGAACTGCTACGCACTGTTATATGGTTATTTATGATGTTCTATATTGCCCATATCCGGCGTTGCAACCAAATCTACTTTTGGTTATTGACTGGTTGTGGCTGTTTATTTTTTGGAAACAATATGAATATCTTGGATGAGGTAGCCTCATTTGAAGATCATTACTATCAAGAAGTTGAAGATTTACTTTTTAACCTAGGAATAATATGCGCTTGGTTCGGCTTATATAAATTGATCCAACAGCAGATAATTCGAACTAAAACACTTGATATTGCGGCGAATACAGACCCATTAACGGGACTATTAAATCGACGTAGTTTTAACCAAACATCGAATAAACCAACAAAGACTGAAGTCAATTCGTACTTAATGCTCGATATCGATTACTTTAAACAAATTAATGATAATTATGGTCATTCTGCTGGTGATGAAGTGCTTACTCAAGTCGCTGACTACATCAGGCAATGTTTACGAAAAGAAGACCGAGTTGCCCGCTGGGGTGGTGAAGAATTTCTAATTGAAATCAACAATTGTAATACCGACACGGCTAAGATCATTGCCGAAAAAATAAGAGCATTAATAGAAAAAACTTATTTTACGGTTGAAAAACATGTATTACAGCTCACCGTCAGTATTGGCATTGCACATGTCAGCGCTAACAATCAAAACCGAGATGAAGTCATCAATCTTGCGGATAAAGCATTATACCAAGCCAAACATCTGGGACGAAACCGCATAGTCAGCGCTGACGAGCTGGAATAATAAAAAAGGCGCACTTGGCGCCTTTCGTTAATTAATCATGCCATTAAGACAAGCAATTATTCCCATTCGATGGTTGCAGGTGGCTTACCTGAAATATCGTAAACTACGCGGGAAATACCGTCGATTTCGTTGATGATGCGGTTTGATACGCGGCCAAGGAAATCATATGGCAAATTTGCCCAATGCGCGGTCATAAAGTCGATGGTTTCAACGGCGCGCAGTGACACCACCCAATCGTATTTACGGCCATCGCCCATCACACCCACAGAGCGAACCGGTAAGAACACAGTAAATGCTTGGCTGACTTTGTTATAAAGATCAGCTTTGTGCAGTTCTTCGATGAAAATCGCATCAGCGCGGCGCAGCAAATCACAGTATTCTTTCTTCACTTCGCCAAGTACTCGTACGCCTAAGCCTGGGCCAGGGAACGGGTGGCGGTAAAGCATGTTGTATGGCAGACCTAACTCGAGACCAATCTTACGCACTTCGTCTTTAAAGAGTTCGCGCAGTGGCTCAACCAGACCTAACTCCATATCGTCTGGCAGACCGCCAACGTTATGGTGCGACTTAATCACATGGGCTTTACCAGTTGCACTACCTGCAGATTCAATCACGTCTGGATAGATAGTGCCTTGGGCTAACCATTTAGCGTTAAAGCATTTCTTGGCTTCTTCGTCGAAAATTTCAACGAATACACGGCCGATAATTTTACGTTTCGCTTCTGGATCGGCTTCGCCTTTCAGCGCGTCAAGGAAGCGGTTTTCCGCATCCACATGGACAATATTGAGACCGAAGTGGTCGCCAAACATTTCCATCACTTGCTTCGCTTCGTTTAAACGCAGTAAGCCGTTATCAACAAATACGCAGGTCAGCTTCTTACCAATTGCGCGGTGCAGCAGCATGGCCACGACAGATGAATCCACACCACCAGACAGACCTAAAATCACTTCATCGTCACCCACTTGCTTTTTCAAGCGCTCGATGGCGTCTTCGATGATTGAAGAAGGTTTCCAGTTAGCCGCACAACCACAGATATCTAAGGCAAAGTGCGACAGCATACGCATACCTTGACGGGTATGGGTTACTTCAGGGTGGAACTGTACGCCGTAGAAACGTTTTTCCTCACAAGACATGGCCGCAAATGGGCAAGTATCGGTTTTAGCTACGGCCACAAAGCCTTCTGGGATCGCCGACACTTTATCGCCATGGCTCATCCATACATCCAGCAGAGACTTGCCATCGCTGCTAACGGCATCTTCAATACCTTTAAACAGGGCAGATTCGGCAAGCATTTCAATCTGGGCATAACCAAATTCGCCTTCACCCACGCCTTGGATCACTTTACCGCCAAGCTGTTCAGACATGGTTTGCATGCCATAGCAAATACCAAGAACAGGTACGCCAGCATTGAACACATATTCAGGTGCGCGGGGAGAGTTATCCGCAGTCACGCTTTCTGGGCCGCCCGCGAGGATAATGCCGTTCGGGGCAAACTCACGAATTTGGGCTTCTGTCACATCCCATGCCCATAACTCACAGTAAACACCAATTTCACGGATACGACGGGCAATCAATTGGGTGTACTGAGATCCAAAATCGAGGATCAGTATCTTATGCTCATGAATATCGCTCATGGATAACCTTTATTTCATCTATTGTTTTAACTTAGCTCAAGACGAGAGGTGCAATCTTGAGGGCATACGGATCTTAATACCGGGGCGGCTAACTGCCGCCCCGGTATTACAAACGCTTAAGAACCTGAACGGTAGTTCGGCGCTTCTTTAGTGATAGTCACATCGTGCACGTGGGACTCGCCCATGCCCGCTGAAGTAACTTTCACAAACTGGGCTTTTTCATTCAGCTCTTGGATAGTGGCACAGCCTGTTAAACCCATGCATGAACGTAAACCACCCATATGCTGATGGATGATTTCCTTCAGCTTACCTTTGTAAGGTACACGGCCTTCAATGCCTTCTGGCACAAGCTTGTCAGCAGCATTGTCAGATTGGAAATAACGATCGGAAGAACCTTGAGACATGGCGCCTAAAGAACCCATACCGCGGTATGACTTATAGGCACGGCCTTGATAAAGCTCGGTTTCGCCCGGCGCTTCATCAGTACCTGCGAACATTGAGCCCGCCATAATGCATGATGCACCCGCCGCTAACGCTTTGGCTAAGTCGCCAGAGAAACGCACACCGCCGTCGGCGATAACAGGGATACCTAATCCTTTTACGGCTTCGGCCGCATCAGAAACCGCAGTAATTTGTGGCACGCCCACACCCGTCACGATACGTGTGGTACAGATAGAACCAGGGCCAATACCGACTTTAACTGCGTTAACGCCGGCTTCAACTAAGGCCAATGCGCCTTCCGCTGTCGCCACGTTACCACCGATAATTTGTAAATCTGGGTATTTAGCGCGGGTTTCACGGATACGTTGGAGTACGCCTTCAGAATGGCCATGGGAAGAGTCAATCAGTAGCACGTCGACACCGGCTTTCACCAGCGCATCGACACGCTCTTCGTTACCCGCACCCGCACCAACGGCTGCGCCCACACGTAAACGACCTAGCTCATCTTTACAGGCGTTAGGTTTACGCTCGGCTTTCTCGAAGTCTTTAACTGTGATTAAGCCTTTCAGCTTGAAGTTATCATCAACAACTAATACTTTTTCGATACGGTGAGAGTGCATTAATTTTTGCACTTCATCTAACTTAGTGCCTTCGGCAACCGTGACTAAACGCGCTTTAGGCGTCATCACTTCTTCTACGGTTTTGCTCCAGTCAGTCACGAAACGTACGTCACGGCCAGTGATAATACCGATCAGCTCATTGGCGTCGTTGACTACAGGATAACCCGCAAAACCATTCTTAGCGGTCAGCACTTTAAGATCGGCAAGTGTGGTTGAAGGCGTTACCGTTACAGGTTGTTGAACTACACCTGCTTCGTAAATTTTAACTTTACGAACTTCTTCGGCCTGCTTTTCTATGCTCATGTTTTTATGAATAAAACCTAAGCCACCTTCCTGTGCCATGGCGATAGCAAGACGCGCTTCGGTCACAGTGTCCATAGCGGCAGACACAAGCGGAATATTCAGTTCAATGGTATTGGTCAGGCGAGTTTTAAGAATGGCGGTATTTGGGAGTACAGTAGAATGCGCAGGAACAAGTAACACATCGTCAAAAGTTAGCGCTTCTTTAATTAAACGTAGCATAGGCAACATCTCCCCAGTTGAGTAGGATTTTAGAGGTGAAATATTGCGGCGGGATTATACCTTGCATCTAGGGAGCGGTAAATGGAAAATAGTGAAAAAATCCCATTTGCGCGAGAAAACACATGCAAGTCCCTAAAAATAATATTTATACCGTCTCACGCCTCAATGGTGAAGTCAGGCAAATTCTTGAGGGACAACTGGGTAAGATCTGGCTAAATGGGGAAATTTCCAACTTTTCAGCCCCCAGTTCAGGCCATTGGTATTTAACCCTTAAAGATCATTATTCACAAATTCGCTGCGCCATGTTTAAGGGACGCAACCAAAGCGTGAGCTTTAAACCTGTGAATGGCCAGCAGGTGATCGTAAAAGGTGCGATTAGTGTTTACGAGCCTAGGGGCGACTATCAATTATTGATTGAGTCAATGCTCCCCGCAGGAGACGGCTTACTGGCACAACAATTTGAAGCGTTGAAAATGAAACTCGCCGCACAGGGATTATTTGCCGCCGACACTAAACGCCAACTTCCGAAAAATATTCAACGCATCGGGGTGATCACCTCCCCCACGGGCGCAGCTATTCGTGATGTCTTGCATGTGCTTGCACGTCGTGACCCATCGATTGAAGTGATTATTTATCCGACACAAGTACAGGGTGAAAACGCGGATATCAATATCTGTCAAGCGATCAATATCGCCAATCAACGGCTTGAGGTGGATGTATTACTGCTTACCCGCGGCGGTGGCTCGTTAGAAGATTTATGGTGTTTTAACAGCGAAGCGCTCGCCCATACCATTTATAACAGCGCACTGCCCATAGTGAGTGCCGTGGGCCATGAAGTCGATACCACAATAAGCGATTATGTCGCCGATGTGCGTGCCCCCACGCCCTCAGCAGGCGCAGAGCTGCTCTCACAGGACAGTGACAATAAAAGCCAACGTTTAGCCACAGTACTTGCCCGCCTTAAACAAAGCGCAAGCCACTATCAACTCAAGCAAGAGAGACGCTTAAGTTTGCTCGAGCACAGACTGCAACGCTTAGACCCTAAACGCACCTTACAGCAATTTGAGCAGTGTTTCGATGAGATGCAATTACGGCTCGAAGCCGCACTTTCTAACAAACTGCATGGCTTAAGTCGCCGTCAGCAGCAACTGGCAAGTCGCCTCGAGCAACAATCACCAAAACATAAACTCGCACTTGAGGCCAATCGTTTGAGCTATTTAGCAACGCGTTTGCAGGACGCAATGCAAGATACCCTCAATCAAAGCGAGCAGCGAATTAAATATGCAGCCCATCAACTGGAAACAGTCAGTCCATTAGCCACCTTAAGTCGCGGCTACAGCATCACAACTGACAAAAACGGTGAAGTTATCACATCAGCAAGTCAAATCAGTCTTGGTGATACGATTACAACCCAACTGTCCAACGAGCGTCTAATGTCTACCGTTACTCGTCTCCCGTAATATTAGGCCTTTATTAGTTTGCAATTTATTGCGGAATATGTGACACAAAGTGGTAGGCCTTCTGCAATTTACTCTACAAGCATTAGATGCCGTTCACTCATGAAGTGCTGCCAATAAACTAAAGATTTAGTTTATTGGCTAAAAATATTATCATTATATCAGCGACTTGCTGTCACTTGATTCCTTTTTAAACATATTAACTAATGACTTTAAATTTTTATGCTGTGAATATTTTTTTGAATAAAGACATATTGGTCCAAGAACATTGTTTCTAGTTGGACCATGACATACTTCTAAATTAGCATTATTACTAATCATAATGTTCGGTAGCAGTCCAATACCAACACCAGACTCAATCAAACGCTCAGCAAAATCTGGCGTATCAATAATTAACTTACGCTTAAACTCTTTGTTTCGATTTAAAGCTGATGATAAATCATGCCAATGGTCCCAGACTTTTGAATGAACGAGTGTTGGACAGGGGATATCAAACTGTTCATTAACTTTTTTAGCCCAACTAAACTTCAATACATCAATAACACCCTCATTAATATATCTAGAATGACTATCAAATAACCCTTCAGTAATCACTATGTCAGCTTCTTCCTTATCCAGCCAACTTTTTATAGCTGTCAACTCGCCAGTTTTAATATGAAATAAATTATTGTTTATCAACTCATCTGTCAAATAAGGTGCAACATACTTTGTGTAAAGCCTAGGTTGAGTAACAATTACTATTGGTTCTTCTTCAAAAAAATATTCTACAACACTATCAAACTCTTTATAACTATTGACTATTTTTTCTGCAACCAAATACAGCTTCTCACCTTCTTTAGACAGTGAAACGCGGCCTTGCTTTCTAATAAATAGTATTGTATCAAGATCTTTTTCTAATTTTATTATTTGTCCACTTATATTAGGCTGCGTTGTCTCCAATATCTCCGCAGCCCGTGAAAAGCTGGAATATTTTGCTGAAAAATAGAAAGCATGAACAGTGCCACTGCTAATCATAGATTAAAAACCTTGATTTAAAATAATGACAATATAGTCAAAAACCTACTTCTGCCCAACAAAAATATCACAACACGTGTCAACAGTAACAAATATCAAAATATGGTGAACTAGATCTACCACTAAAAATAGAAGCCAAAGTTTATATTAACTCTTTTATCCCAATCATCACCCACTTCAGGTAAACCTATGTGATCATTATTGGCGGTAGAGAAGGTCATATTTTTACCCATAATAAAGTCGATCATTGTGTAGGTAGGACCTGCAGAAATCGCCATACCAGTGACGTTTTGCATACTGTTATCGTAACTATCATCATCAACATCTGGCGTCATTAAACCAAAGTCGTTGTAGAACTTAATGCTACCCCAATCTGTGTTCACGGTTTTGGCAATGTTGATGTTATAGGCTTGGCCCTTAGAAGCAATTTCATACTGCCAGCTTACTACTGACACGCCAATTTTATTAGAGTCGATAGCATCTGCAGCATCGTATTCATATTGCATGGCTTGCATTTGTAAATTCCAGCCTTTGTAGCTGCTGTCTAAATGCAATGCTACGGCATAGCGATCGCCATTGTTGCCCGTCTCGCTGTTGTAGATTTGGCCATACTGCACAGAGCCACCAAAGGTAGTCGAGCCGCCTTCGTATTCTGTTGTATAAGTTTGTCGCACGTTTAACTGGTTAGTCTCTTCATTGTGATACTCAGTGCCATTGATGGTACCGGTATACAAATCGGTCGAATAACGCTTGTTCTCGGTCGCACCATACTCAGCACTTTTATAAAAGGCGACATCTGTATGCCAACCTTGGTTTTCATAAACCACTTTAACACCTACGTCAGAGTCATCTTCAAACCCTAAGTAATATGGCAAACCAAACCACCAACTATTTGATATTAACTCTCGATTACCAAAAGGAACCTTATTAATACCAACTTGAACTTGCAGATCATCATTTACATCATAGAAACCATAACCATGTTTAATGAAATTCGTTTTTGATGACAGTCTATAATCTGCAGATACCCCCCAGTCCCCTATTTTTCCATTTAACGTTAAAGTTGCAACATCAAAATAAAAATCCCCCCCTTTATCTTTTGAAGCTTGGTCATAATCTCTATAAGCATAGTTCGCTCTAACCGAACCGCCAAATTTAATTCCTTCATATGGCGTATCCGCATAAATACTAAACGCAGACAATCCAACAATTACAGAAATAAACTTACATAATAACTTAATGTTCATCAATTACTCCAAAGACATTAAACTGATAGAATTATATTATTCATGGAAAAATTAAATAGTTATACTAGATCGACTTATAGTCGTGCAAAGCATATATAAAATGCCTTGCACGATAACCATCATTTAGAAAGTGAAAAATTATCTTGTACTGTAGGTTTTTAAAAATTTAACACCGTTATTTATATCAGGAGTGTAAATTCTATCTTTAGATACAAATGGAACATATTTACGGTATTCATGAAGAAATTCACTCGTACCATTTCCCATTTTTTGGCTATATTCTTTTGTTCTGATATCCATACCTTGTGTGGTATGCAACACCTCATAAGAGTAAATTTCATAAGCAATATCTGCAATTTTATCTAAGCGATTTGCAATTAAATTGACGTTACTAAAAGTTTCCTCAATACCAACAGATGTTGGTACGCCATAAATTGCAGCACTATTGGTCAGAGACATTGCTTCAGCATAAAGACCGGACATTGACTGTGCAATATTAGCAAAACCATCACCACCAACATTTTCCTTAGAAATTAAGTATGTTGTTAATTTTGTACGGTGACCGTCATCTAATTGGGTAGTACGCCAGGCTGAAATATGAATCACTTGAGCAAGTGCACGACTCAAAGACTCCAGCTGCACTGCTAGCTGGGTATTATCAAAATTAGAACCTGAGTTTACAAAAACATTTTTTCCACCAACCCGTAAACCATTAACATAATCGCTATTGCTGTACCATAAATCATCTCTTGCATCTGTATGCACTATTGGATTATCTGTCGTATGGTTGATTGCGGTATTGAGTAGCTCTTTTGCTTGGCGTAATTCTTCTTTCGCTGCTGCTAAGATTTGACCTGATGATCGAAAACTTAACGGGTCCTGTAAATTTCGCTTAGCATCAACACTCCAAAGATATGAACCTTTTAAATGAGATAAAATAGATTCTGCCGCTTCATGTCCCTGTGGCCATCCTTTTGTATCGACTGTATGCCATAGAAAAGGAGACACGTTACCATTTAACGCTTCTAAACTAGACGCAATTATCACAGATGATAGATCGAGCAGATGCTCCACTTTTTTCACTGCCGTAACCGATTGTGCTTCAGCTACATTACTATTTGAGAGAATTGAAATACCATCCATCCCAAATGGCTGATATTTTTTCAATCCAAGCTCTTTACGTACCTCAGCTGAAGAGCGACGCTTTCCTTGGTACATGACATCCCACTCACCCATTAAGGCTAAGCCGACATGTGTCACCATACTCAAATCATTTGCACCTTCTGAACCTCGTGAAGGAATTAATGGATAAACATCATTGTTGATATATTCCATGTAGGCATTGGCAGCCTCAACACTCATCCCAGTAAATCCAGCAGCCATCTGGTTCAAACGGATAACCATCGCCATTTTAGATTCAGCTTCAGGTAAAAATGGCTCCATCCCTGCTGCTTGAATTCGCATTTGCCGCTCATTAAATTTAATCGACTCTGAACGATTCGGCTCATTTTCGACCGAAGACCCCGCGACACGCTGGTCTTTCAGCGCACCATAATTAACCGTTAATCCATAAATAGAACGCCCATCTTCAGCTGCATCAATAGGTGCTTTATAAGACGCTCGAATACGCTCCCAACCTTCTTTCGAAATGTTTACATCTTCACCGGACTTAGATATTTCCCAGAGTTTATCTACAGTCAATGAAGTGCCATCAAGCGTATGAGTTGCTGCGATCGATGTCATAGGTAATATAACGGCTATTACAAGCGGTATAGTTTTTAATTTCATGGCAACGTCCTATTATTAGTTTAATATAAAAATACCTAGCTATTTTTCTAATCAAGATCAATTAAGAATCAATAAATAGAGTCTATTAAATTGGAATTACTTTAAATTTGGAAACTCCACTATATGGCAATCACTACATATAGCATGTGATGGTTTATGCTCTGAATGACAAGCAGTACACTCCAATGTATTCCGATAATGAGCAGAGTCATGGGGTAATTTATCGTATTTATTTTCTTTCGTTGGGATTTCATCCATTGTACCATGGCATCTAATACAAAAACTTGAATCAGGTCTTTCATTCGGGATGCCACTACCGTGACATGTTTTACAACTGCCACCTTTTCCCATCAACTTAAAATGATGTTCTTTAATGGGGACTCCACTTAACGTATTCTCCGTAGTGTAGGCTGATAAAGATGTCATTAATAAAGCACTAACCAAACCTAATTTATGTATATATTTCATCATTATCACCTATTACACTTTTCTAATCGCAGCTTGATTTCCTGCAATTTGTCCAAACACGAGACCATCAATAGAAGAGCAACCGCCTAATCGGTCCATTCCATGTGTACCACCAGTAACTTCACCAGCAGCAAATAAGCCTGAAATTGGTTCGCAAGTGTTAGAATCAATAACTTCTGCATTAGGTGTAATAGCAACCCCCCCCATGCAATAATGTAACTTAGGTGACAATCGGATTGAATAAAATGGAGGTTTTAAAATTGTTTTCTCATCTAAAGGTTTATTAAACGGATCTTTTGCTTTACCTTGAACAATCTCATTCCATTCATTTACTGAATTTTTTAATGCATCAATATCAACATCATAACGTTTAGCTAATTCATCAAGCGTTTCTGACTTTTTAATTGCACCATCACGGTAAGCCGCTTTAAAACCTTCAGCATGATTTGCCGTTGCTTCACCACAAAATACAAATGGCATATTCGGTTTTTCTTTCGTACCTGAGGCCAATACTGCCAACTGCGCATCCGCACGAGTTCGACGGTCTGCTAATTCATTCATGAATCTCGCGCCAGTTTTAGGGTCAATTGCGATCCCTTCTGCAAAAGCATAATCCGCAAAGAAACTCGCAGGGCCTGCGCCCTTCTCATCTGGTGTAGCCCAAGGACCTAACTGGTACATGTCTAACATTACCGGCAGGGCTCGAATAGACAATAATGACTTAATCATGGTTGCTGAGGCGCCAGGCTGAGCAGTGCTTTCAAGTTCCTGATATGCAGGCATTGTTGTTTTAATAAACTGGTGATCTTGTCCCCATCCACCAGAAGCAACAATTACCCCTTTTTTAGCCTTATAAGCGAATTGACCTCTATTGGAACCACTCTTAAAATCGTATTTTTCACTGACGACAATACCTGTCACACCACTGTCGCCACGAATGACTTCTTCAACATTCGTTCTATTTTGAAATATGATCCCAGCCTTACGAAGGTAGTTATGCATAGGAACGACAATGCCACCACCGGATGCACTTTCGGGTAAATGTGCACGTGGAGCACTATGCCCACCGAGACGAATTACCTTGTCTTGAAACTTTACGCCACATTCCATCAGCATATCGTAGGCTTTGTGCGCTTCTGTAGCTAAAGTGCGACAAAGTTCAGGATGATTAAAACCACGCCCAGCTTTAAGCATATCTTTGATCATTAATTCTGCGGAGTCTTTAATTCCTAATTTTTTTTGCATCGGCGTTAATGGCATACACATCAAGCCACCACATATAGCTGAGTTACCACCAAATGCCTCCATTTTTTCTAGCACTATGATATTTTTTATTCCTGCTTTATGAGCTGAATAAGCAGCCGACAGGCCAGCAAAACCACTGCCGATAATGATAATATCAAATTCTTTATCCCAAGCTCTTCCATAATTATCGTTCGATGCTTTAATTGGAAATGCCATAGCGGCGGTAACGCCTGTTGCTAACTTAAGGAAATCTCTTCTTCCGGCCATAATACCCTCACCCATTAAACATTCTATTTAATAATCAAAAAATAAATTAATAGAAATAATAAATCGCAATAAATCTAATTTTTGGAATTAATTTTACTGCTAATTAAAAAATCGATAATCTTGTAAGCAACATTTAAAATAGGCTAACAATTATCACGATGTATGAGCATATTATTTTTATTAAACATTTGTTAATGTGACTAACGACCGCCATTTATGTCCATAAGTTTTTCTTATAATCTGAGCGTGATCTAGATCTATCTAAAGGAAAAGTCGTGAGATAAATATTGATGCATAACTTTTTAGCATCAGACAAAAATTTAGTGTAAACAGCAAATAATGTCTTCAGTTCAAGAGGGGTAACTTAAAGATTTCCTGAATTAGCTAATACATTATTTGATATTAATTTACAAATAATTATTGGAAAGTGTTAAGGCTATTAATGACCGTTCAGTTAAAAAAAAGGAACCCTAGGGTTCCTTTTCTATTGATTCACTTAAATAAATGACTCGGTTTTTCGTTTGAGTCTTATTTTGCCTTGCGGTCTTTAATATGACTCAAGGCGCGTTTACGGCGACGCTCTTGGCTCATGGTCAGCTTTTCCACTTTGTTTTCAAACGGGTTATCACCCTCTTGGAAACGCAGTTGGATTGGCGTACCGACCACTTTTAATGAACGGCGGAAGT
The DNA here is from genome assembly GCF_012843185.1 of Shewanella sp. DNRA4. NCBI lineage: Bacteria > Pseudomonadati > Pseudomonadota > Gammaproteobacteria > Alteromonadales > Shewanellaceae > Shewanella > Shewanella sp. DNRA4. Next base: position 175,445 of record NZ_JABAIP010000008.1, read on the forward strand.
AGTTCATCATGTAGCGCTTGTAAGAATCCGGTAGCTTGCTGACTTGGTTACCGTGAATAACCACGATTGGCGGGTTATAACCACCGGCGTGGGCGTATTTCAGTTTCACGCGGCGACCGTTCACCAATGGTGGCTGATGGTCATCCTGCGACATTTGCATAATGCGGGTCAGCATTGAGGTGCTCACGCGGCGAGTCGCACTGTCGTAAGCTTCTTCAATCGACTCAAACAGATGGCCAACACCCGTGCCATGCAGCGCCGAAATAAAGTGAATACGGGCAAAGTCGATAAAGCCTAAACGACGGTCGAGTTCACTCTTAACACGGTCTTTAATGCCTTGGTCGATGCCATCCCACTTGTTAACGGCAATCACTAACGCGCGGCCTGCGTTTAGGGCAAACCCTAATAGGCCAAGATCTTGCTCGGCAACGCCTTCACGGGCGTCGATGATAAGTAACACCACGTTAGCATCTTCAACCGCTTTGAGGGTTTTAATCACCGAGAACTTTTCAATCACTTCATGGACTTTACTGCGGCGACGTACACCAGCAGTATCGATAATCACGTATTCGCGACCATCGCGTTCCATCGGAATGTAAATACTGTCACGAGTGGTGCCAGGTTCGTCATAAACCACCACACGCTCTTCACCTAAGATACGGTTGGTCAGGGTCGATTTACCCACGTTAGGTTTACCGATGATGGCGAGTTTGATCGGTAAGTCCTGTAGACGCTTTTGCTCAGCTTCGGCTTCTTCTTCAGTGTACTGACGCTCGTCAACTTCTTCCTCTTCGCCTTGGCGCTCAATGCCCATGGCTTCAGCGTAAGGAGTTAAGGCGTACTCAATCATATTGGTTACACCGCGACCTTGGGCGGCAGCCATTTGATAGACTTCACCTAAACCCAAAGACCAAAATTCGGCGCAGGCCGAGTCGGCATCAATACCGTCAATCTTGTTAGCCACCACAAAGGTGGTTTTTTGGCGGCTACGTAAATGCTGAGCGATAGACAAATCCGCAGCGGTTAACCCAGCACGCGCGTCGGTCATAAATAAGACTACATCGGCTTCTTCGATAGCGGCAAGGGACTGCTCGGCCATCTTAGTTTCGATCCCCTCTTCAGTGCCGTCGATACCGCCGGTATCCACCACGATAAACTCATAGCCGGATAAGAATGCTCGACCATATTTACGGTCACGTGTTAGGCCAGGAAAGTCAGCAACCAGCGCATCACGCGTACGCGTAAGGCGGTTAAATAAGGTGGATTTACCGACGTTCGGCCGACCAACAAGGGCCACTACAGGGATCATGATTTCGCCTCTAAAAAACTTTTCAATAAAAAGCCCCCGGAACACACTTCCAGGGGCTCTACAAGGATAACACTTTTAACTAAGGAAGTGTTACAACAGCTAACTTTCCGCTGCGACCTTGCACATAGATTTTATCATCCACCACTAATGGCTGGCTGAATAATCCAGAGCTGTCCACTTGGATACGACCGACAATACTGCCTGTGCTACGGTCGATAAAGTGCAGATAACCTTCAAAATCACCCACGACCAAATAGTCTTTATATACCTCTGGTGAAGTGAGTGTGCGATTGACCAACTCAGAGTTGCTCCACAACTCTAAACCGTTACGTCTATCCACTGAATAGATACGACTATGGTCATCAACCAAGAACAAACTTAAACCCGCCGTAGCTAACTCATTGAAGCTTGAGTACTTACGAGTCCAAATAATCCGTCCGGTGCGCAGTTCCATCGACACCAAGTTACCGTTGTAGCTCACCGCATATAAGTTATCGCCGAGGATCAACGGTGTCATATCCACATCGGCCATACGGGTAAACTCATTGCCACCTGTAGGATTATAGATGGCTTGCTCCCACGCAGCTTGACCGTTGTTTTTGACGACAACAGCCACTTTGCCATCGGCGGTACCAATAAAGAAACCACCCGCTTCATAAGCTGCTGAACCCGTTCCCCGGAGCGTCAGGTTAGGCAACTGCATGTTATAAACCCACAGTTTTGCGCCAGTATCAACGTTATAGGCTTCAAATGAACCTGAACTGGTGCTCACCACCACGACGTCGTCAGCCACGGTTGGCTTAGATAACAATTCGCCACCCGCAATAACATGCCATAATACTTGGCCGTCTTCTGCATTCAGCGCAGCCAAAAGGCCACTCTCACCGCCGATAAAGAGCTTATTGCGTGCCGCTGTTACACCAGCGGCCAAACGTGCACCTTTGTTTTTGGCTAAGGCGTTATCACGGAACTCTTCACTAAAATCTTTTTTCCAAACCTGTTCACCCGTTGCTTCATCAAAAGCAACGACTTCACCATAACGGTCGGCCGCAAAAATTTTACCATAACGAACTGCAGGTGTGAGACGAGAATAGTAATCCCCAACACCATCACCTACAGAGGCGCTCCAACTTACTTCAGGAAATACTGTCGCCTGAATCGCAGTTAACTCACTTACCGGTTCTTCTTCCACATCACTAGAAGAACAGGCGGATAACATGGCTAGGCTTAACCCAGCGGCTAGCAGGTTCTTGCACCAAGACTTCATCAAGGGATCCCTTATGCTTGATTTAAGTTATCAAGTTTGATTTTAAGTGCAGGGCTGGTCACAACACCGCCGTTATCCATTGCTGCCTGATAAGCAGTTTTCGCTTTATCGGTTTGGCCTTGACGAACAAAGAAGTCACCTTTCAGTTCTTCACGTTGTGCTAAAAAGGCTTTATCAGTCACTTGGTCTAGCGTGGCTAACGCAGTGTCAACTTGACCTTGTTCAGCCTGAATACGCGCTAAACGCAGCGTTGCAATGGTGTCTAATCCGGCGCCTGGTTTCGCAGCAATCACTTTCTTCAGTGCTTCTTCGGCCTTAGGAAAATCTTTCGCTTCCACCGCCGTTTTCGCAACGATCAGGTCTAGCAGTGATTGATAGCCCTTTTGGTCGTAATTTTTCGAAAACTCAGCCACGCCAGCAATCATAGCCGCTTCATCGCTTGATTTGGTGGTTAAGGTTTGGAACGCCTGTGATGCTTCTTCGGCCTTCACGATTTTCATGTCGGAATAAGTGTTCCAACCGTACAGGCCGCCTAAACCAACGACCGCCCCGATAACAATCGAGGTTCCATAGTCTTTCCAGAACTGTTTGATAGCATCAACTTGTTGTTCTTCTGTGCTATAAATTTCCACGCGCACGTCCCCTTATTTGCTAAGTTCAGCTAAAAATGCGTTTAATGCATTTCGAGCGACCCGTTGTTGTTCGTTGTCATTGCGTAAGTATTTTACGGTAACCACACCTTCGGCGAGTTCTTCTTCGCCAATCAGTAAGGCTACTTGAGCGCCGCTTTTATCGGCACGCTTCATTTGTTTCTTCAGATTGCCACCACCACAGTGACTCATGACTCGCAGAGTGGGCAATGCAGAGCGCAGTTCTTGAGCCACTTTGATAGCTTCAACTAGGCAGTTATCCCCCATAGCGGCAACATAAACATCCACTTCTGCTGGGATATCTTGTGTCAACTCTAAGGTTTCGAGTAGCAGGACGATGCGCTCGAGTCCCATCGCAAAACCGACGGCTGGCGTATCTTTACCGCCCAGTTGAGCGACTAAACCATCGTAGCGACCGCCCGCAAGTACTGTGCCTTGAGAGCCTAAGCTATTAGTAACCCATTCAAAAACCGTGCGATTGTAGTAATCCAGACCACGAACTAAGCGCGGGTTAACTCGGTATTGGATGCCAACCGCGTCGAGGAGTTCACGCAATTGTGCAAAATGTTGTGAAGATTCTTCGCCTAAGTAATCCATCAGCGCAGGCGCATCACCTAAAATGCTTTGCACTTGGGGATCTTTTGAGTCCAATACGCGCAGCGGATTGCTGTACATACGGCGCTGGCTATCTTCGTCTAGTTTGTCCTTGTGTTGCTCTAAAAAGGCAATCAAGGCTTCACGGTAAGCGGCGCGCTCGGCAGGATCGCCTAAGGTGTTCAGCTCAAGCGTCACATGCTCGCTAATGCCGAGTTTTTCCCATAGACGGGCAGATAACATCAACACTTCGGCGTCGATATCAGCGCTACCAATACCGTAGACTTCAACACCAAATTGATGGAACTGGCGGTAACGACCTTTTTGTGGACGTTCATGACGAAACATGGGACCCATGTACCACAAACGTTGTTCTTGGTTATACAGCAGGCCATGCTCATTGCCAGCACGTACAGTCGAAGCGGTACCTTCGGGGCGTAACGTCAGACTATCGCCATTACGATCTTCGAAGGTGTACATTTCTTTTTCAACAATATCAGTCACTTCACCGATAGAGCGTTTAAAAAGATCGGTATTTTCCACTATTGGAGTGCGGATCTCACTGTAACCATAAGCAGCAACGCTTGAACGTAGTACCGCTTCCACTTTTTGCCATAGAGGACTTTGAGTTGGCAGAATGTCATTCATTCCGCGAATCGCTTGGATCTGTTTTGCCACTGTATCGACTCGTCCGATTTCGCTAAATTAATAAAAAATGTCAGGCATTATAGGCTGTTCAACACTAAACGTAAAATGACCCCGTCAGTTTCGAGGTCTAGCTCAAGCCTTGAATGTTTTTATAACGCTTAACCTATGAGGTTATTCGGCTGCGGTTGTTACTCAGTCGTGTCTTTCACTTGAATGCGGTTAGCCATTTGGCTCGCCTTAGCGCGAATTTTCGCTTCGAGGGAATCGACTAGGTTATCATTGTCGAAACGCTCTTTTTGACGCTCACCTTCATCGTAATAACCACTCTTACGATGACCACCCGTTAAGCCAATGTGCGACACTAAGGCTTCACCAGGACCATTGACCACACAGCCGATGATAGACACATCCATCGCGGTCGTCACATCTTCAAGGCGGCGTTCTAACTCGTTTACTGTGCTGATCACATCGAACTCTTGACGTGAGCAAGAAGGGCACGCAATAAAGTTAATGCCACGGCTACGGATACGCAGTGACTTTAGAATATCAAAGCCGACTTTGATTTCTTCCACCGGATCGGCCGCCAAGGAAATACGCAGCGTATCACCAATGCCCTCGGCAAGCAGCATACCTAAACCGACGGCAGATTTGACCGCCCCCGCACGCGCACCACCCGCTTCGGTAATACCTAAATGCAATGGCTGGCGAATTTGCTTGGCTAATAAACGATAGGATTCCACCGCTAAGAACACATCGGAGGCTTTTACGCTGACTTTAAATTGGTCGAAGTTCAAACGGTCGAGAATATCCACATGGCGCATGGCCGATTCGAGCAGGGCTTCTGGCGTAGGTTCTTTGTATTTGTCCATCAGATCTTTCTCTAATGAACCACCATTAACCCCAATACGAATTGGAATGTTTTTATCGCGGGCGCACTCCACCACACTGCGGATACGCTCTTCGTTACCGATATTGCCAGGGTTGATACGCAAACAGTCCACACCATATTCGGCCACTTTCAGGGCGATACGGTAATCGAAGTGGATATCGGCAACCAAGGGCACTGACACTGATTGCTTAATCACTTTAAAGGCTTCGGCGGCGTCCATCGTCGGCACTGATACACGCACAATATCGGCACCCACTTTCTCTAGGGCGCGGATTTGGGCAATGGTCGCCTCAACATCAGTCGTTTTAGTGTTGGTCATTGACTGCACTGCGATCGGTGCACCATCACCAATCGGTACATTGCCCACATAAATGCGGGTTGAAGGACGTCTCTTTATGGGTGTTTCGTTATACATACTCAATACGCTCTTTTCGGTACTCTGCGCTAAGCGTGAGACTTAAGCCTGTGGGATAGTCAAACGCGCAACACGACCCTTAGGAAATTCAGCAAGACTGATGGCTTTACCATCAACCGTAAAACTAGACACAACGGTCGGGGCGCCTAAGATCACTTTAAACGGAGGCACACCACTGGCTTGAATAGTTGCGCCAGCACCTCGGACCCCATCAACAATCGCTTTGCCCTTGGCATCGACGATGTTGATCCAGCAATCACCCGTGAGTTGAATATTGATATTGGATTGTCCAGCAACCACAGGCATGGTTTGCTCACTCGAAGCCGCTGGCGTGGCACTGTTCACCGGCGCGCTGGCTGTTGGTACATTTTGAGCCGCTGCGTTTGTTGCAGAAGAATTTTGTGTAGAAAGCGTGTTTTGCGCAGTCACACCTGCCGTTTGCACCGCACCTGATGCACTTGGGGGAGTATTAGGCTCACTCGCATTGACTGTCGAATTGACAGACACCTGCCCTGCTTCCATTGCAGCCATATCACTGATATTCGGGTCAATAGTGCTAGCATCAGTATCTTTTACTGGACCATCGGTCGCCATTGAGCCGTTGACCGCGATCTCACTCAAACGTGCACTCGCATCCGTTTCGGTGAGTAAAACATCACCCGGCAAGGTTTGATTCGCAGCGGCTAACTCTTCAGCGGTTGGTTTTGAAATATCGACATGAGTCACTAGCGTCGTTCGTTGCATCCACCAAAGCACAAACAGACCGAGCAACACGATGACAATAAAAAAGCTCAGCCACTTTAATTTAGTGTCACGAGCTTGATAAGTGGTCTTACGGGAAAAACTTTGCATCGCAGGCTGTGTTACATAGGGCACCTGCCTTGCGAGACAGGCTTCGATGAGCGTGTTGTCGACCCCAAGCATACGCGCATAATTTTTAACGTATCCGCGTACGTAGGTTGATGAGGCAATATTAGAAAAATCATCGGCTTCGAGATTTTCAACAATACCAGGCCGCAAATGCAGCTTCACAGCTGTCTCTGCAATGCTCAAGCCCATCTGCTCACGAGCTGTTTTGAGTACGCTTCCGAGCGTTACATTAGGCGTCGACTCAGCTTCTTCTGTTGTCACTGGTTCTACTGACGCGTTCATTTCGTTATCTTTCATTGATGCAAATTAACTCTATATTGCTTGGCTTGAGGCGATGCTGGGAATTTGGCAAGCAATAAAATGCCAAATCGCTTCATGGCAGCATCATCATTCAACGCCTGCTCAATTTTTATTCCGAGCGTTAAACTCTCTGGAGTCTGGGCCGCAACTTGGTGGTAACGCGCTAACTGGTTACGCGCATCAACATAATCACCTTTATCTATCCCAAGCTCAACCAGCTCCAGTAAAGACACCGAGCGTCTCGGGTCATACTTTAACGCCATCTGAAAATACTGTCGTGCCTTTTCTGCTCGTCCCGCGTCTCTGCTGCAAAGACCTAAGTTTTCATAACTGGATGCGGTACGCGTATATTTGGGCATTTCTATTGCAGCCAAAAACATTTTTTCAGCTTTTTCGTATTGCTTTTGTTGGCACAAAAACACCCCAAAGTTATTCATGGAATCGCCAGAGGCGTCCTTAGTATTGATAGCGTCCTGATACGCCTGTTCGGTACGTACTAAATCGCCTACGGTTTGATAGTAATAAGCCATTGCCACATGCACATCTTCGAGCTCTGGCGCATATTCGATTGCTTTATCAAGATTATACTTGGCTTGTTCCGAGTTACCTCGATTAAGGTAGGTTAAACCGAGCTGCATACGCTCCCGCGCAGCGGCAACTTTATCCAGTTTTCGCTCCGACACCGGAATATCAGTCCCTGAATAGGTACGCTCAGTTACGCATCCTGTCACTAATAATGACAGGGCTATTGCTAATGAAAACCCTGACAATCCATGCTTCATGGGCAAGCCTATAAATCTGTGCAAACAAAGAGTTAATTCATTGTGACCGAAATCTGATTTTCTTGCATGCGTTTTTTTGCTAAACGCTTGGTTCGATCGCGAATATCCCCAGCCAGCTGTCCACAGGCGGCATCAATATCGTCACCACGGGTCTTACGCACAATCACGGTTAAGCCATATTGCATTAACACTTTCGAAAAACGGTCGATGCGCGAGTTTGACGAACGGCCATAGGGTGAACCTGGGTATGGGTTAAACGGAATAAGGTTTACCTTACAGGGGGTATCCTTCATTAATTGTGCTAATTCATGGGCTTGTTCGGTACTGTCGTTGATGTGATCGAGCATCACATATTCCACAGTGACACGGCCACGGTTAGCGTTAGATTTGGCTATGTAACGGCGGATCCCCGCAAGGAACTCCTGCAGTGGATACTTTTTATTCACCGGAACCAGAATATCGCGCAGCTCATCGTTTGGCGCGTGGATACTGACGGCCAATGCGACATCGAGGGCATCACCGAGTTTATCTAATGCTGGAACAACGCCTGAGGTCGATAGCGTTACGCGACGTTTTGACAGACTAAAGCCAAAATCGTCTAGCATGATGTCCATTGCAGGGATCACGTTAGCAAGGTTAAGTAGAGGCTCACCCATCCCCATCATCACCACGTTGGTAATGGGGCGCTCGCCAGTATCTTTCGCGAATCCTAAGAAATGCGAAACACGCCAAATTTGGCCAACGATTTCAGAGACAGTTAGGTTGCGGTTAAAGCCTTGCTGTGCCGTAGAGCAGAAAGTACATTCGAGGGCACAGCCCACTTGGGACGACACACACAAGGTAGCGCGGTCATCTTCAGGAATATAAACAGTTTCGACCTCTTGGCCTTCACCGACATGGATGGCGAACTTAATGGTGCCATCGGCGGATTTTTGATAGCTGGAAATCTCGGGCGCCACAATCTCACAGCGCGCCGCCAGTTTTTGGCGTAACACTTTGTTGATGTTAGTCATCTCTTCGAAGTCACTGACACCGAAATGATAGATCCACTTCATCAGCTGATCGGCACGGAAAGGCATCTCACCCAGATCGGCAAATAATGCCCGCATCGCTTTACGATCAAGGTCTAATAAATTGATCTTTTTTTCACTCATAGGACTAACCTCAACACCAAAACCTGCAACAGGGCGGCGAATTATACAGACGCAGAAAAATTTTAGCCAGCAACTCCATTCTCCTATGCTAGAATCGCCGAGGGTCAATGTTGGCCTAAATTATGGAGTTGTAATACCACCAATATGTTAACCCTCATCATTATAGTGCTTGTCGCTGTTGCAGTTTCTTTTCTGTGCAGTGTATTCGAAGCAGTGTTGCTCTCGGTTACCCCTAGTTATATCGCTACGCTCGAACAAACTGACAGTGCTGCGGCGACAAGGTTGCGTAAACTGAAAGAGAACATCGAAGCGCCATTGGTGTCTATTTTGACCCTCAATACTGTTGCCCATACCGTAGGTGCCGCCGTTGCTGGTGCGCAAGCCGCTAAGGTCTTTGGGGATGATATGCTCGGCGTTTTCTCCGGAGTGTTAACCTTTATTATTCTGTTCTTCTCAGAGATTATTCCTAAATCTGTCGGAGCCAATCACTGGCGCCGTTTAGCCCCGAGTGTGTCGATTGCCATTATGTGGATGAAGCGTGCTACCCAGCCATTAATTTGGATGTCGCAGCAAGTGACTCGCCTGCTAGGTAAAGGTGAAGAAGGCCAATATATTCGCCAAGAAATGAGCGCGATGGCCAAAATCGGTCAAGAATCCGGTGAGTTAGACGAACAAGAATCCAAGATTTTGACCCAAATGCTTAAGGTACGTGATGTGCCCGTTACCGCGATTATGACGCCGCGCACCGTGATGTTCTCTTTGCCTATTTCACTGACGCAAAATGAGTTTGTGCAAGAATATCGTGACAAGCCTTTTACGCGTATTCCGGTATACGATCAGGACCACGACGATATTATCGGCTATATCACCCGCACCGATGTGTTGCTGGCTGAGCGTTATACTCCTGACGCGCCAATTGGCGAACTCAAGCGTAGCCTGTTTGTCGTACCCGAAACGGCCAAAATCCTGCCGTTATTTGAGCGGATGATTAAGCGCAACACCCAAATTGCCATGGTAGTTGACGAATACGGCAGTAGCCAAGGTATTGTGACCCAAGAAGATATTATCGAGTCGCTACTGGGATTAGAGATTGTCGATGTGAATGACCCCGCGACCGACATGCAGCAATTGGCGCGTAAACTCTGGACCAAACGCATGAAGCAAAAAGGCATTCGCCTCTCCGATGATGGCGACTTCGAAGCCGCCGCCGAAGATGACGAGGCGCGCTCGGGTTAATGACATTATTTAGCCATTGTTAAAGTAAAGGGAGCTTGGCTCCCTTTCTTGTTTTTGGGGAGAAGGTTATAATCTCCCGCCGTAAAAGAGGTAGGTTATGACACAGGGATACACACTCTCACTCGCGCACATCAACGATACCCATTCGAATTTTGAGCCAAGCCGCGTCCATTTTTCCGTAAATTTGGGGCTTAAATCCCTCGATATCACCAGCCACAGTGGTGGCTATGCACGCCTTGGTTACCATATTAGCAAGGCGCGTGAGCAAGCAGATCAAAGCAAGACGCCGTTTTTATTTTTGCATGGTGGCGATAGTTTCCAAGGCACGCTGTATTTCAGCCATTTTAAGGGTAAGGCCAACGCCCATCTGCTGAATTTACTCGCGCCCGATGCCATGGTGATTGGTAATCACGATATTGATGAAGGCAATGCGCGCTTAGCTGAGTTTGCAAAGCAAATCGATTTTCCGCTGCTGGCGGGGAATATGGACTTGAGCCAAGAGAATATCCACAAGCCGGGTAACCTGCGTAGTGTGGCGAATATTCTGGCCTATGATGAACAAACCCAGCTTGCCAGCTACCTCGAAAAGCCCTTCTACGACAAAAAGCTCGCCATCATCGGCATTACACTGGATCAGATGAAAGAGATCGCCAGACCCGATCCCGATACCCACTTTGTCGATGCGATTGCGACCACAGCGCGCACCGTCGCGCATCTGCATGCCAAAGGCATCAAGCATATTATCGTACTGAGTCACTTAGGTTTAGATCAGGATAAAAGACTTGCCGAACAAGTCGATGGCATCAGCCTTATCGTCGGCGGCCATACCCATACCCTACAGGGCGATTTTAGCGCCTTGGGGTTAAGCAATATACCCTATGGTGAAACCATCCATGGCACTCCAATAGTGCATGCGGGGAAATATGCCGAAACCTTAGGCTTGGCCGAGATTGAATTTGATGCTGCTGGCCGCGCGATAAGTTTAAGCGGTGGCAACTACTTTATGCTCGATAAGCAGTTTATGTTGAGTTCGAGTGAGCAAGTGGATGACACCGACTATCAAGCCGTGCGCCAACGCTTTGATGAACATCCCTATATATTGTGGGATGAAGCCGATGAAGATATTCATGGCGTGATCCACGATATCTATCGCCCTGCGATTGCCGAGATGGAAAACAAAGTCTTAGCTCTAGTGCCTAAGAATCTGGTGCACACTAGACTGCCTTCTAAGGCGCTGCCCCATGGCAGTGAAATCGCGCCTTGGGTAAGTCGCAGTATGTTCCAAGAGGCTAAACTTGAAGACCCTCGCATCCACTTTGCCCTGCATAACGCGGGTGGTGTCAGGCAATCGGTCGCCCAAGGCAGACTGACCCTCGCCGATGTGTTGGGCCAATTGCTGCCCTTCGAACTGCCATTAGTCAAATACGAAATCCAAGGCCAATTTCTATATCAGGCGCTGGAGTCGGCGATTAACGCCGCCACCAATAACAGTGTACGCGGCACAGGCGCTGGCAGCTTCCCCTATACCTATGGATTGCGTTATTACTACGATGGTAGACGCCCCTTAGGGGAACGTTTATTCAAGCTCGAAATGATGCAGCAGTATGGATTATCACTCTGGTATCCAGTGCAACCCGATGCGCTCTATATGGGGGTATCGACCTCTTATACCGCTGCGGGGAAAGAAGGTTATCACCCACTGTTACAGGCACGCTGGCAAGAGCCGATTGAGACGCTCACCCTACCCCAGGCTTTTATTCGCTTCCTCAATCGGGCACCAAACCCCAATTTAGCGGACTTACTCTCACCCCATGTGCATTACACCAGCCATGTAAAACGCTCAGTGTAAGCGCCCGGTGTCAGGGATGTGTATCAGCGCTGCCACAAAGCCCTGCCCTCTTAATTCATCACAGTACTTAGGGCGTGTTGACGCTTCAGGGTTATTTTTGCAGCAGTTTGGCTGGCTTTTATGCAAGGTAAAGTCCGTACAGTGTAGTTATTCTACATAAACGGACGATAACGCAGCAGAAACGCCAGCCAAACGCTGCCCGAAGGGTTCGTCTAGCAAGCTCGTTCTCTTTGTCACTCGTCATTTGAGTAGAATAACTACACATCATTCCTCGTTTCGCGAGCACGAGCTTGCCAGAACGAACAAAATTTAATCTCGAAACGTCAACACGCCCTAGCAATGATTAAGTACTGTGATTAACTCAATCCACTAGCAGCACGTGTACTTTACATCCCACTAAAACAACCAGTCGCAATGGGGCAAACGCTCGGCAAACCACGCCTGCGCCTTGCCTTGGCTGCCCTTGCGCCACGCTAGAAACACTGGCTGCGCTGGTCTTGGGATCTCAACCTTGCACGCGACTAATGTGCCTGAAGCGAGTTCTTCGCGAATCAAATGCTTGGGAAGATAACCTACACCTAGCCCAAGTTGCTGCGCTTTAATCTTGGTCTGCATGTTCGGCACGCGGATGACTTGTCGACTATCAAATAACCCACTGGAGCGCTGCGCGAGCGCCGTTGAGCTGTCGGCCACCACCACGGAGGGAAATTGCAACAAGGCCTCGGTCGGGATTGGATGGTCAAACTGCGCTAAGGGGTGGTGAGGCGCAAGGGCAAAGATGAATTCAAGCATACCGATCTCAACTAAGTGATATTGCCCCTTAGGTAACTCCCCCGTGACCCCAATGGCAATATCGGCGCGGCCCGAATACAGCGCATCCCAACCGCCACCCAATGACTCCTCAGTGATATTGATGGTCACCTGTTTACCTAACTCGGTAAATTCAGCAATCAGTTTAAGCAGTGGTAAATCGGGCACTACAGTGTCTATGGCTAAGGTTAACGCCGACTCCCAGCCCGTTTCGAGTTGCCGAACCGCCTCTTCAAGCCTTGCGGTGGCGGCTAAGATCTCCCGCCCTTGGCGTAATACCAGTTTGCCAACTAAGGTCAGCTCGGCGCGCTGCCCCTTACGTTCAAATAATTTTACCCCTAAATCGCTCTCTAATTTCTGCACTGTATAGGTCAGCGCCGATGGCACTCGGAATAAGGATTCAGCCGCAGCCGAAAAACTGCCTTTCTTATCAATAGCATCTAGCACTATCAATCCATCGAGACTCATCACTGGCAACATAACCGCTCCACATTCAAATTTTTTGAAATATACTTTGAAAATGTTCCGATTTTCTTTCTTAAAGGTCAAGTCTAGACTGCAAACCAATGGAGAGATTGACGCTAAATCTCGACCGACAACCCCATTAACGACATAGTTAAAAAATTTGAATTAAGGAACATCCCATGAAAGCACTTATCACAAAATTACTGACCTCTGCGCCTAGTTTCGCCCCATTGGCCCTGCGTATTCCTATCGGGATCATCCTCATGGCCCACGGCTCGCAAAAACTCTTCGGCTGGTTTGGCGGCTACGGTTTAGAAGGCACAGGACAATGGATGGCCTCCATCGGCTTAACCCCTGGTTACTTAATGGCGCTGATGGCAGGTTCAAGCGAATTCTTTGGTGGCTTGCTGATCATTATCGGTTTACTGACTCGCCCAACGGCACTGGTATTGTCCTTTACTATGGTGGTCGCGATTTTCTCGGTTCACATTGGTAACGGTCTGTTCCTCAGCAATAACGGTTATGAATTTGGTTTAGCCCTGTTAGCCGCTACTGTATCTCTGGCCGTGTCAGGTGCAGGTAAACTGAGTGCCGACAACCTGTTAGCCGCACGCTTAAAATAAGGAGTTAACGATGATCCGTATACGTAAAGCGCAGGACCGAGGACAGGCAGACTTAGGCTGGTTAAAGAGTCAACATACCTTCTCGTTCGCAAGTTACTACGATCCGCGGCATATGGGTGTGTCTTCCCTACGAGTAATTAATGATGACAGAGTCGCGCCGAACTCGGGGTTTGAAACTCATGGCCATAAAGACATGGAAATCATCAGTTATGTGATTTCAGGCACCATAGCTCATAAGGACAGCTTCGGTAATATTAAGACCTTACCAGCGGGTGAGTTTCAGCTAATGTCCGCCGGTAAAGGGATTTATCACAGCGAGTTTAATGCATCAAACACTGAGCCACTGCACTTTTTGCAGATCTGGATCCAACCAGACACCTTAGGCATTGATGCGGGTTATCAGCAAAAAGCCTTCGAGCAAACCTCGGCGCTCACAGCCGTGGTCACGCCAACGGGTGAAAATGGCACCTTAAAAGTGCAGCAGGATGCGACCTTATATCGCCTAATGCTGGCACCGCAAGAGCAAGTGCAGATGCCGCAACTCAAGCCGCAGCGTCAGCTCTATGTGCAACTGGTGGAAGGTACGCTTAAGGTCAATGACCAAGTACTCATCCCGGGAGATGGCGCGCATATCACCGCCGAAGAAGTGGTTAGATTTAGCGCCACTGACAGCCCAGTCACAGCATTGGTGTTTGACTTAGCCTGATGATGCTTACTGACCAATAAAAAACCGCCAAGGAAACGAGGCGGTTTTTTATTACTCTGTGTATGGTGTATGGCTAAAACAGAACAGTCTCTTCAAGCGCAAACCTATGATAAGGACATGATCAAACTAAAGTTCACTAACACCTGCGCCCTGTCGTTTTGTTTGTCTTCAGCGGTGAGATAGCGGCGTAGTTCATTACGGCGAATGCAATTAAAGCCCTGTTTCTCAAAGAAAGGCCGCGCCTGATAGGAGGCTTCAACTGTGAGTCTTTTAAGATTTAGCCTTTTCGCCTCTTCGAGTAGTGCCAAGTATAAATGTGTCGCTACACCAGCACGACCATATTCAGGATGAACAAACAGACAATCAACTTCGCCGACTAAGCAATCAAGCTCTTTATCGGGGCACAACCTTAAACTGATAAAACCAACCAGCTTATCGTCTTCAAGTGCAACCCACGTGGTTGTATCTTCTAACTTGGCCAGCCAGTAGGTATCGCTGCGTGCCTCACCTTGATTTTGCGCCCACGCTAAACGTTCTGTCAGCGAGTAATATTCCTGTGCGCCCTCCATAACACTGGCGTTAAATACCGCCGCCACCTGCGCCACATCCGCAGGAGAAAATAAGCGTATCTGCATTGGAGTCCACTCCTATGGGTTAGTCATGACCAATGGGCACACAGGCTGTGCATTCCCATTCAGTTACAGTTTTTTAGTCATATAAAAACTCGGCAACACTTGGCCCAGTTTTTGTTGATAGCTGCGTTGCTGTTGGACGAATCCGAGTTTAATAAACAGCCCACGGGAAAGATAAGACGCATCGGCACTTAATTGGCTGTAACCTTGCTTCCTCGCCCATTGTTCTAACTGTCTGATAGCCAGTTCACCGAGTCCACAGCGCTGCCAATTAGGATGAATATACAAACTATCGATATATCCCCTATGGCGAAAATCCGTTTCAACATTGATAAAACCTGCACAAATCTTAGTTAAGCTCAGCGCATCTGTCACCAAAATAATCCAAGCTTGGGAACGACTTAAACGTAAATGCCAATGTTTACTGGAACGGGGCGAGGGTGACCAGGCATTTAACTGCGCAGTAGTATAACGCTCATGCTGTATTTGATGAACACAGTGATGAAAAAGCTGACTGACCGCACTTGCATAGCAACGCTGATAAGCGACGACTTCAATTTTCTCGTTAGTTTGGTTAGACATTGACACGGTATGCTCAAATATCATTGCGAGTATTTGCCGTATTTTGCAGTTATTTATTGAGAAGTGATAGCGTTGACATTTATTTAAGCCGAACACCGCTGAAAACAAAACCGCCTCGAACAAGGCGAGGCGGTTTAGGAACTCATCACAACATGAATGTTGCTAAGACATCGATTATTTCTTCTCGATTTGACCAACAAACAACAGCTTGTCGAAGGTGCGGTTTAAGGTTTTGCTGGTGAACTGGTTCATCCACATTTGCTCAACCACAGCTACTTTGTCACCTTTCTTGACTTCAGCTTCTGGGCCTGCAGCCCAAAACGTGTTGTCAGCTTCTTTAATTTGAACATAGGTGTAGCCGCCACCATTCATAGTATCAACCACAGTACCTTCATGAACTACGCCCTGTGCCCAAGCACTTGACATACCTAACGCTAATGTTGCTACAGCAGCTAATTTTACCAATTTTGCCATCATGCCTTTTGTTCCTTGTGTTTTACTAATATGCAGCATTAAAACATGCCATAGGTAATAAATCGCCAATCTCTATCACGAAATACAACACTTATCGCAAAAGTAGGATTTTTATCGCTTAGTAGGGAACTCATTTCAATAGCGGTTTTAACATGCCCTCAAGGCCATTGAGTTTTACCTCATAAATCAGCGCTAACTGCTCCCCTAATTTTCCCTTTGGAAAACCTTGTTGATGAAACCACACAAGATAGGGTTCAGGCAATTCGAGTAAGCGGCGGCCAGCATATTTGCCAAAGGGCATGACCTGATTTACGGCATCGATAAGCTGTTGTTGATCCATGACAGTATTAGCTTGAACTCAGACAGAAAACTAGATTGAGGATGCTACCCTAATACCCGATGAATGCCTATGGCTAATACAAGCTGAGAACGACTAAGGGGGGATAAACTCAGAGCAAACCGCAGGCTTACCCTGAGTTGATACGGCATCAAGCGTAGATTTTACGCAGATTCGGTCCAAGATTCGCACAATGTGAATACTCAAAACCGTACTCAATACAGAGTCGTTCTTCTTCTCCGTGGGCGTTAATGCTCACACAAGTTCCTTGACTCGCATGCTCATCAACAAAAGTCATGACTCGCTCTAACATTATTTTTGCCAGCCCCACATGCCGATACTCAGGTAAAACAATAAAATCCTCAATCGCCAGATGGTTAGCCTTATCACCATATACGCAGGCTGTTGCCACTATCGCGCAGGTATTTTTTGACTGATCACTCGTTAAGCGAATAGATACCCAATATAAAGGCTGTAACGGATGCCCATCAGCCATCTCAACGCCGATAGAAGGATACCCAGCCGCATCGCGTAGATTCAGCAACTCATGAAATAAAGGAGCAGTTTCAACCAGCTCAAATTCAATAGGCATTGACATTTTAATATCCATTTGGGCATCCCTTCACGAATGGTAGAAAAATCAAGGTGATTAGACGGCATTAATGGGAAAGACTAACTCAACAAGGTGGCAATTTGATGACACTCAAGCTTTATGCAAGACAACTTTCGTTTGAAAAGTAGTCGTGAGAGGCCAATGTTTTAATAATATTTTTGCATAAAAAATCAAAATAAACGTTCAAAGTAAACTATACCAAGCCTTAATTTCAATATCATTGCCGCAATGGAGAACAAACATTCATAATCAATTGATGTTAAAAATTCACTAAAAACCTTAATAATCAGATAACTAAAATTCAAAATCGCCTAAGTAATCCCGCTAGCAGAAAGAGTCAAATTAACGGCATATTACATGGTGGCGTCAAATATTAATCACGCGACATTTTATAAAAAAACGTCAAAAATCAGATAATTGACCAACGTTAACACAGGGTTTACATTCGTTTATGACAACAAGGTGCGGTAAAAAAACCATAAGCAACATATTACCGCCCAAGTGATAGCCTAAGCATTGAGGAACTCGTCATGATAGTGTTAGTCGGCGGCGAAAAAGGCGGCAGCGGTAAGAGTTGCCTCGCACAAAATATCGCAGTATTTCTCACCACCGAATGTGGTGCCTCTGTCATCATGGTGGATTGCGATCCACAGCGAACCACATCGGATTGGATCCAAGCCAGAAACAATAATCCGAAACTGGCAAGCATTAACTGTGTACAACTTTATGGCAAGATCCGTAACGATCTTCTGAGCTTAGAACAACACTATGACTTTGTACTCGTTGATTGTGGTGGGCAGGATAATCTTGCATTAAGGGCAACCATGTCAGTTGCATCGCATATATTAATGCCGCTCAGACCCAAACGCCGAGATTTAAAAACCGTGAGTCATATGGATGATATCGTCGCAACTTGTAAGATGATTAACCCTAAATTACACGCGTCTTTCGTTATCACGCAATGCCCCAACCTTCCCAATCAAGCGAATCGTATTTTAGAGGCTAAAGAGGTCTGTAAAACCTACGATATCAATGTATTAGATGCAATTACCTATAGTCGTAATATCTATGATGACAGTGAAGAGTCTGGATTGTCGGTGATGGAGATAGAACCAAAGGGTAAAGCCGCAGCTGAAATCCGTGCTATCGCCTGTGAAATGTTTCAAGTGGACTGCACAGCCTCGTTAACGGCCTTACTCAAACCAAGCACACCAATAGCCGCGCATCGTGCCGCTATCAATCAACCTCAGCCGAATCATCTGAGAGGACAATATGGGACTCAGCGACCTCAAGAAAAACGCTATGCCATCTAGGGGAGGCGTCCAGCCCCTCTCCCTCGATGAGTTTATTGATGCCGCAACCCTTTATGCTATGGGAGAAAGTCATATTCCAAGCACGGGCAACTCAGTGGCGGCGATGGAGCGAGTGAAAGAATCACCACTTGAAGTCACCTTGGATACTTCCAATGTGGTAACTTTGCATCGACCACAAACAGCATCAAGATCCCTTGATACCACGATTGACGACGAACGGCCACATTACCGCAAAGCCACATTTTCACTGAGTGAGGCGGCAATAGCCCATTTAGCAACGCTCTCAGAGGAAAGTGATATTTCTAAATCTAAATTGATCCGTTTTTTAATTGAACAACATTATGCTTTGCCAACCGCATTGAGGCAGATGCGCGAACAGCAAATAAAACAAGCTTAATTGCGCACCATCTCCCACCCTTTACCGATGATCTGAATTAATTAGGTCATCGGACTTTTTTTGTCTAAAAAACCGATAAAAAAATTGAGTCAATTTTTTTTACAAATCTATCCTTAATGTACAGCTGAGCTGATTAATGCTATTGATTAGCATCAATAGCCCGAGTATTTAAGGAGTTATTCTTGTTAACACGTTTGTCAATCCTATTATTCGGACTGGGATTAACGCTAGCACCTCCCGCCTTAGCGGAGTTTTCTTTGGATCAAATTCCCCCCTTGCCGAATAAAACGCCAATCACTTTAGTTGCCGAAAAAGGCTTTTGGACTGACTATCTCACCCAGCAAATGCTACCCAAATTCACCGAAAAAACCGGTGTTAAAGTCAATGTGATTAGCACCGAACTTGAAAGCATGTTCGAACTTCAGACCCACGCATTATTAATGGGGGAAGGAAAATACGATCTGCTCACTATGGAGGCTGGCTGGGCAAAAGAATGGGCGGCAAACGGCTATACAGTCCCCCTGTTGGAATTAGCAAAACTCTATGATCCCGATGGTGAAAAAGCGATGGAAAGCTACCTCGAACCCTACTATCCATCATTACTGAATATTTTATCCTACCACGGAGAATTGCACGCAATTCCCTATAATAACTACGTAATGGGAAGTCATTACCGCGCCGATTTATTTGAAAATAAAACCGAACAGTCTCATTTTCAACAACGGTTTGGCTACCCACTCAAACCCGCGACCAACTTTCAAGAATTAGAAGATCAAGCCGTCTTCTTTACGCGAAAAGCGGGTGAACTCCTTGCAGACAAACCATTGACCCATAACTTTTATGGCCTAGCGTTGATGTCGGGTAATAAACCCCATATTAACGATGAGTTTTCCAGCATTATTTGGAGTTTAGGCGGCGTTTGGATGTGGCCTATTTATGATCAACAAAAAAAACTGACTCACTTTGAAGTTCCGAGTGTCAATCAACAGGCAATTACCGCTGGAATAATCTATCGCAAACTAATGCCCTATGCCTATCCTGCTGATGATAAGTTTGCCTTTAATGAAGCCGCGAATGCTATGGCGACGGGACAGGTAGCCATATGGCCCTTTGCCTATAACAACCTTTGGCCAGCCTCTTTTAAAGTTGAAGCCAATATACCTGGTGCTCGACTTGGGGTATCTCAAGTCCCCGGAGGAACTCCTTACAATGGTGCCTATGCCTTTGCGGTGAGCTACGACAGTAAAAATCCACAAGCCGCCTATTGGTTACTCAAATATATGGGCACTTTTGAAGCCCAATATGCCTATGCGCTTGGCGGCGGAAATCCATGCCGAATGGATGTCGTTACGGCTCCCGAATTTAAACAAGCTTCAAAAAGGTCTGTTGCTGGTGCATTTGAGGCAAGCCACATTGCTAACTTGTTCTGGTCGACTAAAGTATTGGAAGTAGGACACTTTACCACTACAGCAATGGGGCAGATTTATCCAGAATTAAGTCATGCTTGTTATGCCGCAAGCCAGCATGAAGCCAATAGTACAGATATTTTTATTGAGTTAAGCACCAAAATTAAACATTTGCAGAACACCTACGGGGAAGTCCCTGCAATCGACAAGAAAAACAAATGAACTCAAAACGACTGACCAGTCTTAAACAGAAAATTACGCTAGCCTTCTATATTATTCTCGGCATGGCGTTACTCAATGGCATTATCGCTATCCTATTGTCACAACAATTGAGAACTGAAATTGAGCAACTGGTAAATAGTGATGTCGTGAAAGTCACCACTGCGCTGCAACTAGCGAAAAACAGTGAAAGGTTGCAAATTATCACCACAGAATTAAACCACTATGATACTGAGCAACAACGACTGTCCCTACTTTCAGAGTTAACTAATCAATGGGAGCATTTGTTAAAAGATACAAAAGTATTACTAAGTCTTGAAACCACTCCCGAGATGTATCAAGCCCTAAACACAACGATTGATACTCAGCTTTATTATCAGCAACAACTCCCATTGCTCAATACGCTTACGGACAGTGCTTTACAGGCAAAGTTACAGGCACAAAATATTCAAACAAATTTGGCCGGTATGTCATCAGCATTTTCTGATGAAATGCAGACTCAACTGAATCAGACCCATGAACGATTCGCTCTATTAGTTGACCATAAAGATCTCAGTGGAATTACCGACAATCAGATAGAACATCAAGCTATTTCGGAATACCTGCACCAAGGTGAGCACCTGTTTGTGTTATTAGATGAAGTAAAAAATACCCAAAATATAGCGACGTTAAATCACCTTCAACGGGAAGCGATGCGACGACTTATTCAAATGGAAAATATCGTCGCGTCTATGCATTCGAGTAATACAATTTATCTCAACTGGTTATCGCAAATAAAACAAAACATGGTTGGCAATGACAACTTATTTGAGCTATCCCGTAATGCCTTAAAAAGTACTCAAATAGCCAATGCTCATTTTGGCTATCAAGCCAGTGCAGCGAGGCAAATAGCAACCTTCACCCAAGAGTTAGTCAACCATGTTGAAGATGAAATTCAGATCGCAGGCACCGATCTCAAGAGTGATAGTACCTCGTTTGTCATCCTCATCTTTTGTGGAGGTATTCTTTATTGCTTTTTTATCTGGCTCACCAGTTGGCACTTTATTGCTAAAGGTATTATTAAACCCGTGATTGAGACTCGTGATGCAATGAATGCCATCGCCAATGAAAAACTCGATACCCAAATGCCGATTACCGATAACCTTGAACTGCAACAAATGGTGAGTTCACTTGAAACCCTAAAAACCTACGCAGCTCAAGTTAAAGCGATGGCAGAAACCGATGGACTCACTGGATGCTATAATCGCCGCTATTTAGATAGCCAAATACTAAAAGAATTGAGTTACGCCAACGATCATAATATGCCATTGAGTATTGTGATGTTCGATTTAGATCACTTTAAGGAATTTAATGATCAATATGGCCATGTTGTCGGTGATCAATGCTTAAAACAGATCGTCGAGGCCACCAAAGCAATTCTACAACGTCCCACAGATATTCTAGCTCGCTATGGTGGTGAAGAATTTATGTTACTCTTGCCCTCAAGCCATATTGAAGATGCTTACAAAATTGCCGAACATCTGCGCGAAACCATTATAGACTTGCATATTCCCCATCAAGGCTCATCAAACATGGGGATTGTCACCATTAGCTTAGGAATTGCCTGCTGGCAACCTCCGCAATTACTCGATGCAAACAAGCTGATAAGCCATGTTGATGAGGCGCTCTATCGTGCCAAACTAGCAGGGCGAAATCGCACAGAAGTCTTCATTGGCGCTCACTAATACCACTCATCCCGCATTAAGCCACTCACTGAAAGCGTTTTATTTTTAACCAAAGGATTGAGTTCAGTACACTCAATCCCCATTAGCTAATATAACTGACATCAATACCACACTGAGGGACTATGCTCGCCAGTTTAACGATTCTAATATTTGGCCTCAGTGCGATTGCTTGGTTGGCCTCCAGTCGTTGGCGCAAAAACTTCCATCGTAAACAAGTGATGGCAAGCCCCTTTCCAAAGACTTGGCGAGCAATACTAAAAAGAAGACTTCCATTTTTTCATGCATTACCTGCAGATCTTCAATTGCAACTTAAACGTCATATTCAGGTATTTTTAGATGAAAAGCATTTTGTTGGCTGCGATGGTTTACTCATAACCGATGAAATTCGAGTCACTATTGCTGCCCAAGCATGCCTACTGCTACTTAATCGCAAGACCGATTTCTACCCTAAACTAAGACAAATTTTGGTCTACCCCGATGCATTTATAGTCGACAGCCAACGACAAGATCCATCAGGCTTAATCAGGGAGCAACGTAACGTACTCGCTGGAGAATCATGGGAACAGGGACAAGTAATACTTTCATGGAAAAATACGCTTGAAGGCGCTGCCAATCCACACGATGGCAACAATGTTGTCATCCATGAGTTTGCCCATCAATTAGATCAAGAGGATGGCCACGCCAATGGCGCCCCAATTTTAGCTCGTGGCCAAGATTATCTGTCTTGGTCAAGCGTATTTAATCAAGCATTTAATGAACTAGTTGAAGATACTGCCGTCGGTAAACCAGCCCTATTTAATGGCTACGGGGCTACCAACCCAGCAGAATTTTTTGCCGTAGCGACCGAAGTTTTTTTTGAAAAACCAGCAGAACTCAACCAAGAACATCCAGCACTTTATCGAGAGTTAAGTCATTTCTATCAAGTCGATCCGCTCAATTGGCACTGATGTCATTACAAAGTAATAAACACAAGGAATACCCTATGACAATAGCTAAATACAAACATCTTTCAGCCACTTCGCATAATGCCACTCGGCAAAATTCAAGTCGATTCTGTACCACTATGTTCATTCTTGTTGTGGTAGCGTTACTCTTCAGCTCGAATAACCATGCTAATGATAATAATGCCATCATACCAGCAACAAGCGGCATATCAGTCCCATCTGCCGATGAACAAGCCGCAGCTCAAGTACTTGATCAATTGAATCAATATTCCAGTAGTGCCGATTGGGATAAATATTTTTCACTGTATCGTCAGGATGGGATTTTTATCGGAACAGATGCGAATGAGCGCTGGGGAATGGCAGAATTTGAACACTATTCCCGTCCCACAAAAGGCTGGCGCTACGATTTAACTTCGCGCCATTTAGTGCAGCATGGTGATGTAATTCTGTTCGACGAACTGCTCAATAGTCCGAGTTATGGCGTGAGTCGTGGTACAGGAACATTAATCAAAACCAATGGAGAATGGAAAATAGCTCAATATCATTTAAGTTTTCCCATCCCCAATGGTATAGCGAAAAAAATCACTGCTGAAATTAAAAAAGCACAGTAAATCGTTATTTTAAGGACACGGTAAAACACACATTTGCCAGCTGTGAGAAGTGGATGAAAGCTTGAAAATCCACTTCTGTAAAACACCTCTCAGATGGTCCTCTATCTGCATAATAAAAGCCGATCACTTTATTATCCACCAACAAGGGTGCCACTAAAAAACCCGACTCTGGCAATTGCACTTTCAACTCACGACATTGTTCTTGCCATTTTTTGGCACTCGGATTATCAACCCAAAGTGACTCCTTATGCTCCATCGCCATTGGAAATAACCCCTTCTTATCTCCAAGTTCGATAATAAATAATCGCTTCATTTCCTCTGCATCTCTGCCAAGCATAATCCTTGGCTGTAGCTGTTTACGGCTAGGAGACAACAGCAACACACCACAGCGATCAACTCCAACCCCCTCTAAAATACCCTCAAGTACGGTTTGCATGATTTGATTAAAATCGGCTTTATTGATTGCAAAAGCGGTAAGCTCACGCAGTTTAGCTAATTGGATATTTAAATTGGCAGCAAAAATCGGTAGTTCTACTTCAGGCAAACGAGACTCAAGCTTATCGAGCCTCTTGGGATCAGGTAGATAGTCAATCAACACTTTAGCGCCATAGGCTTCAGCTAATTTATGGGTCGCCTTGGTACAACGCTGCATTCTTAAGGTAAATTCACTCTCATCCAGCCCGGTAAAGTTAGCCGCTTGAGTTATAAATTTCTCAAGATCGATCTGATCTGGTATCGCCACTGAGAGCGTTTCGCAAAGTTTATCCGCTAAAAATATACAGCGTATTTCAGGACGAGAGTCATCGGGATTATTTACCGCTTGGATCAATAACTCCCCCAATCCCCAATGGCGAGCAATACTCTGGGTTAGCTGTGAAAAAGAGGTACCTAATGATTCACGAATAAGAGTTCGCTCTTCTGCTGGAGTTTCACATTTCGTTAATTGGCTATCGAGGGTTTCGGTAAATTCTCCCCCGATACTCCAAAACGCACTCTCACCAATATGAAAAAGCAAACAGGCTATAAAGGCCTCCTCTTGAATATCATCATCATAATGACTCAGCATCATCCGAGTTAACATGGCAGCTTGAAATGCCTTAGCCATTAATTTGATTAATCTTTGATATACTGAAGGCGAGAGGTTTTTACTTTCTAACAAGCTAGATAATAATTGTGCAGTGATACAAATATTACGAACTGCATCAAAACCAAGCACAATAGCGGCTCGGCTTACAGTAGAAATTTGCGTACTGCCCTTATGGTAAATAGCGCTATTTGCGACCCGTAAAATACGTGATGTGAGGGCGTTATCATGCATCACGCTACGCCCTAATAAGGCAAGTGAAGAAACGTCATCCTTGGCAAGCTTTTCTAACGTTTGGACGGTGGAACAAAGCGCTGGCATTTCCAACTCACTTATCCGTTTTGTCCAATAATCAACCCCTTTATTAGTATTATTAGGTTTCAACCTAGCTTTCCCTTGATGGTTTAATGTTATTGTTTTTAGTATAGATAGGCTTAAAAAATTCGCCTTGCATCTGGTTCACAATTCAACGATTGATTTTTAAATCCGCAATAGGCTGAACTGAAAACAAAGAAAAGCCCAAGGTTTAACTTGGACTTTAATCAATTACGCCTGCAGATGTAATTTAAAAACCCGCAGTACTTTATCAATATCCTGGCGCGAGACATCTTTATGGGTAACAAAACGTATGGTACGCCCAGGACTAATCAAAATGCCCTCATTACGACAGCGTTGCGCTAAGGACTGTTCATCGATATGAGAAGCTAAGGTTGCAAACACCATATTGGTTTGAACGGATGGCAAGTCAATTTCAAACTCGTCTAATAGGCTTAACTGTTGGGCCAGATATGCAGCGTTTTGATGATCATCTGCCAATCTTTCAACTTGCGCAGTTAGAGCTAACTCCCCCGCAGCTGCTAGAATCCCAGCTTGACGCATACCGCCACCAAGCATTTTTCGCCAACGCGTCGCTTTTTTAATGAGGCGTTCATCGCCTAAGAGTAACGATCCGACTGGCGCGCATAATCCCTTTGATAAACAGATCGAAACGGAATCAAAGTGTACGGCGATATCAGCAATAGCGATCCCTTGTGCCACTGCGGCATTAGCCACTCTTGCACCATCTAAATGAATTTTTAAACCGCGCTGAAAAGCCAGTGCCTGCGCATTGGCAAGATAGGTTTGGGGCAACACTTTCCCCCCGATAGTATTTTCCAAACTCAGCAAGCGCGTTCGGGCAAAATGAATATCATCAGGCTTGATTGCCGCTTCAATTTCGCTAAGAGCAATAGTCCCATCTAATTGATTTAATAGCGGTTGTGGTTGAATACTACCTAACACCGCCGCACCACCACCTTCAAATTTATAGTTATGAGCTTGCTGACCGCATAGATATTCATCCCCGCGCTCACAATGCGACATCAAAGCCAGTAGATTGGCTTGGGTGCCAGATGCCGTAAAAAGTGCTCCCTCAAAACCAAACATCTCGGCGGCCATGTCCTGTAAACGGTTAACGCTCGGATCATCACCATAAACATCATCACCCACTTCAGCCCTCGACATGGCTAAACGCATTGCCTCAGTAGGCTGGGTTACAGTATCACTGCGTAAATCTATCATTTTGTCCTCAACTTCTTCTGCCTATCCCCTATGCGCATATCAAACACGCCTAGCGACTCTAGCCTTAAAGGAAAAAATTGTATAGCTTCCTGACATAGCTGCCGATAAAACATACAACCTAATGCAAAATTTAATCTGATATAATTGATTTATATCGAATAAATGGCAAAACTTGGCGTTATAACGTTTAAAAGCTACAATAGCCAACTAGGATGCTCATGCTAAAGCAATGCCAATCTCCTAGTGATTTTGACTGCTAGATATTAAACATAAGGTGATTTGTGGTGAATATATCCGTAATGCAATGGATTAAACTAGCCTCTTTAGCATTGAGTTTAACCCTAATGCTACCAGCTTATGCGTGGCAGGATACAGATCAAGATGGCGTGCCCGATATTAAAGATGCCTGCCCCAACACAACCGCTAACACTACGGTGATGGCAAATGGCTGTGTTTATGAAGTCGAAGCCACGGCCACTAATATTCAATGTAATCTCAATGACCCCAGCACCTATTCAGCTCCTGATTGTCATCATATTGAGACAGCCATTGTGTATTTTGAGTTTGCGATAGCAGAGGTAGATTTATCGCAGTGGAAAGCATTAGCCTTAGTCAAAGCATTTTTAGAGTCAAATACTGATGTTCATTTAATCTTGGTTGGGCACACAGATATTGTCGGCACACCTGAGTTTAATTATCAGTTATCACTTCAACGTGCGCAAAATGTGAAACAAATTTTGGTTGAAGACTATGGATTCAACCCAAATCGCTTTACCGTTGTCGGTAAAGGTATATCTGAACCAGTAGCAGATAATCGTTCTAGCGAAGGTCGCAGATTAAATAGACGAGTACAATTTTTCGTCAATAATAAGTAGTTTTGTTAGCGTATTTTTAGGGAGTAATTTAATGGAAAACCTTGAAGGCTTATTAAAGCAGGCTCCAGATCTGATCATGACCTATGGAGTGAAGATCTTATTTGCCCTTGTTATCTTTTTTGTCGGTAAATATTTTTCCGGCGTTGCGCAAAAGGTAGTGCGAAAGCTACTCAACAGCCGCAAAGTTGATCCAACGGTGGTCTCTTTTGTAGCCAACTTATCGTGGGCTGTTGTGTTTGTCTTCACCATTATCGCCACCTTAGGCCAAATTGGTGTGCAAACCGCATCTTTAGTCGCGGTTATCGGTGCCGCCGGTTTAGCGATAGGTTTAGCGCTGCAAGGATCATTATCTAACTTTGCTTCAGGCGTGTTAATGGTGTTATTCCGCCCATGTCGCGTGGGTGACTATATTGAAGCTGCTGGTATTGCTGGCACTGTTGATGAAATCACCATTTTCTCAACTAAATTACGCACGCCAGATAATAAGGTTATCGTTGCGCCCAACTCTTCAATCATGAATGGCACGATCACCAACTACTCAGCCTTAGAAAATCGTCGTATCGATTTAGTCATTGGCGTGTCTTATTCTGCGGATATTGCCCAGACTAAAAAAGTTTTAACCGAGATTTTAGATAACAACCAATATGTGCTGAAAGAACCGGGTTACACCGTGGGTCTGTCTGAACTAGCAAATTCTTCAATCAACTTTGTAGTTCGTCCTTGGGTAAAAACGGCGGATTACTGGACAGCTCGTTTCGAGATTTTAGAACAAATCAAAAATGCGCTTGATGCAGCCAATATTGAAATTCCATTTCCACAAATGGATATTCATGTAAAACAACTGCCCGAGAGCAAATAATCAGCAGTGATATTAGAAGGCCGGTGAAAACCGGCCTTTTTTATGGTGATAAGTCGGATTTTGGCGTACCTTAACCGAATATGCACACATATCTGAGTAAGAGAGAGAATATGCCAAAGTATGTTTCATTTCTGGCCGCTGGCTGTGTTTTTAGTTTAATGCTGCTCAGCCCTATGGCGATTGCTAGCAATAAAACCCAAGTAATGATGGGTGAAAAGACTGTCACCCTAGAAGGAAAATTACCTCAACTTGAGCAAATGGCCCCAAGATTTAAAGTCGTTGATGATAAATTCAATCCAATCAACTTAACCGACTTTAAGGGAAAAACCATCCTGATTAGTGCAGTGCCTAGCTTGGATACGGGTGTTTGTGCGTTACAAACTAAACGCTTTAATAGTGAGGTCAGCCACTTTTCTGATGATGTCGTCATGCTAACCATCAGCACGGATTTACCTTTCGCGCAAAAACGTTTTTGTAAAGTTGAGAATGTCGAAAATATTAAAGTGTTATCAGATTCTGTTTGGCGTGATTTTGGCGAGAAGTATGGTCTGTTAATTGAAGATTATGGCTTACTTGCACGGGCGATTTTCATCGTCGATGCCGAAGGTAAACTCAAGTACCAAGAATTAGTACCCAACATTGCCCAGCATCCAAACTATGATGCCGCGCTAGAGGCGCTAAAAACCATTCAAGCACAGTAATAAGCATAAAAATAGGGCATTTAATGCCCTATTTTTTACTAGTGCGTATGTTGGTCACCATTGGCTTGATAGTCGAAGGTAGGCATAGACCAATGATAGCGTAATGCTAACATCCGCCAGCTAAATCCAAAACTTAAGCAAATTAATAGATTAACCCACTCAGCCAATTGATAGGCTTTTAGCGTGATATATAACCCCGCCGTAAAGAGTGAGATTACCGCATAGAGCTCTTTCTTAAAAATCAAAGGCACTTGATTACAAAGAATATCGCGAATAACCCCACCAAAAACACCGGTAACCAATCCCATAACGGCCGCAATAGTTGGACTAAAACCAAGCATCAGGGTCTTTTGCGCGCCAACAATTGAGAACACAGCTAAGCCTAAGGCATCGATTGCCAAAAACAGCTTAGACAAATAACGCATAACTGGCGCAATCGCGACAGTTAACAAAGATGCAAATGCAATCGCAATTAGATAGTGGACATTCTCGACCCAAATCAAAGGGTAATTTCCAAGTAACATATCTCGTAAGGTGCCGCCACCAATAGCGGTAGCACAACCGATAATGACTACGCCGAATAAATCCATCTGCTTACGGCCAGCTGCTAATGCCCCAGTCATGGCCTCAGCCAAAATCCCAATCAGCCATAATAATCCGATAAATTGCGCTTCTTGCATTTAAACTACTTATTACCCATGCATAAAAAACGGATTTTGCCTGATAATCCACGGGCTGGATAATGAGATTATTTAAATTTTGTCATTAGAATATTTAATCTATTGATACCATTTATGCATTAGTCATTTCTAACTTTCAATATCACGCTACGCCACAATCCTTAAATAACAATAAATTAACTAATAGATAGCAGTCCACCACATTCAATTAAGCTTATTTTTTGATAAGTTTTAATAAAGCATAATCAATTAAACTTTGAAATTTTGTAGAAAACTCAACATCACGTCATTCAAGCCTAAATTTTGGCCACAAAAAAGCGGCCTAATAGCCGCTTTTTTAGACTAAAAGTAAATTATTTGTTTTCAGGTTTCGGAGGATAATTCGCCATGACACTTCCAACAGCGTCATTGATGAGCTGGACTCTTTCAGAAGGAGTATTTTTATCACGAATGGTGTCAGCCACCGAACCACGCCATATTAACTTAGCTGTTTTATTATCAACTAAATCAATGATCAACGTACCAACTTCGTATTCTCTCACCGTGGTTTGAGTTTGCATGTTGCCACCCCATCCCCAACCAGGACCATAGTAAGGGTTATAGCCAAAGTTGGTATTGAAAGTATCTACATTAATCTTTTTGTCGATTTTAGTCAGATAGTTAACTAGGACATCAGCGTCTTTTGCATCGACTAACGTCATGCCCTTAGCAGAAAGTTGTGCATTAACTGCATCACGCACTCGCTGATCCATCAGACCATCGAGATGATAACCTGAAGCATCGGTCTTTTGTGCTACCCAAGCATAGGTTTTGTATTGAGAGAAATTGGCACTGGGATCATAGTCCCAACCAGACTTAAGAGAACTACAAGCACTCAAGGCCAGCACTGCTAACCCTACGATAAAATTTTTCATGGTGATTTCCTTGGATTTCGTAAAGAACACAAATGAGCCGATAAATAAATTTAGCTTACAGAGCAATGGCCGATTCTACAACTCAATATAATGAAAAGCAGAGCGTTATTCAGCTTGACTTCAGCAACCGCTTTAAATGATAATGATTATCACTTAAAGCGATTAAGGGATAAATAACATGTACTGGTTCATTAGCGCATTGATTGTTGCATCAGCAATTTTCTGGCTAGCGCCACAAAAAGCCTCAATCGACACCAATAACAATAAACTCACGCCTCATCTCCCGATGATGTTATTGTTTTTGCCTTTGATTGTAATGAGTTGGCTGATATTCGAAGCTGTATCAAATGGTGCAGACTACACCACAATTGCCGCATTTGGTTTTGTTTCCACAGCCTGTTTAATTGCACTTCCCAAATTACATCGTTTTATTATGCCCTGCGCCCTACTCACCGCATTGGCATTAATCGCTATGGTTTTGCAACATCTATAAATTCCGTTTGAAAACATGCTACTTCCCTGCAAAGAGCTAGCATTTACCTTCGGCCACTTTCAGTCTCTGTCTGTGGCCTTTTTTTACCTCTACTTTTTACCTCCACGAAGCATAATGAATTTGATAGACTTAAGCAGTTTACATTCAGATAAAAGATGACTTATGAGAGTAGATCCCAACGTTTCCTTAGTATACAGCACTGATAAAGGTCGCATTACTGCCGAACCAGAAGCAAAAGCACTCCCCGCATCCGATGGCATTGTGCGTATCCACAGAGACAGCAAAGGCCGTAAAGGTAAAGGTGTCTCGGTCATTTCAGGCCTAGGGCTTGACGATGCTGGCTTAAAAGCACTAGCACAAACACTTAAAAAACAATGTGGTTGTGGTGGGACGGTTAAAGATTTCACGATCGAAGTGCAAACCGATAACCGTGAACTACTCAAACAGTTGCTTGAAAAACAAAACTATAAAGTCAAATTAGCCGGCGGTTGATACGCCACGATCCTAAGTAGCTGGATTTTATCTATCGATCAATGCATGTGGGCTGAACGGAGCATTTAATGGAGAGTTTGCAGAACCATTTTTTAATCGCCATGCCATCACTCGATGACACTTTTTTTGAGCGCACCGTCATCTATTTATGTGAGCACGATGAAAAAGGCGCCATGGGACTAGTGATTAATAAACCGCTGGGCATTGAAGTTAACTCATTGCTCGAGCAGATGGATCTCCCAACAGAGCAAGTGTCTGCCGATTTTGCAATGGGAGCGCAAGTCTTAATGGGCGGGCCAGTTTCCCAAGATAGAGGTTTTGTACTACATACTTCCCAACCCTATTGGGCCAATAGTACGGAATTATGCTCGGGACTGATGCTTACCACATCTCGAGACGTATTAACCGCTATAGGCAGTAAGCGCTCACCAGATAAGTTTCTCGTAGCATTAGGTTATGCTGGCTGGAGTAAAAATCAGTTAGAGCAAGAACTTGCCGATAACTCTTGGCTTACGATCCCCGCTGATCACACCTTACTCTTCGAAGTAAACCACGAAGATAGATGGCAACAAGCTAGCCGTTCACTGGGATTTGAGGCTTGGCAACTTTCAACACAGGCAGGCCACGCTTAATCTCACTTTATTTAACGAGTTAATATCAGATGAATACTAAAACCGTGTTAGGTTTTGATTTTGGTACAAAAAGCATCGGCGTTGCCGTAGGGCAACAAATTACCTCCAGCGCAACACCACTTTTATCTCTTAAGGCCGTTGATGGCATTCCAAATTGGGATGAAATAGCCAAACTCATCCAAGAGTGGCAACCCGATTTAGTCGTCGTGGGTTTACCGCTCAACATGGATGGCACAGAACAAGAAATGACCCACAGAGCAAGAAAATTTGCCAACCGACTAAACGCTAAGTTTGGGGTCAAAATTGTCACTCAGGATGAAAGACTCACCACCACAGATGCAAAAGCTAGGCTATTTGAACTCGGCGGCTTCAAAGCCCTCACCAAAGGTCAAGTTGATGCTGTGTCAGCCGTATTGATTGTCGAAAGCTATTTTGAAAATCATTTCGGCGACTAATGAGCGATATCAAAACAAAAGGATAGCCTGAGCTATCCTTTTTTATCTCAACTGTTATAAAGCTTACAGATAGGGTTTAACCAAGCTCGCCATCATGCTGATATGGTCATCATTATCATTTAGCGCTGGAATATAACGGAACTTCTCCCCCCCAGCATGAGTAAAGATATGGCCATTTTCGCCCACGATCTCTTCTAACGTCTCTAAACAATCGGCACTAAATGCTGGACATACAATCGCAACATCACGCACACCTTGACTCGGCAGAGCCGCCATCGTCGCATCCGTGTAAGGTTGTAACCATTTAGCTTTACCAAAACGTGACTGGAATGTAATCGCAAATTCATCTTTGGCCAAACCCAATTGCTCAGCCACAAGACGAGTGGTCTTCATGCAAAAACAATAATAGGGGTCACCCAGATGAAGATTACGCTCAGGCATACCATGGTAAGACAGCACTAACTTTTGTGGCTTGCCATGTTTGTCAAAATCGGCACGAATCGAATTGACTAATGCAGCAATAAACTCAGGGTTATCGTGATAAGTATTAATAAAATGCAGCGAGGGCAAATAGCGCCATTGACAAAGTTCCTTGGCAATAGCGTCAAAAGCGGAACCCGTTGTCGGCGCAGCATATTGGGGATATAAGGGTAAAACAACTATCTTATCAATCCCTTGCTTATGCATATCCTGTAACGTGTTTGCCACTGAAGGGTTACCATAGCGCATAGCTAAGTGAACCGACACTGGATAACCATCGGCGGTTAATTTATCAGACAATTTAGCCGTTTGCCGCAAACTGATATCCATCAGTGGCGACCCAGCTTCTGTCCACACCTTTTGATAAAGTGCCGCGGACTTTGCTGGGCGAACGCGCAGCACTATGCCATGTAAAATCAGCATCCAGAGGAGTTTTGGAATTTCTACCACCCGAGGGTCGGATAAAAACTCTGCAAGGTAACGCCTTACGGCCGATGCCGTTGGCGCATCTGGCGTGCCAAGGTTAAGTAACAACACACCCACTTTGCCACGCGTTGCGTGACCCATCTCTTTTGATAATCCTGAAAACCTAGCCAAAGTAGCCTCTTAAAATTTGTAAATGAATAAATTGGGCATTAAAGCACGGATTCTATTGCCTGCTTAAGCTCGGCACTATCGGGTTTAACCTTAGAATTAAATTGCTGCACAGTATTGCCATCGCCACTCACTACGTATTTGTAGAAATTCCACTTGGGTGAGCCAGCTTTATCGCCTAAGTATTTGAATACACTGTTAGCATCACTACCTCGGACGGGAGACGTCGCGAGCATGGTGAAGGTGACACCATAGTTGATGTAGCACACCTTAGCTGTGTCTTTTTCATCATTCTCCTCTTGGAAAAAATCATCCGAAGGGAAACCAATTACCACTAACCCTTTATCTTTATATTGTTGATGGAGTGCTTCTAAGGCTTTAAATTGCGGCGTATAACCACAATTACTCGCGGTATTGACCAGCAGCACAGGCTTACCCTGAGTGAGCTCACATAAGTTAACGCTCTGTTCTGAGTGCAATTTACGCACTTCAACATCAAGGTAGCTTGGGCATGTTGCCGCCAAAGCGCTGGTGCTCATCAAGCTAGTCAAGATAAATAGCGGGAGTTTCATCATAATGTCCTTCTTATTCAATGATCCAAGATAGGCGAACTTATTCTTATTACGTCACTTGCTACGGTCAAGATCATATTGAATAAAAAAATAAAAGCTACAAGGAGTTATCGATTGCTTTAGCTGATAAAAAAGCAGCTCAATCGAGCTGCTTTAACACACGACAAAATAGGATTAATCCATATCCAAGGTCACGCCTTCCATAAAGCTCGAACTGGCGGGTTCTTTATTTTGCAATTTAATCATTAACCGCAAGTCGTTGGGTGAGTCAGCATGGTGAAGCGCGTCGGCATAACTGATCTCCCCATCGACATAGAGCTTTAACAGAGCTTGGTCAAAGGTCTGCATGCCTTGCTCATTCGATTTGGCCATGGTTTCTTTGAGTAGATGCAGTTCATTTTTAGCAATCAAACTCGCGACACGTGGCGTATTGATCAAGACTTCAATCGCCGCCCGGCGACCTGTTCCATCAACTTTAGCCACCAGCTGCTGCGCCACAATACCGCGCAGGTTGAGTGACAAATCGAATAATAGCTGTTGATGTTTACTTTCTGGCACTAAGTGCATAATCCGGTCTAATGCTTGGTTAGCATTGTTAGCATGCAGTGTCGCCATACACAGATGGCCCGTTTCAGCAAAGGAGAGCGCAAATTCCATGGTTTCTTGGGTTCGAATTTCACCGATAAGGATCACATCAGGCGCCTGACGCAACGAGCTTTTCAGCGCCGCATCAAAGGACTCTGTATCTATGCCCACTTCACGTTGGGTAATGATACTTTTGCGATGATCGTGAACAAATTCCACAGGGTCTTCAATCGTCAAGATATGCCCGCGGGCATGGGCATTGCGATAACCGACTAATGCTGCTAAGGAAGTCGATTTACCGGTCCCTGTCCCCCCCACCATGATGATAAGTCCACGCTTACTCATCACCAGATCTTTTAAAATCGGTGGCAGTTTTAAATCATCCACTTCAGGGATTTTGGTCTCAATCCGGCGCATAACACAACCAGGAGACTCACGCTGCCAGAATGCGCTGACGCGAAAACGCCCCAACTCCTTAACCGCAAAAGCAAAGTTACACTCGCGAGTCGTGTGAAACTCCTTCTTTTGCGCCTCCGTCATCACGGACTCGACAAAATCCAAAGACTGCGCGGGCGTGAAGGCACTCTCGGCTAATGGGCGTAACTCGCCATCAATTTTGGCGCTAGGCGGAAACCCTGCGGTAATAAACAAGTCCGAGGCTTTACGCTCCACCATGACTTTTAAAAACGGACGGACATCCATCATAAATCCTTAAAACGTCGCTTGTTTGTTTGAGCTCTTCGCCATGGCATCCTCACGGGTGATGAGGCCACGGTTAACTAAGTTTTGCAGACACTGCTCAAGAGTTTGCATGCCATGGGCCATCCCCGTTTGAATGGCAGAGTACATCTGCGCCACTTTATCTTCACGGATAAGATTTCGGATAGCGGGCGTACCCATCATAATTTCGTGGGCAGCCACACGGCCACCACCGATTTTCTTAATCAGGGTTTGTGAAATAACCGCCTGTAATGATTCAGACAACATGGTACGCACCATGTCCTTTTCACCGGCAGGGAAAACGTCAACCACACGGTCAATAGTCTTAGCCGCCGAGGTGGTGTGTAAGGTACCAAAAACTAAGTGACCCGTTTCAGCCGCCGTCATCGCCAGACGAATAGTTTCAAGGTCACGCATCTCACCCACGAGGATAACGTCAGGGTCTTCACGCAGTGCGCTACGCAGTGCCGCGTTAAAGCTGTGGGTATGGCGATGCACTTCCCGTTGGTTAATCAAACATTGCTTGTTGGGATGAACAAATTCGATTGGGTCTTCAATGGTTAAGATATGATCATGGCGGTTTTCATTGATGTAATCGACCATGGCCGCAAGTGTGGTACTCTTACCCGAACCTGTAGGCCCAGTGACTAACACTAACCCACGGGGAAAACTGGCAATTTTTTTAAAAATTTCAGGCGCACCTAGCTGCTCAAGTGACAAGATATCACTGGGAATGGTACGAAATACCGCCGCAGCGCCGCGAGATTGGTTAAAGGCGTTCACACGGAAACGCGCTAAATTAGGGACTTCGAACGAAAAGTCGATTTCTAAATGTTCTTCAAAGTCCTTGCGTTGTTTATCATTCATAATGTCATAAACAAGGCTGTGTACACCCTGATGATCGAGCGCGGGCAGATTGATTTTTCTCACTTCACCGTCGACACGGATCATGGGAGATATCCCTGCAGAGAGGTGTAGATCCGAGGCTTTGTGTTTTACACTAAAAGCTAATAACTCAGTGATTTCCATAGTTTGGGATATCCTTGCAACTAGATAATTACATCATGACAACAATAGCAGACAGACTCGCCCACGCCCAGAGCAGGATCGCGCAAGCGGCGCAAAAATGCGCACGCTTACCTCACACTATTCGCTTACTTGCCGTCAGTAAAACTAAACCTATCGCAGATATTATAGCCGCCTATAATGCAGGCCAGCGTTGCTTTGGTGAGAACTATGTTCAAGAAGGTGCGACAAAAATTGAAGCGCTAAAAGATACTCATCCCGATATTGAATGGCATTTTATTGGGCCTCTACAATCCAATAAGACCGCCTTAGTTGCCCAGCACTTCGATTGGATGCACACCCTTAGCCGAGAAAAAATTGCCCAGCGGCTTAATGAGCAGCGCCCCACTCACCTTGCGCCACTTAACGTGTGTATTCAAATCAACATCAGTGATGAAGACACAAAATCTGGTATCGATGCCGAGCAAATGCTACCGCTAGCCAATATCATCAGCCAACTGCCGCAGTTAAGGCTCAGAGGCTTAATGGCTATTCCCACTGCAACCGATAACATTACCCAGCAAACCCGGGAACTTACCGAGCTCAAGCAGTTATTCGAGACACTGAAACAGCATTATCCCGATGTCGATACACTATCAATGGGCATGAGTAATGATTTGGACATCGCTATCGAGTGCGGCTCAACCATGGTGCGCATTGGCAGCGCCATCTTTGGAGAGCGGGATTATTCCTCAAAAGAAACTATCAATTGAGTCGATAAGTATCAAACCTATTGCCATTAAAGAGGCCATTGCCAACTGTCGCTATCACAGATTGAAAACTAAGGTATAGCGACTGACTCGGTATTTGGTCTTGTTTTTACAAGCTAAAGCCCAAATACTGTAAAGAGACATTAAATAGAAATTTTTATCCGGTCTAATTTTGTCATCGCTGAACCATAGGATTCAGCCCTAGGCCAGACATTATGGGGTACACATGAGTCAACAAAAAATCTGCTTTATCGGCGCGGGCAATATGACCCGTAGTATTATCAGCGGCTTAATTCGTAGTGGTTATCCAGCATCACAGGTTCAGGCGACCAACCCAAGCCAAGGTAAACTCGACGCCCTCGCTCACGACTTTGGTGTGCGTGTATCCCAAGATAATGTCAGCGCCGCCCAAGATGCCGATGTCATCGTATTATCCGTTAAGCCGCAGTTAATGGAACCAGTCTGCCAAGCACTGCAAGACATTGATATGTCTAACAAGCTGATCATTACTATTGCCGCAGGGATTAAAGCTGAACGCTACAGCCAGTATTTAGCACAACCCATCACGCTGGTTCGCACTATGCCAAACACCCCAATGCAAATCGGCGTCGGCATGACGGGACTCTACGCACCGCAACCCCTATCGGATGCACAAAAAGCCATTACTGAACGATTGATGTCCAGCGGCGGTGAAATAGTGTGGGTAAATGAAGAATCTGAAATTAATCAAGTCATTGCCCTTGCTGGTAGCTCACCAGCATATTTCTTCCTGCTGATGGAATCGATGATTGATGCGGGTAAACAAATGGGCATGGACGAAGCCAAAGCTAGAAGCTTAGTGCAGCAAGCCGCCCTTGGTGCTGCTATGATGGCTAAACAAAATCCTGAGCTCACGCTGGGTAATTTACGGGAAAATGTCACCTCTAAAGGTGGAACAACGGCGCAAGCCATCGCCACATTCGAAGCGGCAGATCTCCGTGGCGTCGTAAAAAATGCCATGGAAAACTGCATTAATCGCGCAGAAGAAATGGCAAAAACATTTTAATTAAACCACTTTCCCGACGGCTCAAACAAAGATAACGGGCGTTTTTAATTGGACTCATATAGGCAGAAATCTCGATGAATGCATTAACCTTCTTGATCAGCACACTCTTCGATTTGTATTTGATGGTAGTGATTTTGCGGCTCTGGCTCCCCTTGGCACGGGCCGATTTTTATAACCCTTTTAGTCAATTTATCGTGAAAGCAACTCACCCACTCATCGCCCCAATGCGCCGAGTGGTCCCATCAATAGGAAGATTTGATACAGCCTCGTTTGTGTTGGCATTATTGGTTGTCATCGTAAAAGTCTTGCTATTGAGCCTTATCGCCGGTGGCGCTATTGATATTGTGCTGTTCTTTGTATTTGCGCTTGTCACTGTCATCAAACAGACGGGCATTTTGCTGTTTTGGATGTTGATCATCCGGGCGATTTTGAGCTGGTTCAATCAAGGCTATAATCCGATCGTGATGATTATGGGGCAATTAACCGAGCCCATTTTGGCCCCAGTGCGCCGCATCATTCCGCCAATTGGTGGCTTAGATCTGTCGGTAATGTTGGTGATTATCGGCATGAACTTTATCAACATGCTGTTGGCGCAATACGTACCTTTTTGGGCCGTGATTTAATGAGCGCAGTCATTATGCAGCAAGGCGACTTGCTGCTTAATTTGTATATTCAACCTAAAGCGAGTCGCGATCAGATAGTTGGGCTTCATGGTGATGAGTTAAAAGTCGCCATTACCGCCCCGCCTATTGATGGCAAGGCTAATGCCCATTTAAGCAAGTATTTAGCCAAGGCCTTTAAAGTCCCTAAAAGCGATGTTCACATCCTTAAGGGCGAATTGGGGCGCCATAAACAGGTACGGATTAGCGGTCCTAAAAACGTCCCGACAGAAATCGCGACACTGCTCGAATAAACACAGCGTTGGAAGTCTAGGTTCAGATACATATAATCAAGCAATCTCTCATATTAAGTTAAGGTACAACATTATGTTACGTAACCTCCTAATCATGCTCGCATTAACAGCTAGCCTTTGTGGTGTCGCTAATGCCGAGCAAAAAGAAACCGTCGGTAATTTTGATATTCATTATATCGCGTTAGGAAGTACCTTTCTGACCACCAGTATTGCTAAAACCTATGGCATTGAGCGTAGTAGCTACAAAGGTATTATCAACATCGCGGTATTAGATACGAGTGAAGAAGGCTCACCCGCCGTGCCTGTTGAAATCACCGGTGTTGCCAATAACTTACTCGATGCGCGTATCGATTTAAAATTTAGAGAAATCCGTGAAGGTAAGGCCATTTACTATATTGCTGAAGTCCCATACCGCGACGATCAAGAGATTAATTTCAACATCGCCATCAAGTTTAGGAACCAGCTGAATACTAACCTACAGTTTAAACAAAAGTTCTACGTCGAATAATTTCAGCCTCACAGGCAGGACGATACCAATTATCGTCCTGCCTTTTTCTGTCCTTTACCGCCAAGCTTGGGTATTATTGCCGCCGTAAACATCGCTCAATGAAATAGGTATCCCATGCAACAAATCGTCCTCGCCAGTGGCAATAAAGGTAAACTTGCCGAATTCGATCAAATGCTCGCCGCCTACGGCGTAAAAGTGCTGCCACAAAGCCAATTTAACGTTAGCGAAGTGGCCGAAACGGGCACCACCTTTGTCGAAAACGCCATTATCAAAGCCAGACATGCGGCACAAATTACTGGACTTGCCGCCATTGCCGATGACTCGGGATTAGAAGTCGATTTACTCCAAGGTGCACCTGGCATCTACTCTGCGCGCTATGCAGGGGAGAATGCCAAGGATCAAGACAATGTGTTAAAACTCTTAGACACATTAAAGGATAATCCTGCGCCGCGTACGGCCAGATTCCAATGCGTTTTAGTCTATATGCGCCATGCGAAAGACCCAACGCCAATCATTTGCCAAGCCGCGTGGGAAGGCCAAATCGATTTCGTACAACGGGGTGACAACGGCCATGGTTACGATCCGATTTTTATTCCAGAACACCATGATTGCAGCGCCGCCCAAATGAGCAGTGACGAGAAAAATGCCTTGAGTCACCGTGGTAAAGCGTTAGTGCAACTGATTGCTGCCATGCAGGCAAAAGGCGTATTTACCGACGGGAACGCCCAATAATGTCAGTTAATGTGTCATCTCAGTTAACCCTGCCGCCATTGAGCTTGTACATCCATATCCCTTGGTGTGTACAAAAATGCCCTTACTGCGACTTTAACTCCCATGGGCAAAATGGCGAATTACCCCAAAAGGCCTATGTGGATGCGCTGCTAGCGGACTTACACCAAGACTTGCACTTAGTACAGGGCCGTAAGCTGCACACTATTTTTATTGGTGGTGGAACGCCGTCTCTGTTTGATGCCAATCAAATCAAACGGATATTAGATGGTGCCAATGCGCTCATTCCCTTCAGTGACGATATTGAAATCACCATGGAGGCCAACCCAGGCACCCTAGAGCACGATGACTTTAGCGCCTACCGCGCCGCCGGGGTCACCCGGTTATCGATTGGGGTACAAAGCTTTTCTAAGGATAAGCTTAATCTGCTGGGGCGAATTCACGATCAAAACGAAGCCCAAACCGCCGCCCAAAAAGCCAGCCAAGCGGGTTATTTAAGTTTTAATTTGGATTTGATGCATGGACTTCCGAATCAAAGTTTCACCGAAGCCATGGCAGATATCGATACCGCAGCCGCACTCAATCCTCCGCATTTGTCTTGGTATCAATTGACGATTGAGCCCAATACCCTGTTTCACTCCAAGCCACCGCAACTGCCCGACGATGAAGATCTCTGGCAGATCTACGAACAAGGGCAACAAAAG
Source organism: Shewanella sp. DNRA4 (assembly GCF_012843185.1). Lineage (NCBI taxonomy): Bacteria > Pseudomonadati > Pseudomonadota > Gammaproteobacteria > Alteromonadales > Shewanellaceae > Shewanella > Shewanella sp. DNRA4. The sequence continues at coordinate 216,634 of NZ_JABAIP010000008.1, forward strand.
TTAGCGGCACTCGGTTATGAGCAGTATGAAATCTCGGCCTATGCCAAACCTGGCTATCAGTGCCGGCATAACCTTAACTATTGGCAGTTCGGCGATTATTTAGGTATAGGCTGCGGTGCCCATGGCAAAGTGACCTTACCTGAAGAAAATCGCATCATTCGTACGGTCAAAATTAAACACCCTAAAGGTTATTTAGCGGCCAGCAACTATACCTTCGAACAAACTGAAGTCGCTCAAGAAGATCGCGCCCTCGAATACTTGATGAATCGTCTGCGCCTAATGACGCCAATCCCTAAACAAGAGTTTGAAGACAGAACCGGTTTACACCGAGACACCTTAAAGGATGGGATGGAAAAGGCCAAACAACGGGGTTTACTCACCGAATCAGCTGAACATTGGCAATTAACCAGTAAAGGTCACATGTTTGTGAACGATTTACTAACGCAATTTTGTTAATTCACTGATTAAATTCCCCGTATAAATAATGTGTTAGCCTAGGTTTCTCGATGAGATATCTATTATGGCTAACACATTTTCTAACATTTATATTCATACATTTTTCCCCTGCTTCTTTAGAATTGCCTGAACATTGTTAAGGAAGCCTGATCATGCCAATAAAAACGAACATCAGCTTAGTCGCATTTACTCTCTCCGCCCTGCTTGTACTGCCTTCCTATGCAGTGCCCAGCTTAAATGACTCACATAATGTAACCAGTAAAAGTATTGCCGCCCAAAGCGAGTCAGAAAAAGCCAACGCCTTGTTTGAAACCATCTTCATGGAAAACATCATGGCAAGCCCAATTGCGCAAACCTATATGGGCATTAAGCAGGACTATGATAAGTGGGATGACATTGGCGACGAGGCGGATGCCCGTGAATTGGCGCGCACGAAGAAACAACTGGCCGAAGTGAATCAACTGGATGCGAGTAAGCTTGACCCCCAAACTCGCCTAAGCCTGACGTTACTCACCCAAAACCTGAATAACGATATCAAAGACTATCAGTGGCGTTACCATAACTACCCAGTAAATCAGATGCATGGCGGCCACTCGATGATCGCCTCCTTCCTGATTAATCAACACCAGATCACCGATGTCAGCGATGCTAAAGCCTATATCAGCCGCCTAAATGGGGTACCCAAGCGCTTAACTCAATTACAAAAAGCTCTCGAAGTTCGTGCTGAGAAAGGCATTATTGCGCCTAAATTTGTGTTCGGTTACGTGATATCTGACAGCCAAAACATCATTAAAGGCGCCCCCTTCGATAAAGGCGAAGACAGTGCACTGTTGGCGGATTTTCGCAAAAAAGTGAATGCACTCAGCATCTCCGAAGCAGAAAAAGCCCAACTGATTGCCGATGCAGAAAAAGCACTAGTCTCGCAAGTTGAGCCTGCATACAAGACGCTTATCGCCTATATCAAAACCTTAGAAGCCAAGGCCGATACCCGCGATGGAGTTTGGAAACTCCCCGACGGCGAGGCATTTTATAACAATGCCCTTGCACGCACGACGACTACCCACATGACGGCGGATGAAATCCATCAACTTGGTCTTGCCGAAGTGGAACGCATCCATAATGAAATGCGCGCCATTATGAAAAAGGTGAATTTTAACGGCACCTTGCAAGAATTCTTCACCTTTATGCGCGATGATCCACAGTTCTATTATCCAAATACCGCCGAAGGCAAGGCGGCATATTTAGTCGATGCGACCAAGCTTATCGATAATATGCGCTCACGCTTGGATGAAGTCTTTAAGGTCAAGCCAAAGGCAGCCATGATAGTCAAACAGGTTGAAGCCTTTAGGGAGAAATCTGCGGGTAAAGCCTTTTATGAACAACCGGCGCCCGATGGCTCTCGTCCTGGCAGCTACTACGCTAATCTCTACGATATTAAGGCCATGCCCAAATACCAAATGGAAGCACTGGCTTACCACGAAGGGATCCCTGGCCACCATATGCAAATCGCCATTTCGCAGGAGCTGAAGGATATTCCTAAGTTCCGTAAGTTCGGTGGCTATACCGCCTATATCGAAGGTTGGGGGCTCTACAGTGAGTCTTTCCCGAAAGAAATGGGCTTATATGCCGATCCATACTCCGATTTTGGTCGACTGGCGATGGAGTTATGGCGAGCTTGCCGTTTAGTGGTCGATACCGGGATCCACGCTAAGCAATGGACCCGCGAACAAGGGATTGCTTATTACGTCGATAATACCCCTAACGCAAAATCCGATGCGAAGAAAATGGTGGAGCGTCATATCGTTATGCCATCGCAAGCCACAGCCTATAAAGTTGGGATGATTAAGTTACTCGAACTGAGACACAAGGCGGAAAAACAACTGGGTGATAAGTTTGATATCCGGGATTTCCATACTTTAGTCTTGGCAAATGGCGCGCTGCCTTTGGATGTGCTGGAAGAGCAAGTCGATCAATGGATTGCCAGTGTTAACAAAGCCTAAGCGTGAAACCTTGGGAGGCTCACGCTAGTCTCCCTTGAACACCGTTGCGAATGAAGTGATTAAATCGCAGCCAATAAAAAAGCCACTATCAAGTGGCTTTTTTATTGGGTTTATCACCAGCTTGGTCATAATACCCTATCTCACTGTGGATCACTATATTTGATGAATTAAGCTCAATACTTAACACTCGGTGTGACTTTAGGGTACAGAGAGACAAAACTCATTTCCCACGATTAAACCATCAGAAAAAAATTACCTCAGCCTAATAAGCTGAGGTAAACCAAAAACTAGGATGATGGTTTAAAAGCCAACATTGTTTTAGTTCGCAAACTTCTGCTGGCGGTGATTCGAAACCGCAATATTGCAGACCTGTACACTCATATCGAAAGGGGTCATTTCCAATAAAAGCATAGGACTCAGGTCATTCCGAATCATCTGGCAATCATTGTATTCATTTAAGAACAGACTTCAATACAAGCTTCAAAAACTTGTTTTAGACAATGCTAAAAAACCAAACTAAAATGCAAGACCAAAAACATGTAAGCAGCTGATTTTATTTAACTTAAAATATCGACAAACGCTTCCAAAACGCATTAAACGCATTTTAAGAACAATGTTTCCAAAATTACTGACGCTCACTGAAAAGTTCAGCATAAGGGATATCCCAATAAGGCGGATTACCAATATGGTCTTTAATAAACTCAATGAAAGCACTCACCTTAGGCGCTAAATGCTTACGACGTGGGTACACCGCCTGTAGCGGTAAATGATGAGTCAATTGCCAATCTCTCAATAGTGGCACCAAGGTACCTTTAGCGATCTCATCTTCCATCAAGTAACTAGCAAGATACACAACCCCTAAGCCACTGATCGCAGCTGATTTTAAAGCAGGAGCGTTATCCACCCTAAAGTTACCTGAGACACCTATCTCACAGTAATCATCGCCCTTTTTAAACTGCCACATACTGTGCTCATGCCACTCACCTTGATACACCAAGCAGTTATGGTCGACCAATTGCTCTGGACGCGAAGGTTCGCCATGTTTAGCAATATAATCGGGTGAGGCAACGAGTAGGAACTGACACTTCATCAAAGGTCGCGCCACCATACCAAGAGGAAGCTGCTCAGACATAGTTAACAGTAAGTCTAAACCTTCACTGACCACATCCACCTTATGATCAAGCAAACTGACTTGCAGTTCGAGCTCAGGGTGTTTTGCCATAAAGGATGGCAGTGCGGGAATGATATGCATAGCGCCAAAGGACTGAGAAATACCCACCTTTAACACGCCGCGGGTTGCATCGTTTAAATTATGCACGCTAGCAATCGCCTGCTCAGCATCGCGGAGTAACTCTTCACCTTGCAGATATAACAAATGCCCAGCTTCAGTCAAACTTAAGCTGCGAGTAGTACGCTGGATCAGTTGAACACCGAGTCTATGCTCGAGATCGGCTACCTGCGTACTAACCTTAGATTTAGAGATCCCAAGCCTTCTTGCGGCCGCACTGAAACTTCCGGCTCTGGCCACATGAGTAAAAATCGCAATAGGTTCTAACAGTTCTAACATGGAAAGTCGCCTTAAGCAGTTTCGACAGTGATTTAAACTTTCGGAATAACGCAGGAATGCAGCATTCCATAACGCCTTAATATCTCACAGCAAATGGGTTCGTTGTAGAGATTTAAACCGAAAAAGTCAGCTAAAGTAGAGTGTTTTATCTGACTGAGTTGCCAGCTTTTCATTATATTTTAAGAGTATACCAAACATTAGTCTGAAGAATGTAACATTCCACACTAAATAGCCGCAAGCATTGGGATTAATATCAAGGTGCTTGGTAACCATTCCCCAATAAAAAGCCCCAAACACAAAGGTGCTGAGGCATTGATCATTTAAACTGCTTTATTCATTTTGCCAGCTAGGCAAACGTTCTAGCGTAAAAACCAGTTTACTCCCTTAGATATCTTCTGCGATATCTACTCACGCAATTCGTGGTGAGTGTTTTGCGTCAATACATAGGGTGCTAACTCAGGCACTTCTTTACGCAGTTGATTTTCAAGCACTAGCAGGTTTTCAAAACGGTCACATAAACGGTCGGCTTTCGCTTCAATCCCCTTGGATTGGGATTCAATTTGCTGCTCAATATCATCGCCTAATCTATCCATTTTTTGTGAAAATGCCTCCATCTTAGCATCGAAGGACTCACCATCGCCGGCAAGAATTTGGCCACCGATGTTCATCATCAGAGTGCCAATGGAGTTTTGCACGACTTGCTCCATTTCCTGTTCAAATTCGTCGTTAAAAGTGTTTTGCATCGACTCTTCGGTCGCACCAAGGTAAAAACTATCGCCCTGCTTGTAGGCTACGGCATCGACACGCTTCTGCACGCTCGCCATCATCTCATCAAACTTAGCGCCAGCGGCATCGCCCATCAGTGGCGTTAACGCCATACTCACAGCTTGAGAGGCTAGTGCAACCGCTTCATTGACTAATTCAATCACCTCAGGTACCTGAGTTGACACCTCATCGGCATATTGGCTAACTAGCTTCTTCTGCTTATCAGTTAAAGTTACCTGCTTGCCTTCAACGTATAACTTGTCAACCTCGATACGATACTTCTCGGCGCCCTTCTCACTCATCACTAATTTTTTAGGTTCGACTCTCACATCATAATTAAGGGAAACCTCACAGCGCTCATCAATTTGCGGCTCGGTTTTCGCTTGTGCTGATTGCAAGCCAGAAGCACCTAAAATAACGCCCGATAATGCCACTCCAGTTAATAGCGTATTTATTTTCATTGTGGTTCATCCTTTAATCTGAGTAATTCGACTAAGCTAACATGCTAAAAGACAAATAGCAGAAGATGTGCCAACTCTGTAACAATATGATTAGTATGGAGTTATAAAAATTAGCACCGATAGCAGATTAGTGATTTTCACCAATATTTAGCCTAACAGTGCTAATAAAAGAGTTAAATCAGAAGATTGAACGTCCGAGACGCTGGCTGAGATGCTCAAGCATCGCCGTCCCCGCGAGGGAATTGCCTTGATTGTCTAATTCGGGTGACCAAACGCAGACCGAGAGCTCCCCAGGGATCACCGCAATAATGCCGCCACCGACACCACTTTTGCCTGGCATTCCGACACGATAGGCAAACTCACCAGCGCCATCGTACAAGCCAGAGGTTGCTAACAGGGCATTTAACTGCCGAGTCTGCACTTGCGAAATAAGCTCGGTACCGTCTAAAGTTTTACCGCGATTAGCTAAATACAGCATCGCCCGCGATAGATCGGCGCAGTTCATTTTTAAGGCGCAGTAATGAAAATAAGTGCGCAGCACTGTATCGACATCACCTTGAAAATTGCCGAAGGATTTCATCAGATAGGCGATGGCCGCATTGCGAGCACTATGCTGATATTCAGAATCCGCCACTTGCTTATCGAAACAAACTTTATCGTTTTGACTCAGCGCCCTGACCAATTCCAACATCCTATGCTTAGGTGCCCCTAAACGGCTCTGTAATAAGTCAGCGATGACTAATGCGCCAGCATTAATAAAGGGATTGCGAGGTTTACCCCGCTCGAGTTCGACTTGGACTAATGAATTGAAGGAGTGTCCAGAGGGTTCTTTGCCGACGCGGCTCCAAATTTCTGTTTCTTCATATAAAGTTAGCGCTAAGGTTAAGCTGAAAACTTTAGAAATACTTTGAATTGAAAATGGCTCAAGGTAATCGCCTGCGCCTATGGTTTCACCGTCAATAGTGGTCACGGCTATGCCCAATTTGCCAGCATCAACATTGGCGAGCGCAGGGATATAATTAGCAACCTTTCCTTGGCCGAGCAAGGGTCGAACTTTGTCGACCACTTCCTCTAATAACGCCTGTTCTGGCATTAACTCCACCAGATATCGTACAGTTCGCTAACTTCGAGTTGAGTCACTTTTTGACCCGCCCAGAATGCCTTAACAGCAGCGATATCTTCCTCGGTGCACTTACCGATAGTTTGGGTCGCAATAATACCTTCCCATTCGATATGACCACCGCCATGGAAGCCTAGCTTACGGGCTTCAATCACCTCATCAATAAACTTATCGACAGTTGCATCAATTTCAGCTTCAGAGACAGATGCATCGAACGTCCAAGTGATGTCAAAACCTAACTCTTGGAATTCATCGACACGCATTTTCTTACGTAAACGACGGCTACGATTCGTTGCCATAGTGATTTTCCCCGTTGTGTTAAAAAACCAATAAAAAGATAACGATATTAAGCGATACGCTCGAACATCAGATCCCATACGCCATGGCCAAGGCGATGACCGCGGGCTTCAAATTTCGTGAGTGGACGATGATCCGGACGCGGTACAACAGTACCATCGGCAGATTGATTCTTGTAACCGCTCGCCACATTCATCACTTCCAGCATATGTTCGCTGTAGTTTTCCCAGTCGGTTGCCATGTGGAATACACCGCCGATCTTCAGCTTACGGCGGATCAATTCGGCAAATTCAGCTTGTACGATACGGCGTTTGTGGTGGCGCTTTTTATGCCAAGGATCGGGGAAGAACAACTGCACACGCGTCAGGCTGCCATCGGCAATCGCATGTTCTAATACTTCCATCGCATCATGGTGATACACACGAAGATTGGTCACGCCCGCGGCAGCGGCATCACTTAAGCATGAGCCAACACCAGGCTTATGGACTTCAATACCGATAAAGTTCAGCTCTGGTGCTTCTTGCGCCATTTGCACTAAAGATGCGCCCATACCGAAACCAATCTCCAGTACAGTGTCAGCTTCGCGGCCAAAAACTTCGGCTAAATCCAATGGTGTTGGGCTGTAATCTAAGCCCATTGTTGGCCACTGAGTCTCAATGGCTTGCGCTTGACCTTTAGTCAAACGCCCTTCTCTTAGGACAAAGCTTCTGATCTTACGCAGATACTTGCCTTCTTCATTAAATTCAGCGGTAGTGACTTCGCTCATTTTTGCCTCGTCTCGTGGACAACACCCTCTAAAAAGAAGGGCATTATCCAAAGTTCAACTTACAGTGCAAGCACTAATGGAGGCGAAGTATAACAAGATTCTTCGCCGGAGCGAATCTAGCACTGTTTTTCCTGTGAGAGTGACTTGTTTGCCGCCCTATCTCCCGCTACACTGCGCCGATGAAATCTACAGCCTCCTTTGCAACACGTATCGTTAATTGGTACGACACCCACGGTCGTAAAACCCTCCCTTGGCAGCAAGATAAAACCCCATATAGTGTATGGGTTTCAGAGATTATGCTGCAACAAACTCAGGTGGCGACTGTTATTCCCTATTACCAGCGTTTTATGACGCGTTTCCCCGATGTATTAGCCCTCGCTAACGCGCCGGATGATGAAGTATTGCACCATTGGACTGGCCTTGGTTATTACGCTAGGGCTCGCAATCTGCATAAAGCCGCTAAGATGATCCGCGATGAATATCAAGGACAATTCCCGACGAATTTTGAGAAAGTGCTTGCACTGCCAGGTATTGGCCGCTCGACAGCGGGTGCTGTGCTATCCCTATCACTTGGGCAGCAGCATCCGATCCTCGATGGCAATGTTAAGCGCGTCCTAGCAAGACATGGCGCGATTGCGGGCTGGCCTGGACAAAAACCAGTGGAGGAGCAACTCTGGCAATTAACTGAACAGTTAACGCCAGAGCAGGATATTCAAAAATATAACCAAGCCATGATGGATATTGGTGCCAGTATTTGTACTCGCAGCAAACCAAATTGCGCCGCTTGCCCTGTTGCTGTCGATTGCAAGGCCCAACTTATGGGTAGGCAAACCGATTTCCCGGGTAAAAAACCGAAGAAAACTATCCCAGAGAAATCTGCTTGGATGTTGGTTTTGCTCAAAGATAATCAAGTCTTCTTGGCTAAGCGCCCTCCTGCAGGCATTTGGGGCGGACTCTGGTGCTTCCCCGAGTTTAATACTCAAGCCGCACTCAATGCAGAGCTTGAGGCCCAAGGTTATAAAGCCGCTCAACTCGAACCATTAATTGGTTTTAGGCATACCTTTAGCCACTTTCATTTAGATATTCAGCCCATGCTACTGAATTTAGATAGTCACGCGAATGGCTACGACAAGCAAACCGCGGGTAAACAGATCGTGGGCGCAGTCATGGAACAAAATCAGTCTCTCTGGTATAACATAAATCAACCTTCCAAAGTGGGGCTCGCCGCCGCAACCGAGCGTGTGCTAGCCAATTTGGAGTCACTCATAACCGCTACAGTCAGTAAGCAGTAAGGAATAATCATGGCGCGTACAGTCAATTGCGTATATTTAAATAAAGAAGCCGACGGCCTAGACTTTCAACTGTATCCAGGTGATTTAGGTAAACGCATTTTTGATAACATCAGTAAAGAAGCTTGGGGCCTATGGCAGAAAAAACAGACCATGCTGATTAACGAAAAGAAACTCAACATGATGAATGTTGATGATCGTAAGTTTTTAGAAGAGCAAATGACATCCTTCCTGTTCGAAGGTAAAGACGTTGAAATTGAAGGCTTTGTGCCTGAAAAAGATCAAGAATAAGCCTAAGCGCCTATCCATAAATAGCAAAAAAGCGCCTAAGGGCGCTTTTTTGTTACAGGAGAAATGGCGTGCTTACTTACGCACACCTTCTACCACTAAATCTAATTCAACATTGGCAGATGCCGGACCTAAGTCCATCTTGATGCCATAATCTTTCATCGCAAACGTGGTAGTACCGGTAAAGCCGGCACGATATCCGCCCCAAGGATCTTGACCTTCACCCACAGCATGCGCTTGAATAGCCAACGGTTTAGTCACACCGTTTAGCGTGAAGTTACCCTTGATAACCATATCGCCATTACCTTTATCTTCAACCGAAGTAGAAACGAAAGTCGCTTCGGCAAATTTAGCAGCATTTAAAAAGTCAGCGCTACGGATGTGTTTATCACGCTCAGCATGGTTTGAATCCACACTTAAGGTGTTCACTTTTACATTCACTTTGGCTGCAGCTGGATTTTTAGCGTCGTAGCTGAAATCACCGCTGAAATCATTAAAACGGCCAACCACATAGCTATAACCTAAGTGACTCACTTTAAAGGTAATAGAGGCATGGGCACCTTCACGATCAATCACATAATCGGCAGCAGATGCAGCCATAGGAACCAGTAAAGACCCGCCAATCAAAGCCGCTAATAGTTGTTTTTTCATTATATTATCCTCGGTTAAATTTAATCATCTTGAGTAATGTTGAATCTTTATCGATAAAATGGTGCTTTAGAGCACCTAAGGCATGCAGTACAACCAAAGCAATCAAGCTATAGGCGGCATATTGATGAATATCCCCCGCTATATCAGCCTGATTTTCAATCAGCGGCGTCAGACCAGGTAACTCAAACCAGTCAAACACCATAATTCCTCGCCCCTCTGCCGTTGAAATCAAAATGCCTGCGGCCATAATCAGCAGTAATAAGAGGTAAATCGCGCCATGGGCAATCTGGGCAGTAACCTTTTCCCATGGCTGATGATTTTGCTCTGGTGCAGGCTTTGGATTAATCAAACGCCAAACTAAACGAAATAACGTTACCGCCAGCAGCAAAATCCCGACGCTTTTATGCCAATGTGGCGCCGTTTTGTACCATGGGCTGTAGTAGGTCAACTCAACCATCCAAACCCCCATGGCAAATAATCCAATCACGGCTACAGCGCTCAACCAATGGCTTGCAATAGCAATAAGTCCATAACTTAACTTAGTATTTCTAAACATACTGCCACTCCGAACCTTTATACTTCTGCCACATAATTAAATAATAGTCATTATCATAGAACGAAAATTAAAAACTAAAATCAGTAAAAATAGCTCATATCTTTCTAAAATTTAGAATGTTTGCCATTTTAACGTTTTGAAGCTGATAGCAAGGTTAGTAAAGGCAATATATTCGAGTGGAAATACAACTTAGTGATATTAAACTGAACCGATTTTGATAGGTTTATAGATAAAAAACAGCCAAAGTGCACATTAAACAGTCGAACACATCATTTATCAGGAAAAAGCACTTGCAGCGGCTAAATACCCTCGCTAATATAGCCGCACTTCGAACGAGACAGCATTGAGTTGTCAGTTTTAAGTAGTCAACTAACGCTTAGTTTAGTTGCCCGAATAGCTCAGTCGGTAGAGCAGAGGATTGAAAATCCTCGTGTCCCTGGTTCGATTCCGGGTTCGGGCACCATTATTCAGCAGTATAAGCCGGCATAGCTCAGTTGGTAGAGCAACTGACTTGTAATCAGTAGGTCCCGAGTTCGACTCTTGGTGCCGGCACCATAAAAAACAAAAAAGCCACTCATTGAGTGGCTTTTTTGTATCTGGGATTTCAATCAAATCATATAACTCCACTCTAAGTCACAGCCAACCTACTCTCGATAATTGCAGCGGTTTCCAAGCTCGACTTTTGCTCCTGATGCTCCTGAAACCTTCAAACAAATATTGATTTACGGCTTTACACTTAACTTTGCCAATTTTCAAAGTTCGGAGGCAGAGACTAAGGTGTTATTCGCGCCTCCCACTATTTAATTGTATTAAGCCATTGATAGTTAGGCTAATTAAGCTTTGCACATTCAAGTAAAGCAATAAATATTGCGCATTTTGTTTAATACTTGGCCAGTCGAATTAAAAGGGCTTGCACACTGAAAGCGTGCACTATATGATACGCGCACTTCGAACGAATGGGGTGTTAAACTCACGATTTGAAGTAGACAACTAACGCTTAGTTTAGTTGCCCGAATAGCTCAGTCGGTAGAGCAGAGGATTGAAAATCCTCGTGTCCCTGGTTCGATTCCGGGTTCGGGCACCATTATTCAGCAGTA
>NZ_JABAIP010000009.1:0-226416 GCF_012843185.1 Shewanella sp. DNRA4
ATTTAATTCTTTGATTACTCGCCAAACGGCAGAGTAATTTCGATTAACTCAACACCTGTGAGTGTCCACACAGATTTGCTTGATAAATTGTTAAAGAGCATGGTTATTTACCTTAAGCATTTAGCGCTTTTGGCTTTCACCGTTGACCCCGCTGGGCCAGTGGATGCGCATTATAGGGATGTCAGATTTTACCGCAACCCCTTTAGGCAAAATAATTAGAAAAAGCGATGTGAATGCGCATTTTTTAAACCAAACCTAGGTTTTAGCGCCTAATTCGCTGTAATTTCCATCACTTTGGCTATTTTTATCGCATGATAACGCCGTTAGCATCGGTCACTAAGCAAAACGATAAAGCCAATACCGCACTTTTTGTTGTTAAGCTCGCGCTTCAAGTTCAATCTCACGGTTCAAATAGATTGATGCACGCTTTAAGTTGCAAGAATAGGCTACTTCTTTAAAAAACCCGGTACATCGGCAATGCTATCGAGCACCACAGACGCCTCGCTATCATCAGCAATGGCTTTACCAGTACGGACGAGAATACGTGTCGGCACCCCTGCTGCTTTTGCGGCAAGCATATCGTCGGCTTTATCTCCTACCATCACAGATTGGGACAAATCGATTTTCAAAAATTTTGCCGCGTCGAGTAACATTCCTGGTTTGGGTTTGCGGCAGTCACAATCGACTTTATATTCACCAATCCCTTTTTCATTATGGTGCGGGCAATAATAGATACCATCGAGGTCGACACCTTTATCGGCAAAGTTCCAATCCATCCATTCGGTGAGACTGTGGAATTGGTCTTCGGTATACATGCCACGGGCAATTCCCGACTGATTAGTGACCACCACCAATTTGTATCCCATTTGCTTTAATGCAAGGCACGCCTCAAATACGCCTTCAATATATTCAAAGTCATCTACCTGATGCACATAACCATGATCTTTGTTGATCACACCATCACGGTCCAAAAAAACAGCTCGATTGACTGCACTCACAGTACTACTCCACTCACAAAAAACAGCGCTTAATGCGTAATTTTACTATTATTCCATCCATTGCAAAAAATTGCACCGCGAAGTTGACGGATACCACTTAGCAATTTGAGTTTGATTCATATTCTGACAATTCATTTGCCATCGTAACGCCTATAAATGGTCAATTAACACATCTTTAAGGGCGAATTCGTCCGCGAATAATTGTTTTAGCCATCTAGTCGATGCGCAGCTCAATCGAGCTTTCCCTTTATTTGTGCTGTTTTTAACGGTAATCTTGCACGGATAACAATAAAACACCTAAAAATAGACGGTCATAATGAGTCGAACTACGCCTATAGTCCATAAAACCCGCACCCAGTTAGTTGTAGAGGTGCTCAGAGAGAAAATACTTTCGGGTGATATAGCCGCAGGAGAACCACTCAGACAAAGCGCACTAGCCGAAGCATTGAATGTTAGCCGCATTCCGGTAAGAGAAGCCTTGCTGCAACTTGAAGCTGAAGGGCTGGTAAAATTCGAACCCCATAAAGGGGCAACGGCGACTGAATTATCCGTTGAACAAGTGACCGAGCTGTTTGAGTTGCGCGCCATGATCGAAACCGACTTACTCGCCAAAGCCATTCCACGACTTCAAGAAGACGATTTAATAAGAGCTGAACGCGTATTAGAACAATTGGAATCAGCCTTTAAACATGAAGATGCCGTCGCCAGTTGGAGCGAGCTAAATACACAGTTTCATACCTGTTTATACCAAGCCGCCAATCGCCCACATACGCTAGAGGTCGTGCATGGCCTCAATACCAACTGCGATAGATATATTCGTTTGCAATTACTGCTCGCAGGAGGCATTCCCGCAGCAGAGCACGAGCACCGCGAACTGCTCAATTATTGTAAGCAAAAAGAAACAGAGAAAGCCACGGCGTTACTGCGACATCATATTTTGCATGCCGCAATGACAATTCGGGATCTGGTCGCCAAACAGGTGGTATAGATCACGGACTGTCATTCGTTATACCGATAAGCTTTGTTGTCGATTTGAGGCAGCACTAAAGGTTCTGCCTTTTTTATTTGAGAGAAAATACCATGCAGTACGCCACAATCACTGGCTGGGGAAAATGTGTTCCACCCGCCACTTTGACTAACGATGATCTTGCCACTTTTATCGAAACGTCCGATGAATGGATTAAATCACGCACAGGGATCAGTCAACGTCATATCAGCCATGTGAACACCTCGGAATTAGCCTCAGTTGCCGCCAAGCGTGCGCTTGCAGCGGCTGGGATTGAGGGCAGAGAAATTGATATGATCATTTTAGCCAGCGCTAGCCCAGATACTTTGATCCCCAATATAGCCTCAACAGTGCAGGCCAATATTGGTGCAAGCTGCGCAGCCTTTGATATCAACGCCGCCTGCAGTGGTTTTTTGTACGGCTTAGGTTTAGCGAGCTCACAGATCAAGAGTGGTCAATACAAGAAAGTCCTCGTTGTGGGCGCCGAACGCTTATCTTTCTACCTCGATTGGTCTCGCCGTGAAACCGCCGTATTGTTTGGTGATGGCGCAGGCGCAGTTGTCGTGGAAGCGACCGATATCCCTGGTGGCGTATTAGGTTATGAGCTGAATAACGATCCCGATGGTCGAGACATCCTCAAAGCGGGTTTCGGTACCGCGATGGATCGATTCTCCGCCGAATCATTAGACTTTTACATCCAATTTGATGGCCAAGAAATTTTTAAACGCGCCATTAATGGTATGAATAAGTTAAGCACTCAAGTGCTGGAAAAATGTGGCGTCGATAAGGATGAAGTTGATTTAGTGATCCCACATCAAGCGAACGAGCGCATTATTGATACCCTCGTTAGCCGCATGAAGATCCCTAAAGAAAAAGCCTTTGTGAATATTGCTAACTATGGCAATACATCGGCGGCAACGATTCCAATCGCGATTTGTGATGCACTCGAAAAAGGGTTAATTAAACCTAACCAAACCATTCTTTCTTGCGCCTTTGGTGCGGGATTAACCTCTGCTGCATTACTATTGCAATGGGGTGAACGTGTCACGCCAGTGCAAATTAGTGACGCCCAATTACCGCCTTGCGATCAAAGTGGAATCGAGTTGGTAAAACGCGCTGTAGACTATTTCTGTAAGTAAGTTTATGCATATAAAGGCCATCATTTAGATGGCCTTTATATATCTGTAAGCGCTGATGCTAAATGCATTTCATCCCAGTAAATCCCCTGCGCAAAATAAGCTGCGAGTTTTTGATTTAACTCATTAAAGCTTTTAATCGCTCGTTCTTCACCGCACAGACATGACCACACAAATCGGTGGCAATTATTGTCAAACAGGTCATATTCACGGTACAGATAAATCGTCCGCTCGGCTCGATTAACAATGGTATTGGCGATAAGCGGTTGATGTTGATGATTACAGGCAATAAAAATTTGGCTACCTGTTCGGCCCGCTAAAAATCGCTTTACTGATACGGCTCGAACAAGCCCTGAGCCATGTAACTCCACGATGCAATCATCCGCTAACCAAATCCCAGTATGCTCAATCACCCCAAACACATAACAACAAACGATACTTCCAGGTTGTGGCGTGACTTGCTTAAAACCCTTTTGCCATTGGCTCGGCGCAGTAATCATCGCCTGCTTTGTGCTTACTTGGCGAGGAACGCTGCCTAATAGTCGATTGCGTTCAAGCTGTTGTCGCTTTTCGCGTTCATCGGCGAGCATCAATGCGCCCATCGCTGCACCGCCAATCCATAGTAACGGTAGTGGCATGATCTTCTCCTATTAGCTTAACACTCCAAACCACGCAGTAATACTCGCGTGCACCACTTGCTCAACACACTTGGCGAGAGCAACCAATCACCGTATAAGTTAAGCAATCGCAAATGCCTCACTCGTAATGAGTGTAGTCAATGAGCCATTAATCAAATATGAAAAGCCTTCTGTTCGAGAAAATATCGCGAATGAAGTGGCTTAACGTGATTAGGTCAGTAAATCCCCGACTGAAATATCTGCACCTCCCCCCATGGCCGCCACTTGTGCTAATAATAACTCCGCACAGGCTAACGCATCGGTTAATGCACTATGGGCACCGTAAATCGGTAAGTGATAACGCTCTCGACAGGCTCCAAGCCTTAGACTTCCTTCTTTAAGTACCGAATGCTCGCGTAATAACCGCTGTTTCTCAAGTACTAAAGTATCTATAGCGGGGAGTAAAACGGCTTGGTGATAGATAGCCAATATATCTTGTTGTAAAAAACGACAATCCAGTGGGGAGTGATGGGCAACTAATACTCGGCCACGGGTTTGAGCAATAAACCATGCCATAGCCTCCTCAATGCTCACCGCTTGGATTAAATGGTTGTCGAGAATCCCATGAATTGTCGCACTTTGGCCGACGCTACCCTTAATTTGCACTAATTTTTGCTGCGCCTCACCAAGGGGGAGCACTCCATTTTCAATGGGGACTAAGCCAATGCTTAAAATTTGATCCTGAAGGGGATCTAACCCTGTCATCTCCAAATCCATCGCCATCAAGGGAGCACGATTGATGGGCAGCGTCATCAGAGGGATTAAGGACTGATAATAATCCTTAAATAATTGATGCTGACAGCGCAGTGCTCGCCATTGCAACTTAGCATTAATCAACCAAGCGCCCATTAAAAGCTCCGCATAAATTTCATCTTCATGCCCGACTGGGCGTCATGAACCACCTTGAAGGCATCCCGTAATTGATGCCGAACTAAAGAAGATAAATGTGCGGGTAACAGATAGTTACTAATCTCAAGTCCCTGCGTATGTTGATAACCTTGGTTTGATAACCGCATATGGGCGATAAACTCATGGGCATCGGCTAAGTTAAGCGCATCCTTACGATTAAGAATATTAGCGTCCATCAGTGCCCGAATGCGTTTGGCGGTATTCACTTCTTTAATGCCCGCAGACAGGGCATATACGCGAGCAATATCATTGATCAAAGCATTACCCTTATGCTTTAAATCAATGCCTTTTACCTCACTGCCATCGCGCTCTAACACAAATTTTCGAAAGAATCCTAAGGGCGGAGACTCGATTAAGGAATTGCCAGTCAAACCCGCGAGAAAAATATCGTTGTCTTTGGTCTGTGCCAACACCTTATCCTGCAAGGCATCAAATAATGATAATGGGCCAAATACCGAACGCATATCGAAGAAAATACTTGCATGCATCAATGCCTTAGGCTCTGGCGTGACAACCCACTTTTCAAAAACCTGCTGCCATTCTTTGAGCGACATACGCCACTTGGGATTTTGCGCCATGATATTACCAGGGCAAAACGCATAACCACATTGATCAAGCCCTGCACAAACCGCATGGGTTAACGCATCGAAATACCCTTTCGCATAATCATCCATTTCCTCGGCCACCAGCAAGCCGTTATCTTGATCCGAACAGGCGGCTTGGTCTTGCCGCCCCTGCGAGCCAAAGGCTAACCAACAAAACGCCATCGGCGCCTCACCGAGAATTTGCTGATTTAGCACAATCAAGCGCCGGGTTAAGGCATCGGTGACCGAGGTCAGCACGCGACCAATCTCCTCAGCCCGTGCATCAGCACTGATTAAATTTTGCAATAACAAGGGGATTTGTTTACTAACGCTAATGAGACTTGCGAGATCACGTTGGCGCTCGATTTCACCAATAAGGAGTAATGGCTGCGAACCTTGACCGCGTAAAATGTCGGTACTGGTCACCATGCCAATGGCTTTCACTTCCTCGCTATTTTGCTCATCAATAATCGGCAGATGGTGAATATTATGTTCACTCATCAATAGCATAGCTTCAAAGATCAAGGCATTCGATGAAATCGAAATCGGTGAAGTCGTCATGGCTTGATGCACGGCAATTCGGCCATCAAGCCCTGCGGCGAGCACTCGATTGCGTAAATCTTTATCGGTTAAAATCCCCACCAGCTTACGATTATCGGTAACGAGTAAAGACGATACCCGCGAGTTACGCATCAAAAGGGCTGCTTGCGTTACACTTGCGTGGGCGTCGATCATAATCGGTGAAGATGACATTAAGGTACTAATACGACTGGTGGTCGTCAGATCTTTAGCCTTAAAACGCGCTTCATGGCGTAACCGTTTGGCAAAAGCACGGGTAAAAAATTTATCAAAGTGCCGACTCTCACTTCGTAGTTGATCGAATAATGCCTGTGGTAAGTGGTATACCAAACTGTCTTCAAGAATGGCGACCCGATTGACTACCTTCTCCCCTGACAATAGCGTTGAAAAACCAAAAAACTCCCCTTCGGCGACTCTATCCACTAATACCCCTTCGGGATCGCGCACCTCAAAGGCACCGCTGCGGACCAAATACAATTTCGGCGCATCGGCATCAAATGTCACAAACCCTGAGGCTTTACTGTAATACCCGACGATGACTGACTTAGCACAATGGCGAATGGTTTCGTCAGGCAAAGTATCAAAGGGAGCTGTAGACGTTAAAAACTGCACAACGGGTTGTAATTCGCTGGCGTTCATAGCAACACCTTATTTTAGGTGAATTTTATCCCACTATAACGCGCTCGATTGTTGGGCCATATACGACTAAAGTCAGGCTCAAACTCTGCACTGACACCACCAAAAACAAAAGGACGCAAACGCGTCCTTTTCTCTTAATCTAGGTGAAAGTTAGTGGCCGCTGGCCTCACCCGCCCCTTTAGGGAAACGGATAGACTCAACCATTTCCTGCACATGAGCTGGTGCCGCTGCGGTCAGTTTGCAGACAATAGCTGCTACCACAAAGTTCACTAGCATACCCACCATACCGATACCTTCAGGCGAAATACCAAGGAACCAGTTCGCAGGCACGTTTGCAGTAGGATCAACAAACTTGAAGTAGATGATATAACCAGCGGTAAAGAATAAGCCAAGCACCATACCTGAAATGGCACCTTCTTTATTCATGGTCTTAGAGAAGATACCCATGATGATTGCAGGAAACAGAGATGACGCAGCCAAACCGAAGGCGAATGCCACCACCGCCGCCACGAATCCTGGAGGGTTAACCCCGAAGTAACCCGCAATCACAATACCGATACCAGCAGCAAGTCGAGCGTACATTAACTCTTTCTTGTCAGAAATATTTGGCATCAGGTTTTTCTTCATTAAATCGTGTGACACTGATGTAGAGATAACCAACAACAAACCCGCAGAGGTAGATAGCGCCGCAGCGAGACCACCCGCAGCCACCAGCGCAATCACCCAAGCTGGCAGATTCGCGATTTCTGGCGTTGCTAATACAATGATGTCGTTGTCGATTTTCATTTCGTTAGGGCTAGCAGCATCTTCCATTTTGCCTTTGGCATAGTAGATTTTGCCATCACCATTTTTGTCATCCCATTTGATCAGACCGGTTTTTTCCCAGTTTTTGATCCAATCAGGCGCAGTTTCATAGGCAACACCCTTTTGATCTGGGCCGTTAATGGTTTCGATCATATTGACGCGAGAGAATGCCGCTAATGCAGGAACTGTGGTGTACATGATGGCGATAAACACCAATGCCCAACCCGCTGATATACGAGCATCTTTCACTTTCGGTACGGTGAAGAAACGCACAATAACATGGGGTAAGCCCGCTGTACCGACCATCAAAGCACCCGTAATACAGAACACGTCGATCATGCTCTTAGAACCATCGGTGTAAGGGGCAAAGCCTAAATCCACAGAGAGATTATTCAGTTTCTCTAACAGATAAACGCCAGAATTATTCCCCGCAGCATCGAGTAACTCAGCACCAAAACCAATTTGAGGAATGATATGACCCGTCATCATCACAGACAGGAAGATTGCAGGCACCATAAAGGCGAAGATCAGTACGCAATATTGGGCAACCTGAGTATAGGTAATCCCTTTCATCCCACCGAGTACCGCATAGAAAAACACCACGGCCATACCAATATATACGCCGGTATCTACCTCTACCTCAAGGAAGCGCGAGAATACCACGCCCACTCCGCGCATTTGGCCAGCAATGTAAGTAAAGCAGATGAAGATGGCGCAAATAACAGCTACCGTGCGTGCCGCTTGGGAGTAATAACGCTCACCCACGAAATCAGGCACGGTAAACTTACCAAATTTACGTAAGTATGGTGCCATACACAGGGCTAATAAAACGTAACCGCCGGTCCACCCCATCAAGTACACACTGCCGTCATAACCGACGAAAGAGACAATACCCGCCAACGAAATAAAAGATGCCGCAGACATCCAGTCGGCGGCGGTTGCCATGCCGTTTACAACGGGATGAACACCACCACCCGCTACATAGAACTCTTTAGTTGAACCTGCGCGAGTCCAGAGCGCAATCCCAATATAGAGGGCAAACGACAGCCCCACAATCAGATAAGTTAATCCTTGTACACCCATCTCTGTGCTCCTTAGTCTTCTTGTACGTTATATTTTTTATCTAAGGCGTTGGCTTTTGCCGCGTAGACAAAAATAAGCGCAACAAAGACATACATCGATCCCTGTTGAGCAAACCAGAAACCTAATTTGAATCCCATAAAATGGATTTCATTGAGTACATCAACCAATAGAATGCCGCATCCAAACGAAACTGCGGCCCAAATAGCTAATAGGCCCAAAACCAGACGTAAATTCTCGTTCCAGTAACCTTTTGCTTTATCATTATTTTCAAACGCCATAGCGACTCCCCTGTGCTGTTTTATTTTTAAGTCTCGTTAAATCTAGCAACAGCTGGAGTGACCACAATCAAGACCTTAGTCTAATTTGCGAAATACCTCACATAGCAAAATACAAAATATCATTTAGAACCATCAACTTAACAATGTTTTTACATTTTGTTGCAAAAGTCGTTTTTTGAGCAACTTAGACCAATGTCGAAGAACCTAAGACTAGAAAGAGACAAAATAGCGTGATAAGTGGAACAACTAGAAAGTAGTAATAGCCTGTCATATAAACAAAATATCGTATTACTTCGAGTGTAATACGAGAGCTATCATCTCAACCTACACCACTTAGATTTGTCAGCAGACAGGCAAAAAATAACCCAGCATGGCTGGGTTATGGGAAACTGGTAAATTGGCGCCAGCATAGACGCCAGTATCAACGTTATTATTTAGCGGCTAAGTACTTCACTAACTCGGCCAATTCTTCAGGAGTATGAACCTGAGACGTGACTAAATAACGGCCATTTACCAATAATGATGGCACACCTTTAATCCCAGCCAATTCCGCTTGCGAATCGTAACTCATCAGTGAAAATTTAGCGTCAACAGAATTCATCGCTGCATCCACATCATCAGCTTTAGCACCTTGAGCCACAAAAAAGGCTTTCACTTGCTCAGGGCGGGTAAATTGCTCACCCTTGTCATGAATTTGTTTAAAAATCGCCTCATGGACTTGCTTGGTCATATTGAGCTTTTGCGCGATATAATAAGCCAATTGGCTCAGTTCCCACGCAGGACGACCCGCCCCCACAGGCGTACGTTCAAAGGCTACATCCTTGCCCAAGAGTTTTACCGTGGAAGCGACAAAGGGTTCCTGTTTGTAGCAATGTGGGCAGTTATAGGAAAAAAACTCTCGCAGCACAGGCTTTTGCGCCTCGCTCATTCCTGCGACAGTGACATAATCCTTCCCTTCTTCAAAACTGGCCGCTTGCAGCGCAAAATTGGCGCTTAAGACCAATCCACAGGCCAAAGCAGCCAAAGGTCGAACAAGATTAGTTAGGGTTTTCATATATTCTCTTCTTATTAGGGCGTGTTGACGTTTCAGGGTTATTTTTGCAGCAATTTGGCTGACTTTTATGCAAGGCAAAGTCCGTGCAGTGTAGTTATTCTACATAAACGGACGATAACGCGGCAGAAAAGCCAGCCAAATGCTGCCCGAAGGGTTCGTCTGGCAAGCCCTTGCTCTTTGTCACTCGTCATTTGAGTAGAATAACTACACATCATTCCTCGTTTCGCGAGCACGTGCTTGCCAGAACGAACAAAATCTAATCTCGAAACGTCAACACGCCCTAGTGAATGATTAACACGCATCATTGAATCGTAAGTCGTTTGCAACAGGCACAGGCCATTAAGATACCTCAAAATATGGCCATTGTTCTTAAACATTTGTTAACAATAGGTGGTAAATCCGCCGCTAACAGGCCGCTAGCATCGTAAGTGGGGAGGTAAACTGATACTTAAATCCCAGATCGCGGACGATTTTATCCCCCAGAATCACTTTGCTGGGTTGAAGCTGGGTATTAAATTGCGGTTCAGCCAATCCCAGTGACAGAGCCGCAGCACCGTAAAATTCGCTTCTCGATGGATGCTCTGGCGCGCATAGATTATAGATAGAGGCGATCTTCTCTCCCTTTAGCTTAGTGTCAATAATTAAACTCACTGCCGCGACGCAATCCTGTAAATGCACGAGATTGACTGCAACATTACCACCAGCCACATCGGTTTTGCCTGCAAAAAAACGCCCCGGATGACGCTTTGGTCCAACGAGTCCAGCAAAACGCACCACGCAAGTATTAGATTGGTGAGCAAATAAAGCTTCAGCATCCAGCAACACCTGTGCTGAAGGTGACTCGGCCTGAGCATCCGCTTCGGTCATGGATTTATCAAGAGAGGGATAAACGCCCGTGGTGCTAATAAACACTATGCCTTGATATTGCCAACCTTGGGTTAAGTCGATGAGTTGTTTCAGTTCGTTAAGATAAGCTGTATTACCATGCTTTAGACGAGGAGGAATATTAACAACAAGGAAGTCTGTCTGAAATAAGTCTTGCAACAGCTGTGCATCGGGAACAACATCAACATCATCACCAAGTTGTAGTTGGAATGCCTCAACACCCGCGAGTGTTAACGCCGGAAGATCCTCACACTGGCGCTTAGCCCCAGTCACGCGATAACCGGCTTGAACAAGTTGTTTTGCGAGCGCAAAACCGAACCACCCACAGCCTACAACCGCAACACTCTTTTTCTCCATCACAGTGTGTTCCATTATCTCTGACCTACTTACTGCTAATAATATATTTTGGCCAATAGCATACGGAACTCTGGCAAAGGGATTCAAGCTTGTAAGGAACTAAAATAAAAACTAATCCCCTTATCGACCTGCAATGTTCGCCTTGCGCCCTCAGTTAAATCTTCAACTCGCAAAGACTTTTGCACTGTCACGCCCTCATCACTTAAAAAGCGTAACGATGCTTCACTACCATCTTCTTTACAGGCCCACACCTGAGGCTGACTCACTTCTTTCGTGGTCATAATGACTTTTGCAACGCTATCATCCGATAGCTTAACTAAGGTCCCTGGTGGATAAATACCTAATATCTTGACTAAGACAGAAATCAACGATTCCGAATGTTTACTGGCTCTATTTTTAAATAAGTAACCGAGGGCAACTTGAGGAGAAGAAGCTTGCTGACCACTCAGTTGCTGATCGTAATCATTTGCTAGACTAACGATTTGAGTCACGATGGGAATTTTATGACCTGTGAGCCCATCAGGGAAACCCGAACCATCAACAAACTCATGGTGATGTAACACGATATTTAGTACTTCTTTGGGGAACAGCCCTGAACGATTAAGCATGTCATAGCCAAAATTAGGATGCATCTGTAAGTAATTGGCTTCATGGGGAGTCAGAGCACCACGCTTTCGACGGATCACATCGGGCACTTTTAGCTTACCAATATCATGGAATAAACTGCCAAGGGCAATATCGCGCAAATCCCTCGCTGGTAAATCCAGTGCATGACCTATCATCATGGCGAGCACCGCCACTGATACACCATGCTGGGTCACACTCACATCCTTTTCGTCCATCCCGACTAAGGTCAAGAAGGGTTTTTCCACCTCTTGTAAATGACTGAGTAAATCTTCAACTAACGCTGCAGACAGGCGATATGCTCCTTCAGGATCGCTCACTATCTTGCCATACATATTACGGCACTGATTAACACTCTCTAAAAAACGTTTTTGACTTAAACGCATCGATTTACGGGTATCTGCTTTTAAATCTCGCTCTGGTGGCGCGGCTTCAATATCTTCAATGTCTTCCTCTTCTTCAGCAGTATCAATCTCATCATTACTGCCAGAAATGAGGTAAACATAGGGAACACCAAGCCCCCGGATCATCTCAATCTGAGCCGCACTATTGATATCAACTCGGTTAAATAAGAATGGGTGATTTGTCCACGACAAAGGCAACTTAACCCGCATACCGGGCTGAAGTTCTGAGAGTAGTAATTTTTTATGAGCTGCTTTTGCCACGCAATATGACTCCTTTCATGCACGCAAGAATGCAATATGACTTCTTGGCGCGTACATTTAAGCTAAGTACATATAACTATAGATGATTCAGCAAAATCAGTAAGCTGTTGGTGAAAAAATGCTTATCAAACTGAGGGATAGAACACATAAATTATGCTAACTTCATCGAATAAGACATAAAAAACAGTAATAACAAAGAGATGTAGACTACTATGTTTTTTAAGTTTTTATTTCCTTCGGCCAATCCGTGAGGTAATAACGCAGTCGTTTTGACTGATAGACATAAAGACAGGACCAAAACAACACCAAGGCATCGAGTGCCAAACTCCAATGGAATAAAAACTGTCCGTGAATTAACCGCTGAGACAGTAAAACCGCATCAACTAATAATAATAACCACAGTCCCCATTTGAGATGGACAAACAACGGCCGAATCCATGAGGGCGAGCGGCGCCGCTCCGCAAGTACGACAAAATAAAGCACTACAGCACCAAGACCTGCCGCGAGTGCAAGTAAAAAGTCTGATTTTTCAGGATAAAAGAGCCTCACCAATTCCGCTCTATCACTGGCTTGAGTCAAGGAGGCGATAAAAATACACCAGCCTCGCGCGAGGAATGCCAAAATCACATATAAAAAAATCGGCGGTTTAATATGGCCTTTATCATCAAGCCAAGTGATGTGACTAAAATTCAACGGCAATCCATTTAGTAAAAACTTAAGCAATAAATATTAAATGGTGCCTATTGGCGTAATTTCAATGGGAGGGATAAACAAATCAAGCACACTCAACGGTTAGATCAACATTTCCGCCGTGTGCGCTACCCCATACTCCCTTTGATATGTAGATTTAACCATTTGAACTTAATATGAATAAGGTCGAAGGATTAGCCCCTTCGACCTGAACATGACAACCAACCATAAAACTTCAAAAAGGCACATTAATTTACCGTCATATATGGCCAAATAATTGCTGCGGCGATGCTCCACATAGTCAACCAAATAAAGCGATCTAAGTATCGCCACGCCGCTGGACGACTAAATATCGGCGCCAATAAACGCGCACCAAAACTTAAGCTAAAGAACCAAATAAACGAAGCCAGTACCGCACCCGCACCAAACCAAGGACGATGGGCATCTTCGAACTGAGCACTAATGCTCCCCAGCAGCACGACTGTATCTAAATAAAGGTGTGGATTAAGCAGGCTGATCCCAAGTGTGGTCAGCATGGCCTTACGCAAAGTGTCGGCATTTTGCGCATTATCCATCTCCATCCCTTTAGCGACAAACGAGGCTTTAAGTGCATTCGCACCATACCAAATCAAAAAGGCGGCACCACCAAAACTAGCCACATGTTTGATAGTCGGAAAGGCTTCAATAATATGCCCAAGCCCAGCAACCCCCGCAGTGATCATTAAGGCATCGATGATTGAACAAAGCAGCGCAATCGGCAAAGGATAAGCTCGCTTAATCCCCTGCTTTAGCACAAATGCATTTTGCGCCCCTACGGCAATGATCAAACTACCACCAATGCCCATACCTTGTATAAACGCCGTTTGCATAACTACCTCTCATGTCTGAAGAAGGCGCTAGCATAGACAAAACAACAAAATTAATATAACTAATGTTTTTTATGTATCATAAGTAAAATTAATAACCTTAAGGACGGCAATCATGTTGGAATACGCCAATCTTAAAGCGCTTGCGGTCGTCGTCTCCGAAGGCGGCTTCGAGCGCGCCGCAAAAGTGCTGCACATTACCCAATCAGCAGTGTCACAACGCGTTAGGCAATTAGAAGAACGAGTCGGCCAATCCTTACTTATCCGCTCAACACCTGTGGTGGCGACCCCAACAGGGAAGCGTTTATTGCGCCACTATTCACAGGTGCAACTACTCGAGAGTGAATTGAGAGCCGAGTTAGATGCCGATGACCCAAATCATCCAACGACGGTGCGAATTGCAGTCAATGCCGACAGTTTAGCGACATGGTTTTTGCCCGCATTGGCCGATATGTTCAGCCGACATGCTTGGCTGCTCGAATTGATTGTCGATGATGAGTCCTACACCCATCACCTACTGAAAAACGGTGAGGCCGTCGGTTGCGTGACCACGACAGCCAACCCCATGGCCGGTTGTAGCAGCGAGTTTTTAGGAACCATGGAATATATGTGCGTCGCCACCCCAGCATTTGCGGCGCGTTATTTCGAATGGGCAAAAAATAGCGATAATGTCGGCGCTCAAATAACCCAAGCGCAGCTTGCGAAAGCCCCGGCTGTGGTGTTTTCGACCAAAGATAAAATGCATGAAAAGTATCTCGCCCAGTATTTTCAAATGTTGCCAGGTCAATGGTGGCAACACAGCATTCCCTCATCGGAGAGTTTTTTAGAGGCGATTAACTTAAGTCTGGGTTACGGTTTAGTGGGTCACTTACAGGCAAAACCCTTGATAGACAAAGGCATATTAATTGAGCTCACCCCAGAAAAACGCATTCGGGTGCCCCTCTATTGGCAGCATTGGAATATCAAAGCGAAACAAACCACTTTGGTTTATCGGGCGCTTGCCGCCACCGCACAGCATCTATTACAGCAATAATGAGTGCAGCAAGAGTGAGTAAAACAATTGTTAGTACAAATAGTTAGCGGATAAAAAAACTGAGCACTCGTGCCCAGTTTTGAACTATTAGTTTTTACCTATTACCAGCGGCTTAGGCTTCTGCCGAATCCGCCTTCACCTGCGCTATCGCCACAGGTTCAATCTCGGTTTTAGGCCAAGCATTGATCACCGCTTTCACCAAGGAGGCTAATGGAATGGCAAAGAACACACCCCAAACGCCCCATAAACCACCGAAAACTAACACAGCAGCAATAATGATCACCGGATGCAAATCCACCGCATCGGAAAACAGGATAGGTACAAGTACGTTACCATCCAAGGCCTGAATAATGCCGTAACCTAGCATTAAATAACCAAACTCAGAGCTAAAACCCCACTGGAAAAAGGCCACCAGCATAATGGGTAGAGTCACTAAGGTCGCGCCCACATAGGGAATCAACACCGACAACCCGGTCAACACCCCCAGTAAGGCCGAGTATCTCAGCCCCATAAACGCAAAGAAGATGTAGCTCGCCACCCCGACAATCACAATCTCAATCACTTTGCCGCGAATATAGTTAAAGATCTGTTGGTGCATTTCAAACCACACTTTTCGAGCCAACTGACGATTGGTGGGGAAAAAACGCTTACTACCGCGGATCAGTTGATCTTTATCCTTAAGAAAAAAGAACACCAACAATGGCACTAAAATAGCGTACACCATCAGCACCAATAATGACGCAGAGTAACCAATCAGCTGTTTCGCAATGTCGAGCACATGTTGGGTATCAAGTAATTTCTTCAACTCGGAGACCATTAAATCGAGCTGTTCAGTACTTATAAATTTAGGATACTGGGTCGCTAACCCCTGCAAGGTCAGTAGCCCTTTATCTATCATATTCGGTAAATCCGTCATCAGACTTACCCCTTGACGCCACACACTCGGGATTAGCCCAAAGGTCAGCAACACCACAATCCCTAAAAACAGCACTAGCACTAAGGAAGCCCCCGTAGTGCGATTAATCCCCAATTTCAGCATTTGCGCCACGGGCCATTCGAGTAAAAAAGCCAACACCAGAGCAACAAGTAGCGGGGCTAACAAACCACCAGCAAAATAAAGTACTAACGCTAAACCCACTAGAATGGCCAATAAGGTGACGGCCTGTGGATCACTAAATCGCTCTTGATACCAACGAGAAAAAAAACTAAACATGCATTCATTCCAATGGGGGTTGGCTTTCCCAACAGGCAGGAAAGTGACTTATGAGTTAACCTTATCGCAGTAGATTAACTGTGTATATGCTTGAAAATCAGTTAACTGCTAACTATGACTGACAAGCCTAGGTTAAGTTGCAGTCAGCTAGCTAACTCGCCATTTTGACTGCGGCATTGAATCATGCTTTGTGTATGATTATCCCTGCGATAAATCAACTTTTGTAATTAATAGGCCTAACTGACTCGCATCATCGTGTAACGTCACGACCTGATGCCCCTGTTTTTTTAAAAAAGTGGGAACATCTCGGCGGGAACCTGGGTCTGAGAGTAGGATATGTAAGCTGTCACCTGCAGACACAGACTTCAACGCAAGTTTGACCTTAACCAAGGGAACGGGGCAGCGCAATGATGTTAAATCAATAAAAATCATAATGAACTTGCTATGAACGAACTTGGGCTATTATCCTAAGTTGCAATTCAAACTACAAGCTAAGGGCTACCTAAGCCTTAGTTGAGACACTTAAAAGAAATAAAGGATCCACTTGCGTAATTTGACGTTTTTGACCCGATGTAAACCCCTTGCGGCGAGTGTGCTTTCATTAATGTTACTCGGTGGAGCCGCAAAGAGTTTTGCCAACAACGACTTGCCCGATCTGGGTACCGCCGCCGTCAATACCTTCAGCCTAGAAAAAGAAATGGTCTATGGCGATGCCTATATGCGCGTTATTCGCTCATCGGCGCCCATGCTGAACGATCCGGTATTGAGCCAATATTTAACTGAACTGGGCAACAAATTGGTCGCCCACGCCACGGGAGTCAAAACGCCCTTTTATTTCTTCTTGCTACAAAATGATGAAATCAACGCCTTTGCCTTCTTTGGCGGCCACGTTGCGGTGCACACAGGGCTATTTCTTAATGCTGATAACGAAAGTGAACTGGCCTCGGTATTAGGCCATGAAATCACCCACGTAACCCAGCGTCACTTAGCACGCTCCCTCGAAGCGCAGCAAAAAACCGGACCAGCGACTGTTGCTGGTTTACTCGGCGCCATTTTATTAACGATCGCAGTTCCTCAAGCAGGGATGGCCGCGTTGGCAACCACCCAAGCCATGGCGACACAATCAAAAATCAACTATACCCGCCTGCATGAAAAAGAAGCCGATCGTATCGGCATGCAAATTTTAGTCGATGCGGGATTTGATCCTAATGCCTCCGCCGATTTCTTTGGCAAACTCGCCAGTCGTTACCGTTTTACGACTACGCCACCGCAAATGCTGTTAACCCACCCTTTACCTGAATCACGGATTTCCGAAGCGCGGGATCGTGCCCAGCAATATCCCCACCGTTATGTGCCGGATAATCTGAACTTCCAGCTCGCTAAAGCCCGTATTCAGGTGCGTTTTTCCAGTTATAGCGACGATGCGGTATTAAGCATGTTTGAAAAGCAGCTCAATAAGCAAACCTATGGCTTTAAAGAGGCGGCCCTCTACGGCAAAGCATTAGCACTGTTTAGATTGAAGAAGTTTGATGAATCCGAAAAAATTGTCGATGAACTATTAAAAATCGATGATAACAACTTGTTTTATCTCGATACTAAGACGGATTTGCTTAACGAACGTAAGGATTATGCCCAGGCAACTAAGTTACTCGAAACTCAGCGGAAGATGAAACCCACTTCGCAGGTGATCAACGCTAACTTAGCCAATATCTATATCGAGGCTGGTGACCCCGCTAAAGCGATTCCGCTGCTCGAAGATATGATTTTCCTCGATAAGCAGAATCAACTGCCCTATCAGTTGCTAAATCTTGCCTACAAGAAACTTGGTAACCAAGGGATGGAGTATTTCTCCAATGCCGAGTTAATGGCACTGGGGGCGAATTATAAAGGCGCAATCGATCAACTGAACTTTGCCTATCGCGCCTCGGAAGGTAATCCATTACAACTGGCGCGAATCGAAGCACGTATCCGTCAATTTAAACAAGCGGATAAAGAGATGGATGCTCTGAAGTAAAATCGGCTCTGTTATTTAATCTATTGCTAATCCCTGATAATCGCGCCCCGAACACCCTGACGGGGCGCTGTTTTTTCTGCTATCATCCGCGCCATTGTTTTAGCCGATTGAGCATGAGAACTATGACCCAAGCAACGATTTACCATAACCCACGTTGTTCAAAGAGCCGCGAAACCTTATCCCTACTCGAGCAACAAGGCTGCGATATCACAATAGTGGAATACCTTAAGAATCCTCCAAGCGCCGCTGATATTCGTGGAATTTTAGCCACGCTCAAACTCAGCGCCCGTGAGTTAATGCGCACTAAGGAAGACGAGTATCAAGCACTAGGTCTTGCCAATCCGGCTTTAACCGAAGAACAACTTATCGACGCCATGGTCAAAACGCCAAAATTGATTGAACGCCCAATCGTACTGGCTAATCAACAGGCAGCCGTTGGTCGTCCACCGGAAAATGTACTGAATATTCTCTAAGTTGTTCAGGCTATTTCACCACTGTTCCAAGATGTTTAGATTAGGAAAATCATGACCTCAAGCTCTCTACTGACACTTAGCCGCTTAGGCTACCTTGCCCTTGTTCTGCTGCTGGGCGGCTGGTTTATTGGTCAAGGCATAAATGGGGAATATACCTTATTATTCAGCCTATTATGGATAGTGCCTTTATTGCTTCCTATCAAAGGCATTTTAAAAGGTAATCCTTACACCTACGCATGGGCAAGCTTTATTTTATGCTTATATATGCTGCACGCCCTCACCTTGTTGTATGTCACGACCGATGCATTGGCCTTTGCCATTATTGAGGTCCTGCTCATTAGCGCACTGTTAGTCGCGTTCCCGTTTTATGCTCGTATCCGTGGACGTGAACTCGGCCTAGGCCTGAAGAAAAAATCCGATAAGCAAGACTAATATGCCGAATATAATAAAGCGCGGTTGATTTACACCGCGCTTTTTATTGCCCGACACACCCTCGGCGCCAGTCCATCCGTTTTTAGTCAAAATGATCAATGCCCCGCCTATCGCCAATAATCACTACAAACAATCTATAACATTTAAGCTACCTTTGATCGCTTTTTGTAACTAAAAGAGCGTGCTATAGTCATTTTTTGTGCCAATAAATGACGGTGAATCGTGCCTGTCAAACAACAAAAACAAACAATAACAGCGAATTAATTGGAGTGAGTCATGATGGAAATATGGGGCCCAATTCGTCGATTCAGTATCATAGCCGCAGCAGCAACATTGAGTGCCTGTGGCGGCGGAGGTGATAGCAACAGCGATGGCGGCACCGTTACGCCTCCCACAACCAATGTGCCACGTTGTACCTCAGTCACACCATTAGTGACCACAGATACTGGTGCAATTCGGTTTAAGACGGAATCTCAATATGGTGTAGGACAATCCAGTGCCATTATTGCCAGCCTAGGTAATCGCGATTCGCAGGATCTCACCTTCCGTTGGCAACAACTCGAAGGCCCCAGCATTGAACTCGTTAGTCAAAATAGTCCTGTATTAGCGATGGAGCTTCCGGCCGCGGGCAGCTACCGCTTTCGCTTACAAATCACCGGCGCCAATACCAATGTGACGGGTGATATCAGCATTAATGCCGATAACAACACGGGCGGATTGCTAAATATTCGTCAAGATCATCAAGCCGTTGAGGGTAACGATGTGAGCTTGCGAATTGGTCAGCAAGCCGGCCTCAGTGCCGCCAATATCAATTGGTGTATCGCCGAAGGCCCCGATGTCAGCCTTGACATAAGCGATCCCTTTAGACCCCTCTTTACCGCACCCGCTGTTGCTCAAGATACCTTAACCCGTCTTAGGGCATCAGCCACGATTAACGGTAATGCAGTGACAGATGAAGCCTTTGTATTAACCACGGCAGCGCCCACGATAAGCTCCAGTTACTTTGATACGCCACTTGCGCGTACTCATGCTTATCATCCAACCTCACCTTATGCCAGTGCGTTAACGAGCTGTGTGTACTCGAATCAGTTAAAAGAGGCTTGTACAATCAATCAATTGCCACTCATAGGCCAAGTTTCAGATAACCTTGATGTCGATACGATTCTTGATCGGGTATTAGTGTCCCACGATTGGATGGGGGACAATTTTGCCGCATTTTTACGGCAGATGGATCCTAATAGTGACTTTGCCCGCCTGCTACAATCGGTCACCGCAGTGGTGATTAGTTATGATGTGCGCCCATCTTTCTATTGGGTTGTGACAGGGGCGATTTATCTCGACCCCAACGACCTTTGGCTGACACCTATGCAGCGCGATACCATCAACGAAGCGCCAGATTATCGCAGCAGCTTTGGCAATGAGCTGAATTTCATCATGCCATGGCGTTACGTTAAAAATAATCAATATGCTTCACAGGGCTTCCCAATCACTACGCGCGCCACACGGACTCTGGCTCAAATTAACCCTGACCTCGCCTCACTCTTATACCATGAGCTCGCTCACGCTAATGACTTCTTCCCAAGAAGCGTGCACGCATCACTTACAGGTCCAAGACTATTGGATGACTATAGTCGCCGAAATGCCAGTAAGAGTTTGATTTCAGATCAAGTAAGCCGCAGTTATCCCCTCACGAGTACCGAAATGACTGGGCTTGCTGGAGTGAGCTTCTTGGGCGCGAAAGCCACTGCCACCCAAAAAGCCTACCAACCTTCGGATGTCAGTACGTTTTTCTCCGGTGATATTGCCAATGATTTTTACAATTATTCCAGCACCCGCGAAGACACTGCAATGCTATTTGAAGAAGCGATGATGAGCTATCGCTATCAGATCCTGCGGGATGTAGCAGTGACAAATGCACCCGATGTAATCACCGCGGATACGATTATCGTCAACTGGGGACAAAGAGGCCGCATTGGCGCCGATAATTTGCTAAACCGTGCCGCCTTAGTGATCGATGGTATGTTACCCGAGTTAGATGGTATTACCTTGCTAGCAAGCCTGCCCGAGCCCATCCCGATGACCCAAGGGCAAAGCTGGCGTCAAACATTAGGGATATCGCCCAATGCTGCCATTGTGAAAGGACAACAAAGTAGTACCGCAGCCAGTCGCGATAGCATAGCCGAGCCAGAGCTGCGCTTCAGTGGCGATCGCCATCGCCATCCGCAGCAGTAGTCACTTGATCTAAGCGAGCAGATAGACAAGATTTCAGTATTTCAGCTCATTTGGAGATATAAAAAAGCCCGTCGTAATTATGCGACGGGCTTTTTGCTAATACGGTATCGGCTCAGAGGTGCAGCATTTCTTTTGCAAAAGGAATGGTGAGTTTGCGCTGATGCACTAAAGATGCTTTATCAAGTTTATCTAACACATCAAACAGAGTACGTAGGTCTCTTGCCATTCGGTTGAGCAAAAAACGTCCAACGTCTTCAGGTAATTGCAGCCCACGCATGGCAGCACGGCGTTGCAATGCTGCGAGTTTTTCATCATCAGCCATAGGCTGGAGTTGATAATTGAGTCCCCACTGCATTCTTGAGACTAAATCGGGTAATAAAAACCCTGCATCAGCAGGCGCAGACCGACCACTCACCACCAGCGCGCAATGTTTATTTTCAGCAACACGATTATACAGATCAAAAATCGCCTCTTCCCAAACTGGGTGGCCTGCGATGTCGTCCACATCATCAATGCAAATCAAATCAAGTTGTTCCAAACCTTCTAATAGCGCCGTCGAAATACTCGCATGGATCCCAAGTGGCAGATAAAAGCTGCGGCGGTCGAGCTCATTCGCATGGGCACAGGCGGCATGCATTAAGTGAGTACGTCCCGATTTTACGGGTCCCCAAACATAGATAGCCGCTTCACCATGCCCCTCAGCATTAGCGCGCAGCTTTTGAATAAGTTCATCATTACCCGCTGCAGGATAATAACTATTAAAAGTTTCATCGTCTGGCAGATAAACCGGCAATGAAAGTTGTAGCGGTGAGTTTAATGGCACTCGTACGTCTCAATATCAATAAATTATCAACCCCACGCGACTGGGTAGAGTATTTCCCAGCCTCTACGAGGGAAGTTTAAGGTAACCGCCATTGATAGACAGTTTTACCTGCAGGGCTCGCACTGGCGGAAAACTCTCCAGGAGCGACCACCGAAATTCTCGGCTCTAAACTTAATAAACGCTCGAAGTCTGTCTGTGAGCCAAATAGATCTAACGAAAAAGTCACAGTGTTACCTTGAATGCGCGACAAAGTCGCATTCTTAACCGCACTCAGTTGTTTTAAATACTTCTCCACCTCGACAACTTGTGCCATTTTATCAATGTTCACAAAGGTCACACTAGCGCCAACCTGCTCACCAGAATCCGCAATAGCATACTTAGTAAAATAGTAATCCCCTAGGGCAGCCATCATCGCTGTGATCGCCTGCGCACTATTTTCAGCACCGCCATTAAAACTAAACAATGGTGGCGTTAATGAATCAATCGTAGTTTTAGAATACAGATTTAAGCGATAACGCACCTGGTTCCCTGCTGGCTCAATGGCAACAAGCGCTAAGAAATCAGCTTGATAACGTCCAGAGACACTGGCCACGATATCTGCAAACATGCCTTTGACATCGTTCGGGTTAATCCCCATGAGTTCATCAAGATCGAGGATGGGCAATAGCACAGGGATCCCACGTTCATCAGAGAAAGAGCTAAACGCCTGACGCTCGGTCGATGTGGAAGAATCACTTAATAGAATGGTGTCACCTTCACCGGGCATCGCCACCCAAAACAGGGTCAATGGACGCTGGGTGCCCCATACAGGGAGTTGTGCTTGACGCAACAAGGACACAATTCGTCTATGCTCGAAATTTGCTTTCAGCAGCAATTGACCATTTTGTTCAACATAACCAAATTGACTTAGCAAAGCATCAGGATTGGCCAACTGCGATTGGATCACGCTATTGTCCAAAGAACGGGCCGTCCCCGTGTTTTTAATGATCACTTTTTCTAAAGCGGTTTTCAGCGCGCTATTACGCTCTGGAACCGCACGGGAAGTGACCGGTACATCGGCCTCATCTAATTTACTCACTTCAACAGCTTGCAGGCTATTAACGGTAAACAGGCAGTATAAAAACGCGACTAAGCTTGGCTTTAATAGAAATTTCAGCATCTTTGGGTAGTTGAAGTAACATCAGATAGTGCAAATTGTACCATAGTTCGCGCCTTTAGCGAGTCTTAGCCTTATTCGATACTCTGAATAAGGATCGCTACTCTGACAAGCCATAAAACAGTGATCGCCACCCGCAAATACATCATTTAATAAAGATCATATTGCAACAAACTGTTATCATCTCGCGGTTTACCCTAAATTTACGAGAATAATAAATGAGACGACTTGCTATTCCATTGCAGGGCGCACAAATGCTGTTTGTCGCATTTGGCGCCCTGGTACTGATGCCACTGTTAACCGGGCTCGACACCAGTGTTGCACTCTTTACCGCAGGTATTGGTACCCTACTATTTCAATTAATCACTAAACGCCAAGTGCCTATTTTTCTGGCTTCCTCCTTCGCTTTTATCGCCCCGATTCTTTACGGGGTACAAACTTGGGGGATCCCATCAACCATGGGCGGTATCATGGCCGCAGGCGCGGTCTATGTATGCCTAGGCGCCTTAGTTAAAGTACGCGGCACTGACTTTATTCATCGGCTGTTACCACCTGTAGTTGTAGGACCCGTCATCATTATCATTGGCCTGGGCTTAGCACCTGTTGCCGTGAATATGGCGCTGGGCAAAAGTGGCGACGGCAGTCTAACCTTAGTCGCAACCAATACGGCATTAATCATTTCGCTTGTATCCCTTTGTACCACCATTGCCGTAGCGATTTTTGCTAAAGGGTTACTCAAGGTGATGCCCATTCTTGCTGGCATTATCGTTGGCTACAGCCTGAGTCTAGCATTTGGTATCGTCGATTTTGCGGTAGTCACTGCTGCAAGTTGGATCGCCATTCCAAAATTTGTCGCCCCCGAATTTAACTGGCATGCGATTGCGTTTATGATCCCTGTTGCCATTGCTCCTGCGGTTGAACATATCGGTGACATCTTGGCTATTTCCAATGTCACTGGTAAGGATTTTATGAAAAAACCTGGCCTGCACCGCACCTTAACGGGTGACGGCGTAGCAACAATCGCCGCAGCAGCCTTCGGTGGTCCACCAAACACCACCTATTCAGAAGTCACAGGTGCAGTCACCTTAACCCGTAACTTCGACCCAAGGATCATGACATGGACAGCCATTACTGCCATTACCTTGGCGTTTGTAGGTAAATTAGGGGCACTGATGCAAACTATCCCCGTTCCAGTTATGGGCGGCATTATGTGTTTGTTATTTGGTTCAATTGCCGCTGTAGGATTAAATACCTTAATCCGTAATCACGTGGACTTATCGGAGCCGCGTAACTTAAGCATTGTCGGTGTCACCTTAGTCTTCGGTATTGGCGGTATGGCCTTTGGTATTGGTTCCTTTAGCCTTACAGGCATTAGTCTTTGCGGGATTGTCGCCATTACCATGAATCTGCTATTACCTGCGAGCAAACATCACGATCGAGATGCGGCATCACACTAAGTGTTGCCCTTCAATTCCTGACTCAGTAGGAATATGGCAATAAAAAAGCCGCTAAGTTATTCACTTAGCGGCTTTTTGTTATTCTTCATCGCTCTGTGACGAGTAATTACTCTGCAGTTTTGTACTTTTCTGCAGTCGCTTTGATTAATGGCTGTAATTCGCCTTTTTGGTACATATCAACCACGATATCACAGCCACCAATCAGCTCGCCTTCAATCCACAGTTGTGGGAAGGTTGGCCAGTTTGCATACTTAGGTAATTCAGCACGAATATCTGGGTGCTGGAGAATATCCACAAACGCAAACTGCTCGCCGCAGTTAATCATGATTTGGGCTACCTGAGATGAAAAACCACAGCTAGGTAATTTAGGAGAACCCTTCATGTATACAATGATTGGGTTTTCAGCGATCTGCTGTTTAATTTTCTCTACTGTTTCCATTTTAATTCCTAAGTATGATGACATTGACTCAATGCTGGCTATTGTACGACAGCTAAGCACAGAACAAAATCCCACAGTTTGTAAGGTTATGGCCTGCAATTAGTTTTTCGATGACGCCTATCTAATCAATTAGCCAAACAATGATTCACATCACAAATTTTATCGGTACAATAGTGTCCAGTGAGCACGTTTAAAAAACGATAACCTAAGACCATGGAGAGATACTAATGGCTTTCGAATTACCCGCATTACCATATGCAAAGAACGCACTAGAACCACACATTTCTCAAGAAACCATTGAATACCACTACGGCAAGCATCACAACACTTACGTTGTTAAGCTAAACGGTTTGATCGAAGGAACCGATTTCGCAGGTAAATCTTTAGAAGAAATCATCAAAACTTCTACTGGTGGCGTATTTAACAACGCAGCTCAAGTTTGGAACCACACTTTCTACTGGAACTGCTTAGCGCCTAACGCTGGCGGTGAGCCAACAGGTCCTGTGGCTGATGCCATCAACGCGGCTTTCGGCTCATTCGACGCATTCAAAGCACAATTTACTGATTCTGCGGTAAACAACTTTGGTAGCGCTTGGACTTGGTTAGTGAAAAAAGCCGATGGCACTGTTGCTATCGTCAACACTAGCAATGCTGCAACACCTCTGACTGACAGCACTGTGACACCAATCCTGACTGTTGACGTGTGGGAACACGCTTACTACATCGATTACCGCAACGTACGTCCTGACTACTTGGCCCACTTCTGGCAATTAGTTAACTGGGACTTCGTGAACCAAAACTTCGCGGGTTAATCGTCTCTCAGCGATCCTTAAAAAGAGCCCAAGTGGCTCTTTTTTATTACCTCAAAAATCATTCATCTTCGACTTCCCGTTAAACTTCACCTGATAACTACAAGTGCAATAATTGCAATTGCAATCATTTGTTATTGTTTTTATTTGATATTTTTTTGACACAGCATGCAAGTTTGTGTCTAAGATTAGTGTAGGAAGCTGAAAAATCAGTTATCCCTTCCATAACATCACTGGCGTTTCAGGGGGTTTATATGGGCATTTTCGAGCATTACCAAAAGCGCTACGAACAAAAACTCGATGAAGAATACACTTTGCAGGAATTTCTGGATATCTGTAAAGAAGATCGCAGTGCTTATATGTCAGCATCTGAGCGATTACTGCTCGCCATCGGTGATGCTGAAATTATCGATACAGCTAAAAATCCAACCCTAAGCCGTATCTTTTCGAATCGTCTCATCTCACGCTATCCCGCATTTAAAGACTTTTACGGTATGGAAGATGCGATTGAGCAAATCGTTGCCTACCTAAAACACTCAGCCCAAGGCTTAGAAGAATCTAAGCAAATTTTATACTTACTCGGCCCAGTGGGTGGCGGTAAGTCATCACTGGCAGAAAAACTTAAATCATTGATGCAAAAAGTGCCCATTTATATTCTGAGCGCTAATGGGGTAAGAAGCCCGGTGAATGATCATCCCTTCTGTCTCTTTGATGTGGACGAAGATGGTCAACTATTGCGGGATGAATTCAATATTCCCAGCCGTTATCTCAAAACCATCATGTCACCTTGGGCGGTGAAACGTCTGCACGAGTTTGGTGGCGATATTTCTAAATTCCGCGTGGTCAAAGTCTATCCCTCTATTCTCGATCAATTGGCGATTGCCAAAACCGAGCCTGGGGATGAGAACAACCAAGATATTTCCTCTTTGGTGGGTAAGGTTGACATTCGTCAACTGGAACATTACTCCCAAGATGATGCCGATGCCTATGCCTACTCCGGCGCATTATGCCGCGCTAACCAAGGGATAATGGAGTTTGTGGAAATGTTTAAGGCGCCTATTAAGGTGCTACATCCACTGCTGACCGCGACGCAAGAAGGTAACTATAACGGCACGGAAGGCTTGTCTGCCCTGCCCTATAGCGGGATTATTTTGGCACACTCTAATGAGTCAGAATGGTCAACCTTTAAAAATAACAAGAACAACGAAGCATTCCTCGACAGGGTTTATATTGTCAAAGTGCCCTATTGTCTTCGGGTATCAGAAGAACTGCAGATTTACAAAAAGCTCATACAAAATTCCGAGCTATCTCAAGCACCTTGCGCCCCCGGAACCATAGAAACCCTAGCGCAATTTAGCGTACTATCAAGGCTAAAAGTCCCAGAAAACTCTTCTATCTACTCGAAAATGCGAGTTTATGATGGTGAGAGCTTAAAAGATACTGATCCTAAAGCAAAATCCTACCAAGAATATCGCGATTATGCAGGCGTCGATGAGGGAATGAACGGTCTTTCTACCCGTTTTGCCTTTAAGATCCTGTCACGGGTATTTAACTTTGACCATTCCGAAATTGCCGCTAATCCAGTGCATTTATTCTATGTGCTTGAACGGCAAATTGAGCAGGAGCAATTCCCTAGCGATACCGCCGAACGTTATCTGGAGTTTTTAAAAGGCTACTTAATTCCTAAATATGTCGAATTTATCGGTAAAGAAATCCAAACCGCCTATTTAGAGTCCTACTCTGAATACGGCCAAAATATCTTCGACCGTTATGTCACCTATGCCGATTTTTGGATTCAGGATCAAGAATATCGCGATCCAGAAACGGGCCAGTTGTTTGACCGCGCCGCACTGAATGCCGAACTTGAAAAAATCGAAAAACCTGCGGGCATCAGTAATCCAAAAGATTTCCGTAACGAAATTGTCAACTTTGTCCTGCGCGCTCGCGCAAGTCATGAGGGCCATAACCCACTGTGGACCAGCTATGAAAAACTACGCACTGTGATCGAGAAGAAAATGTTCTCGAATACAGAGGACTTACTGCCAGTCATTTCCTTTAACGCCAAAACCTCGACTGACGATCAACGTAAACACGATGATTTTGTCAATCGAATGATGGAGAAAGGCTATACCAAAAAACAAGTCAGACTCCTGTCTGAGTGGTATTTACGGGTTCGTAAATCCTCTTAAAACTTGCGCTCACTAAAAACGAGGCTTTGGTCTTGCCAAAGCCTTCGCTGGGATTTGGGAGGTGCGTATGGCGAACTTTATCGATAGGCGATTGAATGCGAAAGGAAAAAGCACAGTCAACCGCCAACGCTTTATCAACCGATATAAGCAACAAATCAAAAAAGCCGTCAGCGATGCCGTCACGCGTCGCAGTGTAACGGATGTAGATAAAGGTGAAAAAATCAGTATTCCCACACGGGATATCAGTGAACCTATGTTCCATCAAGGTAAAGGAGGCGTAAGAGACAGAGTTCACCCAGGGAATGACCAATTTACCCGTGGCGATAAAATTGACAGACCACCGGGAGGTGCTGGCGGCGGAGCGGGTAAAGGTGATGCCTCCGATTCAGGTGAAGGTAATGATGACTTTGCATTTGAAATCTCAAAGGATGAATACCTTGAGTTGTTATTTGAAGATTTAGAGCTCCCGAATCTACAAAAAAATCGTCTCAACAAGCTCGTTGAGTATCAAATCTACCGTGCGGGATTCACCAATGATGGGGTGCCTGCCAATATCAATATTGTGCGCTCACTGCGTTCATCCTTGGCGCGCCGTATTGCCATGTCGGCGAGTAAAAAGAAATTGCTCAAAGAGTTGGAACAGGAACTGGCAGAGCTTGAAAATATACCTGGAACAAAAGCTGAGCTGATTTTGGATTTAAAAGCACAAATTGAGGAGTTAAAGCAGAAGATTGCTAAAGTGCCGTTTATCGATACCTTTGACTTACGCTTCAACAACTTTGCAAGGCGCGAGGTGCCCTCAAGCCAAGCGGTCATGTTCTGCTTAATGGATGTGTCGGGCTCGATGGATCAAGCGACAAAAGATATGGCGAAACGTTTCTATATCTTGCTGTACTTGTTCCTCACTCGTACCTACAAAAACCTCGAGGTGGTCTATATCCGTCACCATACCCAAGCGAAGGAAGTAGACGAACATGAATTCTTCTATTCCCAGGAAACTGGCGGCACCATAGTGTCGAGCGCCTTGAAATTAATGCACGAAATTCAACAGGCGCGTTACCCTGCCAATGAGTGGAATATTTACGCCGCGCAAGCATCCGACGGCGACAATTGGGCCGACGATTCACCAACCTGTAGGCAATGGTTAGAACAAAAAATATTGCCACTGGTGCGCTATTACAGCTACATCGAAATCACCAATCGTGCCCATCAAACCCTGTGGCGTGAATACGAATCCCTAAAACAACACTACGACAACATAG
Source organism: Shewanella sp. DNRA4 (assembly GCF_012843185.1). NCBI lineage: Bacteria > Pseudomonadati > Pseudomonadota > Gammaproteobacteria > Alteromonadales > Shewanellaceae > Shewanella > Shewanella sp. DNRA4. The sequence continues at coordinate 29,367 of NZ_JABAIP010000009.1, forward strand.
CGGTACAACATATTCGTCAAGCCGAAGATATCTACCCTGTCTTTAGAGAATTATTTAAAAAACAGGCGGTTTAAGGGGGCTCTATGGGGATTAAAGAAGCAAAAACACGTACAGCCTTAAGCGATGGTCCAGACTGGAGCTTTGAGCTGCTACAAAGTTATTTAAAGGAAATTGAACGGGTGGCAGCAATTTACAAATTAAACGCCTATCCGAATCAAATCGAAATCATCACCGCAGAGCAGATGATGGATGCCTATGCCGGTATTGGGATGCCCATAGGCTATACCCATTGGTCTTTCGGCAAACGCTTTATTGAGACTGAACAAGGCTACAAACGTGGGCAAATGGGGCTCGCCTATGAAATCGTGATCAACTCCAACCCTTGCATCGCCTATCTCATGGAAGAAAACACTATTACAATGCAAGCATTAGTGATGGCGCACGCCTGTTTTGGACATAATAGTTTTTTTAAAAACAATTACCTATTTAAAACCTGGACCGATGCGAGTTCGATTATCGACTATTTGGTGTTCGCTAAAAACTATATCAGCGATTGCGAGCAAAAATACGGTGTCGAGCAAGTTGAAAGCGTAATTGACTCCTGCCACGCCTTAATGAACTATGGCGTTGATAGATATAAACGTCCTGCTGAAATCTCTTTTAGGGAAGAACAAGCGAGGCAAAAAGATCGCGAGGCCTACCTGCAAAGCCAAGTGAACGATTTGTGGCGCACTATTCCCACCCATCAACAGCAGCAACCGTCGACCACTAAGCGCCGTTTTCCCGCCGAGCCGCAGGAAAACATTCTTTATTTTATTGAAAAAAATGCGCCATTGCTGGAGTCATGGCAGCGGGAAATTATCCGGATCGTACGCAAAATGGCACAATATTTTTATCCGCAAAAACAAACACAAGTCATGAATGAGGGGTGGGCAACCTTTTGGCACTACACTATTTTGAATCATTTATACGATGATGGTGTTGTCACTGACCGCTTTATGATGGAGTTTTTGCAAAGCCATACGGGCGTCGTAGCGCAGCCTGAATATAACAGCCGATACTACAGCGGTATCAATCCCTATGCCCTAGGGTTTGCGATGTTTACCGATATTAGGCGCATCTGTGAGGCTCCGACTGATGAAGACAAAGCCTGGTTTCCGGATATTGCGGGGAGTAATTGGCTCGAAACCCTACACTTTGCGATGCAGAACTTTAAGGATGAGAGTTTTATCAGCCAATACCTGTCACCAAGAGTGATCCGTCAATTCAAGCTTTTTGGCATCCATGATGATGAAAAACGTAACTATTTATCCGTATCCGCCATCCACGATGAACAGGGCTATCAAGATATTCGTAATTTATTATCGCAGCAGTACAATTTGTCTAATATTGAACCCAATATTCAAGTGCATAATGTTGAAATAAACGGCGACAGATCCCTTACGCTAAGGTATGTTCCCAACAAAGATATCCCGCTTGCTAATAGCTACAAAGAAGTGCTCAAGCATCTGCACCGTCTTTGGGGTTTTAGTGTTAGCCTTGAACAAGCCAACGCTGATAATAGCATTACATTATTAGCTACATGCCCTGAGCAGCCCAAAGCGGACTGATAATCCGTGGTAAGACAACATACAAAAAAGCCGTTTTAGCGAAAACGGCTTTCATATTTTATTTGACCTGATGTTAACAAGCACCCAGATAGTGAATGCTCAGTGTCAGCTACGAATGCGAATCCTGTTGAGCAATTGAAGACGGCATATCATCACGCAATTGCAGCCACATTTTGCCACTATTGATCCCATAGGTACGCATTAATGCAGGCACATCGAGATAGTTTTTCGCTTTCGCTAACAGTTCTAACTCTTTATAAAAATTAAGTGCCAACTGACGAGCCTCTGGACTACTAAAATAGTAACGCCCAACTCGACTATATAGTCCCTTAAAGCCATTCAAGATCAATACATAAAGCGGATTACCCGATGAGAACGCTAACGTATGATGCAACAGATAATCATACTCGGCAAAAGATTCAGCGGTATCCTCTAACTGATGGATTTTAGCCAATACTTCCATCGCAGTATCAGGGCTGTTGCGCAGTGCGCCACGGAAATAAATTGCACTCACATTGGTACGAGCAGAGAGTAATTGGTCCACTAGTACAGGGAAGCCCTCAGGGTTGAGATCTGCAATCGTCTCAAGAATATTCAGACCCGAAGTTTCCCAAAAATTATTGACACGAGTCGGCTTGCCATGTTGAATTTTCAACCAACCATCACGCGCTAAACGCTGTAACACCTCACGCAACGTCGTCCGGGTCACGCCGATCAATTCAGAAAGCTCACGTTCAGCCGGTAAAATGGACCCTGGAGGAAACTTATTTTCCCAAATCGATCTTACAATATACTTCTCTGCAAAACTTGCAGGTCCTTTGGCATTGATAATCATCAGCCCACTTATCCAGTTGTTGTGCTTTAATAATGGTCACTGATCATACCAGAGCGGTAAAAAATGGAAACCATTGACTGAAACTCCCCGCTTCATCAGCGTACAATTGTCACAAAAATGTTTAATAAATCGACACAAATCAATAGCAATTGTACCAATTTTGCCGATTAGCTCCGCTTTTTGAAATCTGGGTTTGAGTAACTCGTTACATTAGCATTCTCTTTAGGCTAGACTGAATCCTAAAACATATGTCACTAACAATAACTTGTGAAATTTAAAACATAATTAGAAGAGAGGATGCCATGCCGATGACAATGAGTCAGGCGTTTATTGGAAACTTCTTAGGTAACTCACCTAAGTGGTACAAGATCGCAATACTGTCGTTTTTAATAATCAATCCAATACTCTTTTTCTATGTCAGTCCCTTTGTGGCTGGTTGGGTATTAGTGCTTGAATTTATTTTCACCCTAGCAATGGCGCTAAAATGCTATCCATTACAACCCGGCGGTTTGTTAGCCATCGAAGCGGTTGCAATTGGCATGACTTCAGCCAGTCAAGTGCTACACGAAATTGAAGCTAACCTTGAAGTGTTATTATTGCTAGTGTTCATGGTGGCTGGCATTTACTTCATGAAGCAACTGCTGCTATTCGTATTTACTAAGATGATCACCAAAGTCCGATCTAAAATCTTAGTGTCTTTAATGTTTTGTTTAGCTTCAGCATTCCTATCCGCCTTTTTAGATGCTTTAACCGTTATTGCAGTAATTATTACCGTTGCAGTGGGCTTTTACTCTATTTACCACAAAGTTGCCTCGGGTAAAGATTTCTCTGCCGATCATGACCATACCTCAGAAGATAAAAACGAGGAAGGTGATGCCCAACTCAACGAAGCTGAGCTGGAGTCTTTCCGTGGCTTCTTACGTAACCTATTGATGCACGCAGGCGTTGGTACCGCATTAGGTGGCGTGTGTACTATGGTTGGCGAGCCTCAAAACTTAATTATTGCCGCCCAAGCTAACTGGCAGTTTGGTGAGTTTGCAATTCGTATGTCACCAGTTACCGTGCCGGTCCTGATTGCTGGTATCTTAACCTGCTACTTAGTCGAAAAATTCCGTATCTTTGGATACGGTGCGCAATTACCTGATGCTGTTCATAAAATCCTCTGTGACTATGCAGCCTATGAAGATGCACGTCGTACCAATAAAGATAAAATGAAGCTTATTGTTCAAGCCATTATTGGGGTTTGGTTGATTGCAGGTCTTGCGCTACATTTAGCCTCTGTAGGCTTGATTGGTTTATCCGTGATTATTTTAGCCACTGCGTTTAACGGTATTACCGATGAACATGCCCTAGGAAAAGCCTTCGAAGAAGCTCTCCCCTTTACGGCGCTGTTAGCGGTATTCTTTGCCGTGGTCGCAGTGATTATTGATCAACAACTATTTGCTCCCGTGATCCAATGGGCGCTGAACCACGAAGGTAATACCCAATTAGTGATTTTCTATATTGCTAACGGTTTACTCTCTATGGTCAGTGATAACGTGTTTGTGGGGACGGTCTACATTAACGAAGTCAAAGCGGCTTTGATTAATGGTCAAATTACCCGCGATCAATTCGACCTGTTGGCTGTGGCAATTAACACTGGAACTAACTTGCCTTCAGTTGCAACACCTAATGGTCAAGCTGCATTCCTGTTCTTACTGACATCAGCACTTGCACCACTCATCCGCTTGTCCTACGGCAGAATGGTATGGATGGCATTGCCTTACACGATCGTCCTATCGGTTGTGGGTGTAATGGCGATTCAAATGGGTTTCTTAGAGCAAATGACGCAGTATTTCTATGATTCCCATGCGATTTTGCACCACAGTGTTAAGGAAGCCTTAGCGCCTGCGGCAGCTCACTAACATAAATATCAGAGTTGACTGAACTTTATGAGTTCAGTACAGTCAAACAAACGCCCTATATTCAAGGGCGTTTTTTGTTGATATGGAGTTCACTTTTGACAGCATTCACTCGCTTTGCCCATTCCCGTGCATCTTGGTTTATTCTGACAGGCTCTGCGATTGTCCTTGAAGCGGCCGCTTTATATTTTCAATACGTGATGAAATTAGATCCCTGTGTGATGTGTATCTACCAAAGACTTGCTGTATTCGGTATTTTGGCTGCAGGACTTGTGGGAATGACGGCGCCAAAGTACCGTATCGTTCGAATTTTGGGAGCACTGGGTTGGGCAATAAGCGCAACATGGGGCCTAAAGCTAGCATTAGCCTTAGTGGATATGCAAAACAATCCCTCACCATTTTCTACCTGCTCGTTTTTACCCGAATTTCCAGCCTGGATGCCACTGCATGAATGGTTTCCTGCCATCATGATGCCGACGGGTATGTGTACCGATGTGCCATGGCAATTTATGGGAGTTACAATGGCCGAATGGATGGTCGTTGCCTTTAGTGGTTATCTAGTGATGTTATTACTGTTTATTGTGCCAATTCTCAGCGGCTCAGATAAACCGTCACTCTATAAATAAGTTTCAATAGGCAGACTTAAGGTCTGCCTTATTTTTATGCCTCTCCATTTATAACTTTAGTTAGTGTTATGACTTAACTTTGATTTAAGCCAATGGCAATTAGATCAAAAAAAGCTAAACTGGCTCAATGATCGCGGCATTTGGACCCCGTATAACATGGATAAACGGCCTATCATTGCGCCACAAGCCTCGTTAACCCAATGGCAAAAAAGCCTGCCGTTTAAGCTCAGCTTGCTCCAACTCATCATCGCCAGCATACTGATTTTCAGTACTGCTTGGGTCATCCTTAATATCCAGACCCAACAAATCAGTGAGCAACAGACGTTGCTTAATCAGAATCACGGGCAAATAATTATTGCTAAACTGCAGGAGATGACCTCACAAGTCGAAAATCAAGTGAATGCGATTAGTCAAATCGCCATGCTCTACCGCCATGAACCTGAACAGCTCAGTAAAAGTATTCCCGTTTTACTTTCGATAGAAAGTCAAAAGGACATCATCTCTGGTGGCGGTATTTGGCCTGAGCCAGGCGCATTTAATCGGCAAAAGTTCCGTGACAGCTTGTTTTGGGCGCACAATATTCGCGGTGAGTTGGTAGCGATAGACAGCTACAACAGTGATAACTTCCCAAGTTATCATACTGAAGAATGGTATCGACCAACCCGTTTTTTCCCCGCAGGTAAAGTCTTTTGGTCTAAATCCTATATCGATCCCACAACCCATGAACCTATGGTTACCGCATCAAGCGCCATGTGGGTAGATCACCAATTTATCGGTGCAGCGACCACGGATATTAGTCTAGAAAAACTCAATCAGCTGTTACGCAATGCCATGTTGGATGTCAGTGGCTATGTCGTGGCTATTGACCATCAAAATCAAATACTGGCTTTTCCTAATCGTGATAATACACGCCAATCTCAGTCTGATACGACACACCATTTAATGAGCTTTGATGCGTTAGCTAAAGTAGAGCACGCTTTTACTCCTATAGCATCAGCGCTTCAGTTGGCAGATCGCAGTTTTATCGACCAAGCAATTGCTGAGCGCGTTTTTACTCAAGAGCAAATGGATAATCTCACTCGATTAAGCAGCGATAATGAGCGAGAAATGCTCTCTGCAATTGTGAATGACAACGCGAAAAACCATTTCACAACCCCCCGACGTATCGCTTCAATCGCATTGACAATGGATCCTGTCCTAAAGGCGCCTTCACTCGTTTCCGTTTTTCTTATGCCCCATACTTATTGGAAAATTTTAGTCGTCACACCAGTCGCGCCGTTACAAGACACCGCTAAAAAACTGATTGAAAAGGTGGGGCTTTCTTTAGTCGCAATCCAAATGCTAGGCCTTATATCCTTGTTCATACTGCAACATAGGCTAATCATGGCTCCTATAATGGAAATGGTCAGAGCGCTTAAACGCAATGACTCTGCCTCCATCGAACTCAAAGCCAAAGAGCGCCATGACGAAGTCGGATTACTCGCAAAGACTTTTTTATCGCGTACTCAACAGCTTGAAATCGCTATGGCGAGTTTAGATGCCAGCAATCTCGCACTGGAACAACAGTTACTTAGTCAACAACATGTTCAACAGGAATTGAATCGACATAAGGAACAATTAAGATCTTTATTAGACTTTGCATCTACCATCATTTATATCAAAGACTTAAATGGCAGATACACCTTGGTCAATCATAAATATTGTGAAGTACTCGGTATCGAACGGCGAAAAATTATCGGCGCCATGGATTTTGAACTCTTTCCAGCTCCTCTCGCTCAACTCTACCAACAGAACGATCAACGGGTAAACCATCGCCACGATGCTCTGCATTTTGAAGAGCCAATACCAACTCCCCGTGGTGAAATTATTTACCAGATGACTAAGTTTGATATCCGAGATGATGAAGATAATTCTATTGGCGTTGGTGCAATTGGCTTTAATGTGGATCTCAAAAAGCGCCAAGATAAAGCACAAGAAAAACTGCTAGAACAACAACAGCAACAAATAAAGGAACAGCAACATCAAACTCAGTTAGCCCAGCAAGAACTCGCCTTAATGAGGGAGCAGATAGGTGAGCTCAATCATGAAATTACACAGCAAATCCAACTCAACCTCAATAAACAGCAAAGTCTAAAACTCATGCAGCACTTCCTCGCCGAAGTGATTAATCAAATGATGCAAGAGCAGGATCGCCTCCTCGCTCAAGTATGTCAGATTCGTCAAGGTGAATATGTCGACCAGTCTGCTAAAGCGGTGCATCTCATGAGTCAACAGGCCGTAAGATTAAGACAAATATCGCAGCTATTTACTGATCAACATAGTGAAATACGACCGCTCCATTTAGCGCAGTTTCTCCAACATTTGCTCAGCCTATTACAGCCACAATTACTCAAAGCACAGGTGAAAGTAAATCTTAACTGCGATGAACTATTAATTATCGATGGTAATGCTTGGCAATATTTGCAGTTTTTCTATCGATTGCTCAATAACACTCTACAACACGCATTTAAAGAGCATCATCAACATCGCGAAATACTGTTGCAACTCGATAAACGAGGTAATGAATTACATATACTGCTACAGGATAATGGTGTGGGGATCTCGACAGCTCATCTTGAGCAACTCAGGCATGACATACTTCAAAGACAATGTACAGGAACGCTATCCTGCCTCAATTTGTGGATAAAATATGAGTTAAATGGCGAGCTAATCGTAAACAGCGAACTCAATCTAGGCACTCAAATCGAGTGCTATTGGCCGATGGCTTAGGTGTAACAGCTCTTTGCCGCCCTGCTGTATGCTTTACAAATTAAGCATCAACAATCCGAGCAGTTACTCTCTGTTACAGTGCAATCACTTTGTCGTCTAGCCATTCCTTAGCCAGTACACGCTCATTTTCGCCAAAGACTTTAACCGGACAAGGCAACATAAAAGCTAACGTATTGACCATAGTCCCAAGCATTTGCGTGTCCGCAATCATCACTACCCGCGCGAAATCACTGAAATGGAACACACTGAGTAAAGCATCGTCCCAAAGTGCTCCAACTGTAACACCCATAAAATCAGCACTAAATTCATACCATAAACGAATACAAGCATGATCCAATAACTTGGCTTCAATGGCCGGAAACAAAATGGTTTCAATATCCTGATGCGTTACCTGACCGGAAACAGCAATGGTTAATAAATCATCGGCATAGCTAGGACATATGGTTAGCATCATGCATCTCCCTTCGTATATCACCCAAAAATATCGTTATAGAGTAAAGATATACCCTGTAAGCAAAGATGCTTAAACAACTGGTGATTTTTCTACGACTCGGAAAGCAAAATAAGCAGAGTGATAGCTTATCTCCCCTAACCACATAGGCTTTTGTGCGAATATCGACAGAAAACAGAAAAATGAGCACAAAGGGTTGTTACTAACAACGGCAATCAATCCAGCGTGAAGAGACAAGCCATGATGGAAAAACCAATATGCAATTGCTGAAGGCAAGGAACGGGATTAAAGCACGACTTCAATTCCCAAGAGCTAACGATAAGCAATGGGAGTAAGAGTAACCCGATGACTAGCCTCAAACATTATGCATGGGATTGAAATTTTGCGATCTCTTGATCAAATAAATTTTTGATGAGTCCTGAAAATTCAGTGATAAACAGCGTTTGCTCAGGTGTTGCCCTATGATTGGCTACAGAGGCGAGAATTTCCTCGAGATCATACACAATGGCATCGACCTCACGGATAATGGTATTACGCTCACTAAAGGAAAGTGACGGATTTTGACCACAGACCATAATAATCTGCGCGGATAATTGTTCCTCAAACAATTCCATCACAGTATCGTCGGACACATTTTGGGTATCAGGCGTTTCGAACAAGCCAAGATGCTCAGTCAAATACTGGATTAAATGCATGTAACCGTCTTTATCTGTGACCATTTTTAACCCTTAAAACAACTAAATCGAGCGCCATTAAGGACACTGTTAACATCTAAAAAGCCTCAACATCCACCCATTAAGTGGTCAGTATGAGCATTATACGTCAGCCACCTCATAACCTTATCTTAAATACAACAGCTGACGTATTGATCTAAACCAATCTTATTGTTGTTACTGAGTTAAGGTTAGTACAAACGACACCGGAACGGCTTGGCTAATACTAGATAAACCTGCAATATCACGCAACTTATCAACCCCTGCAACCAAGCCAAATTCATTTGCATTGATAATTATCGGCTGAAAACTACTAACCATCAGTTTATTATCAGATACTTTGGTCAAAATTACCGAAAAAGTTTTTGTTTGCTGTTTTCCATGCAGGGCAATTTTGCCCTCGATGTCAACAACCTTTGACTCATCCACTGCAAGCGCTTTGAGCATTTGACTATCGACTTGGGCACTCAAGTTAAGTTCAGGATACAATGACACTTCAAACAATAAGTGCTGCATACGCTCATCACGCACATCAATACCCGTTGCTACGCTTATCAGCGGAATTGTTAACTCAAATTGGCCAGTATCCTTCAGAGTACCTTTTAGCTGCTTAAAATGATGAACCTCAGCAATATCCCCCTTTTTTACCGACACGAAACTGACCCTAGAATCCTGCTCAATCACTTGCCATTGGGCAACGGAGCTGAAGCTCATCAACGTCGATAATGCCGCGATTCCTATCCATTTATTCATCGTATCCATCCTCAATTGTGAGTTGTAAGACCCATCAGCTCCTTGTTATGAAGTACAAAGCTGCTCAGCACTTAGCAAACCGTGACAAAGATCACCTAAGCTTCACTAAAGATACTCTTTTTATTGATTAGCGACCAGTGAACTATCATTTAACCCGCACAAGCCATTTGTCTAAACTATTGGCAAAAGCCTGCTTATCGGCCGCAGACAAAGTATCAGGTCCACCTGTATGTACACCCGATGAACGTAAATCTTCCATAAAATCACGCATCGTAAGCTTTTGGCGAATATTGTCAGTGGTGTAGAGTTCACCGCGGGGGTTGAGCGCCAGCGCGCCCTTTTCGATCACTTGCGCCGCCAACGGGATATCGGCAGTGATGACTAAATGTGTGGCCTCAACATGGTCGACAATGTATTGATCCGCCACATCAAAGCCTGAGCCAACACGCACTTGACTGATATACGGTGACGGTGGCACCCGTAGCATTTGGTTCGCCACCAGCACTAGCGGCAGCGCCTTTCGCTCAGCTGCGCGAAATAAAATCTCTTTAATTGGGTTTGGGCAAGCATCGGCATCCACCCAAATCTTATACTGTTCCACATTAAGCTCCTAAAGCCATTAGGGTGCTAAACGGTCAATCATCCATTCATCCGCTTGGCGAGTGTAGAGAAAGCGGTCATGCAGGCGATGCTCTCCACCTTGCCAAAACTCAATACTTGACGGCTTAACTAAGTAACCGCCCCAAAAGCTCGGCAATGGTACATCGCCCTTAGCAAATTTCGCTTTCATTTCAAAGAACTTACCTTCGAGCACTTGTCTGGCACTCAGTTTGCTCGACTGCTGCGACACCCAAGCGGCAATCTGGCTATCCTTGGGGCGGGTCATAAAGTATTTCAGCACTTCGGCGGTAGAAAGCGGCTGCGCCTCACCGAGAATCGACACTTGGCGTTCAATCGGATGCCAAGGAAAATGTAGACTCACTTTATTATTGGCCGCAATCTGCTGTGCCTTGCGACTGCCTAAGTTAGTGAAGAACACAAAACCTGTTTCATCAAAACGCTTTAACAGTACAATTCGTTGAAAAGGTTGGCCATGTTCATCCACTGTGGCAACACACATCGCGGTAGGATCACTCAGCTGCGCATCTCTGGCTTGTGTCATCCACAATTCAAATAACTGCATCGGGTTTTGGGGTAAATCGGCGCGTCTTAAGCCACCTTTGGTGTATTCACGGCGAATATCACTGAGATCTGTCATAGGTTTTCCTTTTTATAAGCGCACAATGATTGCTATCGGTGCAATCCGCTGATAGATCAAGTTTATCATGGCTCCGCCAGAAAACCGCGCCCAATCAAGATGAACCCTCAACAAAAACGCCTTGCTAAGCAAGGCGTTTTACTCATCAAATCAAACTCGCATTAGGTATTGGCAGCGAGCAGCGCGAGCAATTCGTCTTCGCCAATCACCTTCACGCCTAGCTCCTGCGCTTTGGCAAGCTTGGAGCCTGCCGCTTCACCCGCCACTAAGCAATCGGTATTTTTCGACACACTGCCCGCGACTTTGGCGCCTAAGGCCTGTAACTGCGCCTTAGCATCGTTACGGTTGAGTTGATTTAAGGTACCGGTTAACACCCAAGTCTGCCCCTTTAATGGCTGTTCATCGGCACTTGGCGCTGCAATCGCAGGCCAGTTGACACCAGCCGCAATCAAAGCATCGATCACCTCTAGGTTATGGGGCTGAGCAAAGAAATGCGCTACGTGCTGGGCAACCACTTCACCAATATCTTCAACTTGAATGAGTTGCTCAATGGTAGCTACGCGCAGTGCCTCTAGACTACCAAAGTGAGTCGCAAGGTTCGCCGCCGTGGCCTCCCCCACCTCTCGAATGCCTAAGGCATAGAGGAAACGAGGCAAAGTCGTGGTTTTAGCCGCTTCAATCGCCAGCGCGAGATTGGTGGCCGACTTCATTCCCATACGGTCCAGCATAGTCATCATAGAGGCGGTGAGTTTAAATAAGTCCGCCGGGCTTTGAACCAACTCCTTATCAATCAACTGCTCGACGATTTTATCGCCCATGCCGTCGATATCTAATGCCTTACGGGAGGCAAAATGTTTGATCGCCTCTTTACGCTGCGCCTCACAGAATAAGCCGCCGCTACAACGGGCCACGGCCTCACCTTCTAATCGCTCAACCAAACTGCCGCAAACGGGACAATGTTGCGGGAAGGTAATCGCCTTAGCATCTTCAGGGCGACGCTCTGGCACTATGGCCACAATTTGCGGGATCACATCGCCGGCGCGGCGGATAATCACGGTGTCGCCCATCATCACACCTAAACGCTCGATTTCATCGGCATTGTGCAAAGTGGCGTTCGATACCGTCACGCCGCCGACAAACACAGGTTTTAGGCGTGCGACTGGCGTCACCGCGCCGGTGCGGCCCACTTGAAAATCTACGCCTTCGAGCAGCGTCATTTCTTCTTGCGCGGGGAATTTATAGGCAATTGCCCAGCGGGGAGATTTGGCCACAAACCCTAAGGTTTGCTGCTGTGCGATATCGTTCACCTTCATTACCACACCATCGATTTCAAAGGGTAAATCGCTGCGGCGAGTCAATATATCTTGATAGTAGGCAAAGACTTGGCTGAGTTCGTCGCAGACTTTGATCTCGCTACTGACTGGTAGCCCCCAAGATTTAAGTTGCTGCAATTGCTCATAATGCGTCTTAGCTAACTCGTGGGAAGTCGGCTCCACCACACCTAAGGCGTAGGCATAAAAAGACAGCGCCCGTGACGCGGTAATTTTACTGTCGAGCTGACGTAAGCTGCCCGCCGCCGCGTTACGCGGATTCACAAACAGTTTTTCATCCTTTAAGCGTGCACGCTCATTTAGCGCCTCAAATGCCGCCTTGGGCATAAAGGCTTCGCCGCGCACTTCAACCAATTCGGGATAGTTGTCACCACGCAGTTTGAGCGGAATACACTTAATGGTTTTAACGTTTTCGGTAATATCTTCGCCCACAGTGCCATCGCCCCGGGTCGCGGCGCGCTCAAGCACACCATTGCGATATAAAATGCTCACCGCCAAACCATCGAGTTTCGGCTCACAGCAAAAACTCACTTGCCCCACTCTGTCGCTGACACGCTTATGAAATGCGCTAAAGTCCGCCTCATCGAAGGCATTATCAAGACTTAACATGGGTTTAAGGTGAGTAATTTGTTCAAACTTTGCCAGCGCCATGCCGCCCACTCTTTGGGTGGGCGAATCGGCAGCAACAAACTGAGGATACTCGGCCTCAAGCTGTTTCAGCCGCTGCATTAATCTGTCGTATTCTGAGTCAGTAATGCTTGGTGCATCGTCGACATAGTAACGAATATTGTGTTCATTCAGAGATTGGCAGAGCGCCTGCATCAATGGCTGCGCATTTTCCGACGTAACAGCTTGTGAAAGCAGTTCAGATAGGCGTTTATCGAGTTGAATGTCTTGCATATTCATTATCCAGAATTCTTAAGCATCAAAAAGTTGCAAAAAATGAGGCCGCATTTAGCGGCCCCATCTGTCCATCACCGCGGTCTCGCGGCGGTGCATTAAGCGTTTGCGCGAATGCGGTGTAAATAATCTTGCTTAGTAAACTCGCCCCAAGGTTGACGCTGACCATCGAGCACAACCGCGTCGATATCATCCGCCAATTGGCGCGCCGAGTTAAGCATGATAGAGAAATTCATTAGCGCATCGCCGTAGCAAGGTAAAGTCATAAAGAACACCACGCCTTGGGTGCTGAATTGTTCCATATTGTCTGGGTCAAAAACACCAGGTTTTACCATATTAGCAATGGAGAACAACACCTTACCATTACCCGCATTATCCACATGACGATGGAAAATATTCATATCGCCATATTTAAAGTTAAGGGTTAAGAAGCAAGGTAATAATTCTGCACCATTAAGTTGCTGACCTTCTTTCGCCACTACGTGCAGTACGAGTACATCACGTGGTTCACCTAAATCATCATCGGCCTGTTCAACGGCTTGAGGTTGCTCTTCTTCATACGCCTCTTCATCATCAAACAACGCGGTTTGGGTGGGCATTTGCACTTGGGCACGTTGCTCTTCAGCCGCCTTTTGCGCCACTATCGCCGCATGGGATTGGCCAACGTGAGCTTGATTTAAATGCGCTGTATGGCTTTGCAATACTGGCTCTTGGCGCGATGCTTTAGGGCCGCGGTGTTGCTCTTTCACACTCGGTGATTGCAAATTAAAGTCGGGCTGCGCCATGCTTGGTTCTTGCTTAAACAGTGGTTTAGGTTCAACTTGAACGGGTTCCACTGGTTGCGGTTGTGCTTTGGCTTCTTGCTTTAAATAAGGGTTAAACGCAGGTGCCTCTGGGGTATGAGCTTCATTCGCTTTACGAACTCTGACGGCGCCAATACCATCGGCGTCGAAACCATCGGCATCGATACGCTTGGGGGCAGCCTCGCCACGCTCTGCCTGCTTTTTGTAGAAATTGCCCATCGGACTATCTTTCAATGACTTAGGCTGTTGTCTTCTGATAGACCAAAATCCATGCACCAGCACAGCAACTATGGCTATGGCGCCTAAAACGAACAAAACTAGTTGCAAATCTTCCATTGGTTACCCTGTCTTTCTTCTAGTTATCACGCGTCGGCCATCGCCACCGCTTGCTCTAAATCTACTGCGACTATACGGGATACACCCGGCTCATGCATAGTCACACCGATAAGTTGATCAGCCATCTCCATCGTAATTTTGTTATGGCTGATATAGATAAACTGTACGCTCTGCGACATCTCCTTCAATAATCGGCAGAAACGTTCTACGTTGGCATCGTCTAAGGGCGCATCCACTTCGTCTAACATACAGAAGGGAGCTGGATTCAACCTGAAAATCGCGAATACCAATGATAAAGCCGTTAGGGCTTTTTCACCACCGGAAAGAAGATGGATTGTGCTGTTCTTCTTACCTGGCGGCTGGGCCATGATGGTCACGCCCGTTTCTAATAAATCATCTTCCGTTAGCGCAAGGTAAGCACGCCCGCCACCAAACACCTTGGGGAACAATCGCCCTAAATCCTCGTTGACTGCATCAAATGTGGCTTTAAAGCGGGTGCGGGTCTCCTTGTCGATTTTACGAATGGCTTCTTCTAGTGTTGCAAGCCCTTTATTGAGATCTTCATCTTGATGATCCAAATAGGATTTTCGCTCACTTTGTTGCTCAAATTCTTCGATCGCCGCGAGGTTTATCGCACCTAAACGGATAATTTTTTGCCGGATCTGATCCAAATCACGCTGCCACTTATCTGGCTGACCATCGCTAGGCAGCGAATCAATCACCTGAGCAAGCACAATTTGCTGTTCCGCTAGGGCTGCCAACTGGCTGTCAGCCTGCCCTTTTAATCCCTCACGACGTAACTTTAACGTGCTGAGGCTTTGAGTCAAGCCCTCAAGCTTACCAAGCTCTTGTTTTTGCTTTAATCCTATACTGTTTAGCGTTTCAGTGAGCGAACTTTGTTGTGCCCTGAGCGTTTTAAGTGCCTGTTGCTGACTCTGTTGCTGATTGAGTAGCTGCGCCAGTTGTTCACTCAGCTTTGCCGTTTGCTGATCACCCTGCTGTGCGACAACACTGGCAAGCTGGGCTGACAGTGTTTCCTGTGAGTGGACTAATTCACTGACACGGACCCGCTGTAATTCAATTTGTTCTGTGCTCACCGCCATCCGAGTGGTGACCGATTGCAGACTGGTATTTAGGTTCGCTAAGCGGCGCTCGGCATCGCTAATTTGTGCCTTTAGCGCTTGGTGACGTGCTAAATCCCCTTGGGCTTCAAGGCTTTGTTGTTGCTGTTTCTCAAGGCTTAACGCTAGCGCCTCCGCCAATTCATCCTCTTGTTCCGAAAGCAGCATTAACTGCTCAGCCAGCTCGGCTAACTCATTGCGCGTTCGCGCAACGGTTTCTGCTAGTTGTCCCCGTTTCACTTCGCGCTGCTTGGCCTGGGCCTCTGCGTTATTAAGCTGGGTAGATTTGGTGGCTTTATCGAGCTGTAATTGGTGTAAGCGTTTGATACCTTGGCTTAAGCTGTCACGCACTTGGGTTAATTGCTGCGCCAACGCATCGAGCTTTGACTGCTGTATTACCCGCGCCTGCTCACACTCATTAATCGCTTCGCTTAATTGAGTTTGTTCTTTACTCAATTGCACTAACGATTGGCTATTGTCTTGTTTGGCAATCAAAAAACCTTTGCCAAGCAGATAACCATCAGCGGTCACTATTCGCTCATCGGCCGCCAAGCTCGCCACTTGTGCTTGTGCGCTGGCCAGATTATCGGCCCATTTAAGTCCCTTAAGCCAAGGGGCAAGGTTCAATTTGGCTCCTAAGATGGGAGAGCCATCCAGATGCGCATCCGCCGCCAAGGCAGCATCGGCATAAAACCCTATCTCATTGGCTTCAACGCCCACGGGCAGCGTCATTAATCCCTGCAGCGCCAGCTCTGCCGCGGCTTCCCAGCCGTTTTCCACTTGAATGCTTTGCCACAGCTGCGGCTTATCACTTAACTCTTCTTGTTTTGCCAGCCATTGTTCAACCAGTTCGAAGCGCGCCCGCACCGAAGTTAAACGCTGCGATAATTGCTCAAACTCACCTCGCGCAACATCTAACGCGTGAGTATCGGTAGCCAGAGTGGATTCAAACTCTTGATTAATTTCAACTTGTTCAGCTAATGCTTGCTCTAACTGGGTAATCTCGTCATTGAGTGATGCGCTGTTATCTTCAAGGGCATGCTCATTGAGTGAGGCTAACTCTTGCTGTTGTTCTTGATGTAACTGGGTTTTATGGGCATTTAATTGTTGCTGATGCGCCAGTTTGCTGCGGTGTAATTCTAATTGTAGCTTATGCTGAGCGGCGGCCGCCGCCAGCACTCTGGCGCTTTCACTCTGTGCCTCACTGCGCGAAACACTCATCTCCCATTGGGCTTGCAGCTCATCCATCATTTCCTGCTGCAATTCATGTTGCGGCGCAAGTTGGCTAAGCTCTGCCTCCAGCGCTTGAAAACTGGCTTGATAAGCGGCTAATTTGGCTTGGTTTTGGGTGATTTGCTCGCTCAATTGCTCGAGCTGAGTATGTAGCTGGGCGTCGCGCTGCTTTTGGCTCTGTAACTGTTGCTCTAACTTAGCAATCTCAGTACCCGTTAGATAATAGGCTTCGACCGCCTGCTGCTCTTGCTCGGCTAACTGTGAAAGCGTAACTTGCAGCTCAGTGCTTTCTAACTCACTCGTTTGCGCTAAGGATTGCGCTGCCGCTTGTTGCAGCTCGAGCGAGCTAATCTGCTCCGATAAACTCGTCATCTGGCTTTGCAGCTCTTGGTAGCGCATCACCAGCAATTCAGCATGGGTTTTACGCTCAGCCTGCTTTAGCTCGCGATATTGTGTTGCGGCTTTAGCCTGCTGACTGAGCTTTTCCAGTTGTTTGGCTAACTCACTGCGAATATCCCCTAAACGCTCTAGGTTTTCACGGGTGTGACGAATACGATTTTCCGTTTCACGCCGCCGTTCTTTATAGCGAGAAATCCCCGCAGCTTCTTCAATAAAAGTACGTAAATCCTGCGGTTTCGATTCGATTAAACGTGAAATTGTGCCCTGCTCGATAATGGCGTAACTGCGCGGCCCAAGCCCTGTACCCATAAATAGATCGGTGATGTCTTTGCGGCGACACTTTTGGCCGTTGAGAAAATACCAAGATTCACCGTCACGGCTCACCTGACGCTTGACCGAGATTTCTTCATAACTGGCATATTGGCCCGCTAGGCGGCCCTCTTTGTTTTCAAACACCAGTTCAACGCCCGCCACAGACACGGGTTTACGGGCGCTGGAGCCGTTAAAAATCACGTCACTCATGGAGTCGCCGCGCAAATGCTTTGCCGAGCTTTCGCCTAGCACCCAGCGCACAGCGTCAATCACGTTCGATTTACCGCAGCCATTTGGGCCAATAATGGCGCTTAATGCCTGTAAAAACGGAATTTTGGTGGGTTCGACAAACGACTTAAAGCCGGCAAGTTTTATTTGTTTTAATCTCATAGTGCCAGTTAGCGCGTCTCAGTTTAAAAAGCCATCAGGGCGATGGCAGATATCGGTGCAGGCCAATATTAGCCCGAGTCGTGTCATAGAATTCTGAGGCCAACTTTAACAAAGCAAGCCGCATTTTGTAACGCTTTTTATTGAATTCATGCGGCTTTTAGCTTGTCATCTCGCGACGAGTTGATCACAATCGCAGTTATCTGTCTCCCGCGCTGTATCTCAACTTTATTGGAATGACGATATGACACAGAAATTTCCCTCGCCCTCACAGGCTAAAAGTGGTGTGAATTATTTTCTCGATGGCTTTGGTTTGATTACACGTAAAGGTCTTCGTACTTTTGTATTTATTCCTTTAATGATTAACCTGTTACTTTTTGCCGCCGTAATTTATGTGGCTGTCGGTCAGCTCGATCTGCTCTTTACTTGGATGAATGCCCAGCTCCCAGAATATTTAAGCTGGCTTAACTTTCTGCTCTGGCCGCTGGCGGTTGTCACTATGTTGGTGATGCTAGCCTTTGTGTTTAGCTCAGTGATGAACTGGCTAGCCGCGCCTTTTAATGGCTTACTGGCCGAAAAGGTTGAACAACTATTAACCGGCAAACCCATGCATACCGGTTCAGGCATGGACTTAGTCAAAGACTTACCGCGCATTCTTGGCCGTGAATGGATCAAACTGAAATACTATCTGCCCCGTGCATTGGTATTTTTACTGCTATTTTTAGTGCCAATGGTCGGGCAAACCTTGGCGCCTATTCTGTGGTTTTTATTCAGTGCTTGGATGATGGCGATTCAATACTGCGACTATCCCTTCGATAACCACAAGGTGAGCTTCAAGGATATGCGCTTTGCACTGAATCAAACCCGCGGCACCAGTTTCAGCTTTGGCGCAACAGTGACACTGTTTTCGATGATCCCTGTGGTGAACTTTATTGTGATGCCTGTGGCAATTTGTGGTGCCACCGCCATGTGGGTCGATAAGTACCGTGAAGCCTACCGTAATCCTGTGGTCGCACCTGAATAATCCTCCTTATCGCACTGGATGCATGCCATCCAGTGCGCTTTGGCTCTAACTCAATCCAATTTAAATACAATCCTTGTAACAATTACTCATTCTTGTTAACTCAAAACTTCTGGCACACTGCGCGTAATTTACGGATTATTTTGGGCCCAGTTGTTGAAGACGTTTCTCCCCTTTCTGCTATCGAGCATGATGTTTCTGAGCTTACCGAGTCAGGCCGGCTCAGTTAGCCAATTTCAGTTAACAATTCCAACCTTAACTGATACCGCCGAGATTGATGGTGAATTTGATGAGGCAGTGTGGCAGCACGCGGCGCTGGCCGAGTTACGCTATGAGACTCAGCCCGGAGAAAACACGGCGGCGCCCGTTTACACCGAGGCCAGAATCTACGCGACCCAAACCAGCCTATTTGTGGCCTTTACCGCCAAAGACAGTCAGCCTCAACGCATTCGTGCCACTCTCAAGGACAGGGATAATCTCTGGGGTGATGATCTGGTGGGGATCAAACTCGATACCCTCAATAACGCACGCTTGGCCTATCAGTTTTTTATCAACCCGCTGGGCGTGCAACTAGACTCGATAGAGAATGAACTCACGGGCGAAGAGAGCGAAGCGTGGGATGGCATTTGGAAAACCGCCGGTAAAATCACCGCAGATGGCTATCAGGTGGAAGTCGAACTGCCATTACGGCTATTCAACTTTGACGATAAAAAGCCCATTCAAGACTGGGGATTTGAGCTTATTCGCTACTATCCACGTAATGAAAACCATCGTCTCTCCACCCATAAAATTGACCGCAACATCAGTTGCCAGCTCTGTCAGCTCGGCGTCGCCACGGGTTTAGTTTCAGCCAAGCAAGGGCAAGATCTGCAAATTACTCCCGCTTTTGTAGCAACTCGCAATGAACATAAAACTGCACATGGTTGGCAAACAGATACGGACTATAAACCGGGGTTTGATTTACGCTGGGGAATGAATGCCCGCACCTTGTTGAATGCAACCATTAACCCCGATTTCTCTCAAGTCGAATCCGATGCGGGTCAGCTCGATATTAACAGTACATTCGCATTGTTTTACGACGAAAAACGCCCCTTCTTCCTCGATAATAAAGACTACTTCGATACCCAAGTGAATCTGCTACATACCCGCAATATCGTATCGCCGGATTATGGCCTCAAACTCACCAGCCAAACCGAGCAACACACTTGGGCACTGCTGGCCGCCAATGACAGCCAAGCCACCTTTTTAATGCCGGGTAATTTAAGTTCAGAGGTCGCCTCATTAGCAGAGGAAAGCCTCAATCTGGCTGCGCGTTACCGCTTCGATATGGATAAAACCTTTTCCTTTGGGGGTCTTATCACGGCTAAGAGCAGTGCCGACAATCAACTGACTGAATTTGCTGCACAAACCGATGATAATAATGATTACCACAATTATGTCATAAGTTTAGATGCCAAATACCAGCCTACTGAGCAAGATATACTTACTGCTCAGGTCGCCCATTCCCAGACACGTTACCCCACAGCCCTATACCAACAATTTTGTGGCAATGTGGAGGGAGAACTGACAGAAGGGCTACTCTGCGGTCAAACGCCCTTAAACTGTGAATTTGGCCAATGCCAAGTGAATGAACAAGTATTACGTAGCCAATCAGATGAGGATTTTAGTGGCGCCTTGTATCAACTGACCTATGAACACAATGCCCGCGATTGGTTTGCCTACAGCGAATATCACGATGTTTCCCCTAATTTTCGTGCCGATTTGGGCTTTGTAGAGAAAATTGACTATCGCACCTTTATGGCTGGCGGTGGCTTAATTTGGTATCCGCAAGTGGTGTTTAACAAGATAAAATTTGGCGGTGACTGGGATATCACCCACAATCAAGCGGGAGAACAGCTCGAGCAAGAATTTGAGATCTTTTGGGAAATGTATGGCGCACTACAAAGTGAATTGTCCTTTGGGGTAGAAACCCGTGAGCGGGTCGGACCACGCCATAATACAGCGCAACTCGCCGTAATAGGTAACAGCAATCAATATGAGGAAACTCAAGGCTGGCTTTACGGAGCCATTACGCCGATTTCAGCCCTCAGCCTTGAGCTGGAGATCCATTACGGCGATGAGATTGATTTTCTCAATGATAGATTAGGCACAAAGACCTTAATCAATCCAATATTGAACTGGAAAATCGCCAACGGTTTATCGGTGGAGATTTCTCATCTTTATCAACATATGGAGGTCGAGCAGGATAAACTCTTTACCGCAAACCTTTCAGATGTGCGCCTGCACTGGCAACTGAGTCTGCACAGCTTTATTCGCCTATCGAGCATTTACACCCAAATCGAGCGTAATCTTACGCAGTATTTGTATTCGTCGCCCGATAGCGAAGAGGCGCACTTAGGCAATGAAATTCTCTACGGCTACAAACTCAATCCCCAGAGCGTGTTCTATTTGGGCTATTCCGACAGTTTAACCTCGGATGATGAACTCACGCGGCTCACTCGGGACGAGAAGACCTATTTTATGAAGCTAAGCTACGCCTGGTTGCTCTAGGCAGAAAGGTTTAGCATAAAGCCCACAACAAGGCTTGTGGGCTTAAATCAGAATTCTAGCTAAGACTCATGGATCCCCAATAAGCTTGGGCTGGGAAGCGCAATCCCTATTGCGGTGAGCTCCACTCCCCAATGCCGCAGCAGCGCAAGATACGCCTGTTCAAAGGGATAGCGTGGCCGCGGGAATGCCCACGCTGAAGGAAAACACCATTCCTCCTCGCTCTCATCAATCGCTAAATAGGCGACAAAATCATGCTTTGTCTCACTCAGCGCAGCGATTAGATTTGTCGCCATTGCAGCCCTGTGGGCAGAGGTAAATCCCAACTGTTCACCAAACTCATCAAACACATAAGCATCGTACAGCGCTTGCAGCTGCACGGGATCTAAAGGATCGTAGCGATTGAGTGTTTCCCCTAGGGTTTCCTCTCGGTCATAACAATTAAAGGCGCCAAGAAACCAGCCAGGATTGGGATGGAACGGAATATCCGAATCGGGATAAAAAAGCATCATCGTTATTGGCTCTGGTATCTGAATTGAGGCTATAAAGAAAGTGCTATCAAGACTGCAAACGGTCTAGTACTGATTAAAGGCATTTTCGGTTAAGGTACGGCATCAAGCCGTTTAACCAATGTGCTGATATAAAAGCAAAAGCCCTATTGCTGGCAATGGGGCTTTTGTCGATTTAGCGTTTTTGCAGGATCACGCTACCGATGGAGTAACCCGCACCAAAAGAGCTTAATAGCCCTAAATCGCCCGCATTAAAGTCTGCGGAATATTTATGGAAAGCAATCACAGAGCCGGCGGAGGCGGTATTGGCATACTCATCGAGCACCACGGGCGCCTGATCGGGCGTCACCTCATCCCCTAGCAGTTTTTTCACCACAAACAGGTTCATATTGATGTTGGCTTGATGCAACCACAAACGCTTAAAGGACTGCGGCGTGAGGGATTGCTCGGCCAGATGCTCATCTAAATGCTGATAAATCATCGGCAACAGTTCTTTAAAGACTTTGCGCCCCTGTTGGTGGAATAGCTTATCTGCCTGATGCGCCGAACTTGGATCGCAGCGATTGAGAAAGCCAAAATTACTGCGAATATTGTTCGAGTAGTCGGTAAAACAACGGCTTGAAACAATATTAAAGCCTTTACTCGCGGCCACTAGACTTTGCTCTTCGAGCACCATAGCGGTTGCGACATCCCCGAAGATAAAGTGACTGTCACGGTCTCGGTAGTTAACCTGCGCCGAACAAATTTCGGGATTAATCACTAATACGCGCGACGCCGAGCCCGTCGCAATCGCATTGGCGGCAGCCACAATGGCAAAAGTGGCCGAAGAACAGGCAACCTGCATATCATATCCATAGCCACGAGTACCGAGTGCCCGCTGGATTTCAATCGCCATTGCCGGATAAGCGCGCTGCGTATAAGCACAGGCAACGATCACTAAATCGATTTGCTCGGCCTTCACGTCCGCTTGTTTCAGTGCCATCAATGCCGCCTCAACCCCAATTTCGGCCTGCATGGATAACTCATCACTGCTGCGCTCAGGGATCAGCGGCATCATGATTTCAGGATCGAGAATACCGTCTTTAACCATCACATATCTGTGCTTGATGCCCGAGGCTTTCTCGATAAACTCACTGGAAGAATAAGACAGCGGCGCGACATGGCCCTGCTCAATTAATCCTGCATTTTCAAGGTTAAACATATCGACATAGGCGTTGAAGCTTTCCACCAAAGCTTCATTTGAAATACTGTGTGGCGGCGTAAATAAACCGCTGCCAGAAATAACGACCTGTTTCATAGGTGCTCCGAACGGGTGCTTGTTGTAAGGTGAGCAGACGTCGCATTATTCTGTGTTGGCACGGCGGCTAATGCGTGTTCAGCCTGCGCCTGTTGCTGCTCTAATTGTTGCTTTTTATGCATTTGCGCTAAGTCTATCACGACTGTGGAAGATATTTTATCTTGGATCCCCTGCCGATTGGCATCCCAAAAGATCTGGATAAAGCCAAGTAAGCCTGTCGTAAAGCCCGCCGCATAGCCACCATAACGGCCAAAAGCGGTCCAAAGGCTGATTTTAGCGCCATCAAGTTGAATAACGCGAATACCTAATAGTTTTTTACCTAAGGTCTGACCATCAAATTTGGCGGTAAACACGGTAAAGTAAAATGCTGCCCAACCAAACCCTAAGCCCATATCGCTCATAAAGCCTTTAATCCACGCCAGCACACTGCGGGTATCACTTTCCTCCTCATCGGCGTTTTCGGTGTTGTTACTTTCCGCTTGACGCACGGAATTAAGATCTTCATCTGCGGCTTGTTTATCGGTATGCGCGTTAGCTAATCCATCGGCTTGTGGTTCAGACACAGGGTTCGCCCTACGTTCAAGCTTGTCATCAAGCAAATGACTTGGCTTTGGTGATTGTGATGGTGTTGTTGAATCCGTGGCTGAATCGAGAGTGACTTCAAACACTTTCACCTCGGGCCAGAGAGTGCCCGCCATGATTTCATCACGTAACTGCGTTTTATCAGCCTCGGATAAATCCGTGCTAGCTAAAGTATCTAATACCATATCGCGGCGCTCAGCTGCCGACATGCCCTCAATGGGTACATTTTCCAGCGTCTGAGTTTCGAGCGTCTGTTGCAAAGAACGGATTTGTTCACGGGCACAATCCGTATTTTCACAGAGTCCGAGGGAGACAAGGCCAGGAATCGCCTTAACAACAGTCTTACTATCCTGGGGCGCGGAGACCTTGTCGCGGGTGGATTGATTGGATTGATGCAAATCCCACAAATTCCCCGCCGAGCTAAAGAGCATTAACCCTAGCATGGCGGCATAAAGGCCCCATTTGAGAAAGCGGCCAAACTGGCGGCTACGTTTTTCGATATAAATAATCCCCACCACCAGCAGAACAAACAGCCAATCCATTTGCTCGGCTAAAATAGTGATAAATAAACCGTCGATTAATATCGCTAGCGCCCGCTTAAATGGTGTTGCTAATGGGGTATAAAGTACCGATTCGGCAATAGTAAATGCCTTAGGAGTGACCATAGTTCTAGGATCTTTGCCCAAATCTGTTTGTTGTTGCTTCATAATGGTTGAAATCCGATTCCGATAAGCGCTTTTATCACCAAAACATCAAATGACTGTTCTCGTTCTATTGCAATTTTTATTGATGTTAGCAAGAGGTTAACACAGTTAAACC
The DNA here is from genome assembly GCF_012843185.1 of Shewanella sp. DNRA4. Lineage (NCBI taxonomy): Bacteria > Pseudomonadati > Pseudomonadota > Gammaproteobacteria > Alteromonadales > Shewanellaceae > Shewanella > Shewanella sp. DNRA4. Next base: position 53,880 of record NZ_JABAIP010000009.1, read on the forward strand.
CACGACCAATCTGGCTTTACGAATAACAGCGACATCTTTAATAACTAAATCGAATAAAGAAGAACAAACAATCACTTCTAAATACGCCACAGGCGATTATGATTCAATAGTGCAAACATAGGAGCAAGCAATCCATGAGCAAAATTTTCGAAGACAATTCATATACTATTGGCAACACCCCGTTAGTGCGTTTAAACCGCGTAAGCCAAGGTAAAGTGCTGGCAAAGGTCGAAGCACGTAATCCAAGTTTCAGTGTCAAATGCCGTATCGGTGCCAATATGATTTGGGATGCCGAGAAAAAAGGCCTGCTCACCAAAGATCACGAACTGATTGAGCCTACCTCAGGTAACACTGGGATTGCCTTAGCCTATGTGGCGGCCGCCCGTGGTTACAAGCTGACATTAACTATGCCAAACACCATGAGCCTAGAGCGTCGTAAACTGCTTAAAGCCTTAGGTGCAAACCTAGTGCTGACCGAAGGCGCAAAAGGCATGAAAGGTGCTATCGATAAAGCGGAAGAAATCCGTCAATCAGCGCCTGAAAAATACATTATGCTGCAGCAGTTTAATAACCCTGCAAACCCTGAAATCCACGAAAAGACCACAGGTCCAGAGATCTGGAACGATACCGATGGTGCTGTGGATGTGTTTGTTGCGGGTGTAGGTACAGGTGGTACCATCACTGGCGTGAGCCGTTACCTGAAGAAAGTTGCTGGCAAAGCCATTACTTCTGTTGCGGTAGAGCCCGCTGATTCACCGGTTATTACCCAAACCTTAGCGGGATTACCAGTGCAACCTGGTCCACACAAAATTCAAGGTATTGGCGCAGGTTTTATCCCTGGTAACTTAGATCTTGAGTTAATCGATCGCGTTGAAACCGTCACCAACGATGAAGCCATCGACATGGCGCGCCGCTTAATGCAAGAAGAAGGAATTTTAGTCGGTATTTCTTCTGGTGCTGCTGTGGTTGCGGCGAACCGCATCGCGGCTCTGCCAGAGTTTGCGGATAAAAACATTGTGGTTATCCTACCTTCAGCTGCAGAGCGTTACTTATCGTCTGTACTGTTCCAAGGCCAGTTTGGAGACGAAGAGAACATTCAGTAAGCGGTCAAGTTTGCTGACAAAAATACCCAGCACTGCTGGGTATTTTTATAACTAACATCCTGTGTGCGTTAAGGTTTTTAGGGGATTTCCCCAGCGTTTGCTGTTACTTTTTCCTCCAGTGTAACACTTACTGCTATAGCCTGTTGAGGTTTCAGTTTTTTGTAGCAATTTGCTAAACCATGCACCATTGAGTCTCGAAACACCTCCCAAATAACGAACCTCATTCACTAGATATCATTAACCAATGATATTGATCCATAGATTAAGTAGGACGCAGCTCATAGTTTTCCCGTGCCAAACTAGCTTTAACAATTCAGTGCGTTATAAATAGGCCTCCTCAATGTTAACGCCCGTTTTTTATGTCTTTTTACCACTCGCCGAAAGAATTAAGTGCCTTTGATGCTAAGTTTGAGGCGCAAAAGATCGCCTTTGCACCTATTAGCTTTCAGGTAGCCCATTGCCTACTGAAGTTTGAAGTATTAGCCACCATTGACCGAGCAGGCGAACAAGGGCTGAACATTGCTCAACTCGCGCAAACCAGTGTGTTAAACGAATACGCCCTTGGCGTGTTACTCGATATGGGATTGAGCATGGGACTGGTATGGCTCAATGGCGATGCCTATGTGCTCGATAAAACAGGCTATTTTTTACTGCACGATGATATGGCGGCCATTAACCTCAATTTTGTGCAGGACGTGTGTTATCAAGGTCTGTTTCAACTCGATAAAGCGCTAGTAACGGGTAAACCCTCGGGCTTAGCAGTATTTGGCGATTGGCAGACGATTTACCCTGCTCTTAAGGATTTACCAGCTGATGCTAAGGACAGCTGGTTTACCTTCGATCACTATTATTCTGATCATGCTTTTCCACAGATTTTACCATTAGTGTTTGCCCACTCTCCCAGGCACTTAGTCGATATTGGCGGAAATACGGGTAAATGGGCACTTAGCTGCTGCGAATTTAATCCTGAGGTTGAAGTCACTCTAATGGACTTCCCCGGGCAATTAGCCGTCGCCAAAGACAATGCCGCCAAGCATGGATTTGCCGAGCGGATCCACATCTTTGCCACCGATTTGCTCGATGAATCACGTCCCTTTGTCGAAGGTGCCGATACCTATTGGATGAGCCAGTTCCTCGATTGCTTCTCTAAAGAGCAAATCTTCAGCATTCTGCAACGTACCGCTCAGGCGATGACACCAAACAGCCAGTTATTCATTGTCGAAACCTTCTGGGACAGACAACCCTCCGCCGCCTCAGCCTATTGCGTCAATGCGACGAGCTTGTATTTTACTGCAATAGCCAATGGTAATAGCCGTATGTACCACTCTAAGGACTTGATAAAGTTACTACATCAAGCGGGTTTATACGTCGATGAAGACACTGATAACCTTGGTCTTGGGCATACTTTGCTGCGTTGTAAACGCAAACCTTGAAAGTAATTAAATTTGAATCTATGAATAAAATTAATCAATTTTATTTATCAACACCTCAGTCATACACTGACATTAACAAATAGATACATCGAATTAATGTCAGTGTTGAGAGGTAACGAACATGACTTCAAAACGTAAACGTTGGACGGCACAGGCAGCAAAATTACCTAGCCCTATGGGCGGTCTCGCCCTTGCGATTGCAAGCTTAGGTTGGACCTGGGAAAGTGTGATGCCCTCACTCAATGGTTGGGGCCAATTGACGGGAGCCGTTATTGCTTCTGTCTTACTAATACTGCTTGCAGCAAAATTTATACTGCATCCCACAGTGCTGAAGAACGAACTCAGCCATCCCGTCGTCGGTAGCGTAATCCCGACATTCGCCATGGCGCTAATGGTTGTTTCAAACCTACTCGGCCATTATTTCCCCCATGCAGGCTTAATCCTTTGGCTAACCGCCATTGCTATCCATGTCATCTTTCTAGGCGCTTTTATCTACTTCCGCGCTATCGACTTCAAACTCGAACATATGGTGCCTAGCTGGTTTGTACCACCTATTGGTATCATAGTCGCGGCAGTATCCTTCCCAAGTAATGGCGCGCCTTGGTTAGTGAACTTGATCCTAGCTTTCGGTATGATCGCATATTTAGTCATGTTGCCATTGATGCTCTATCGATTAATCTTCTGTCAGGCCGTACCCGATGCAGCTAAACCCACCATTGCCATCCTCGCTGCGCCAGCCAGCTTATCACTTGCAGGTTACCTAACCGTGTGCGAGCAGCCATCAATTGCCTTAGTCGCCGTATTGGCCAGTATTGCAGTATTGATGACAGCTGTGATTTATCTCGCTTTTTTCCATCTACTCAAATTGCCCTTTAGCCCAGGCTATGCTGCGTTCACCTTTCCCATGGTAATCGGCGCGACAGCACTGTTTAAAACCGCCCACTGGCTCGCGCAATTTAGTCAAATGAGCGACCTCACCCAATGGGTAAGGTTACTTGCAGACTTCGAACTTGGGGTTGCCACCTTAGTCGTTTGTTATGTCGCTATACGGTATTTAGCCCATTACATACCCAACCCAATTGATAATATTTTTACCAGCCAACAAGTTGAGTACAAATAATCAGTATAGATAACCGTATAAAAACAGATTAATTAATAAGCAAACTAATAATATGACATACAGAATAAAAGGAGTGAATTTATATTCACTCCTTTTATCTATTTAACATTCATAAAAAACGATACGGAGTATGTTAAAAATTCAACCCAAAATAGATATATACCTTTTTGATTAAACATCATGCTTAGCAAAAAATAAACGATACGCCAAACATTAAATTAAACTTAAGTTCAAAACCATCAAACCAAACAGTACAATAGACTATAAAATAATATTTTCATTAAGAAATAAATTTAAAATACCACCAAAACCAAAATAGAAAACAAAAACAAACAAAATCAAAACGAAAAACAACAAATCTTAAACAAATTAAACCATTAAAAAACATTTTAATCATAGAAAACATAATAAAAGATATCAAAAATGGGATGAAGCGCATGTTTGTTCTGTTTTAACAACAAAAATTAACATTTCGTTAAAACTTAACACTGTTGCACTTGTTATATTCTTGTGGTTATATCCTGAACCTAATTAAAAGGAACACTCTTTAATTTACAAAAGAATCCTTTTAATAAAATAAAAACGAAATAATAAATAAGAGTTAGGGAGAATAACATGCGTGCTAATTCAGTATTAGCTAAAGCGATTCGCTTTGCGTTAATTGGTGGTGCGACCACGGCAGCATTATCAACTTCTGTAGCCATCGCTGCTGAAGATGGTGCTAAAGTTGAACGTATCGAAGTAACAGGTTCACGTATTAAGCGTACCGATCTAGAAGGTTCTTCACCTGTCACTACAATTGATGCTTCACAAATTGAAAAGACCGGCGAATTAAGTATTACTGATGTTCTAAGAAGAAGTAACTTAAACTCATTCGGTTCTTTTTCTGAACGTTCAGGTAGCAGCGCTCAGTCTCAAGCCACGATTAACTTACGTGGTGCAGGTTCAGACCGTACATTAGTATTATTAAATGGCAAACGTATGCCTGGTTCACCCACTTTAGGTGGTACTGCCGTCAACTTGAACACTATCCCTACTGCGGCGATTGAACGTGTTGAAGTGTTAACCGATGGCGCATCAGCGGTTTATGGTTCAGATGCGGTAGCAGGTGTAGTTAACATTATTTTGAAACAGGGTTATGAAGGCCTAGAAGTTTCAGCGACAGCAACACAACCGACACAGGACGGTGGTGAAGAATGGAAAGCCCACATTGTGGGTGGTACTGTCGGTGAAAAAGGTAACGTGACCTTCTCATTTGAACACTTAAATCGTGAAATCATTTATCAACGTGACCGTTGGTTCTCTAGCTCAACCAACGTTTTAGCACCTAAGTTTGATGATACCACTGGTGTGTCTATCTATGCCCGTAACTTCTTAGATATGACAACTGGTGGTTTCCAACCACTTACTGCGTGTAATAACCCGAAAATGGTTGGCGGCGGCCACATTTATGATGCAGGTAGTGGTGACTATGTTTGTGGTTATGACTATACCTCAGAAGCTGCTGACCATGCTGCACGTTCATACACTGCAGGTTATGTGAATGGTGAATATGAACTGTCTGATGAAATTACCTTCAAAGGACAGGGCCTTTTCGCGCGCAATGAAACCTTCGGTCGATATGCCCCGGCCGCAGGTTGGTTCAACGTTGCTCCAGGTCAAGTAGACGTTCAAAACTATGATGCCGCTGGCAACATGACTGGTGTAAGCAAAAACCAAAATGCGGGCCGTGTTTACTATCGTTTTACCGATGTAGGGACTCGCGATGCCAACACTATCGATTACAGCACTGATATCCAATTAGGATTAGTGGGTAGTCACGATAGCTTTGGTTGGGATGTGACTTACCACTATAACCTAGCTGAAAACAGCAACTATGGTACTGGTTATGTTCACAGACCGACTGTAGAAAAATATGTTAAAGACGGTATCTTTAATTTCGGTCCAGAAGGTAACTCTGCCTCTGTTATCGCCGACATGGCGCATCAAACACTCAAGCAAGACATCATGGAATTCCAAAGTCTGAATGCTGGTGTGAACTTTGAGGCCATTGAACTACCAGCGGGTAACATTGGTTGGTATGTGGGTGCCGAAGCACTTCAATACAAATACGAAGCGAACGTAGATGCGCAAACTGCTGCCGGTGATGTTATTGGTTCATCTGGTAATGGTTCATCAGGCGACCGTGATGTTTACGCTGTATTTGCGGAATCTATCATCCCTGTAACTGAAGATTTAGAGTTGAACTTAGCTTACCGCTACGACAAATACTCAGACTTTGGTTCAGCGACTACGCCTAAAGTTGCATTAAGATACCAAGTTATTGATGGTGTTGTTTTCCGCGCTTCTTGGGGACAAGGTTTCCGTGCTCCGTCATTATCTGACTTACTCGCTGCAGATGCATTTAGTGCTGATACTGCAACTGACTACCACTACTGTGACGTACAAGGTACGCCTGTTGCCGAATGTAAGGCAAAACAGTATGACGTGACACGTAAAGCAAACAAAGAGCTTGATCCTGAAACTTCAGACTTCTACAACTTAGGCTTAGTATGGGATATTACAGATAACCTAAGCACTAAAGTTGAGTACTACAACCTGAAGATTGATGACGTAATCACTTTTGTGTCTTTAGACTCACTGCTAAAAGAAGAACAAAAAGTAGGTTATGGCAACTTAAGCCGTGGTGAAATTGTCCGTGCAGGTAACACTGCAGATGGTAAATTACTGGCCGCTACTACACCAAAAGCAAACGGCAATGGTTTTGAAACCTCAGGTATTGACTTCAACATCACTTACTCTGGCTTTGAAACAGCAATCGGTGAGTTTGGTACAAGCTACGACTTAACTTACGTATTGAACTATGACGAAGAAGAGTATTTTGATGGTCCTGTAAACGACAAGATTGGTCGCAATGGTATGCCACAAATTCGCTTCACTTGGGCAATTGACTGGACTTATGGCGAACATTCGGCATCGATTATTTCTCAATATATCGACAGTCAAGCAGAACGTACCGATCCTAAGACATATCAACAAATCGGTCACTTAACGTCCCAAACAACGTTTGACTTAAGCTACGCTTATAATACGTCTTGGAATGGTAAAATTGGCTTTGGTATCCGTAACTTAACTAACGAAGACCCTGTACTAAACTCTGACTTAGAATATGATTCATCACTGTACAACCTATACGGACGTACATACACAATGACTTATACTCAAAAGTTCTAATATAAATTAGTATCAACAAAAACGGCATCTTCGGATGCCGTTTTTTTATCTCCTTTTTCACCGTTCGACTGAGTTAGCCCTTAGCCTATTTACCCGCTGTTTTAGGTTGCCCTAGCGCCTAGCTAAATCCTCGCTGCTAGTTAAATCCAAGATAATGCGCGCCAATCACCAGCACACTTGAGACCAACATCAGCAGCAACATAAAACGCCAGACAAATTTCAGCCAGTTGCCCCAATCGACGCGGCATACGCCAAGAGTGGCCATCAAAGACGCTGAAGTAGGTACAATGATATTGGTGAGCCCATCGCCTAATTGAAAGGCCAATACCGCCACTTGGCGCGTCACACCAACGATGTCAGAAAGAGGTGCCATCAGTGGCATAGTCAAGGCAGCCTGCCCTGACCCTGATGTCACAAAAAAGTTGAATACAGATTGAAACAGCAACATAAACCACGCCGAGAGCGCATCAGGCAGATGGCCAATCACCCCGCCAGCACTGTTAAGTACCGTATTTAACACGCTCGGTTCAGTCGGTGCACCGCCGCCAAGGAGCAGTAAAATCCCCGAGGCACATCCCACTAAAAGAGCAGGCTCTAACATGGTTTTAGCGCCGTCCTTAAAACTCTGCGCCACCTTGTTAAGCGTCAATCCATTAAGTTTAAACACACAGCCAATGACGCCAGCTACCATACCCATGGTAAAAAACTGACTGGCAATCTCAGGGATAAACCAAGCTTTTACCACTACGCCCCAAATCACCCATCCCATAGTGAGCACTAACAATGCTAAAACCAGTATATCGCCAAGATTAAAGCGACTCTCTAATGTCGTATTGGCATGATGCTCTCGAAAATAAGCATCGGACTGAAAACTATGGGATAAACTGGGTTGCTGCTGAATGCGATGGGCGTAACGCATAGTAAAGACAATCCCGAGCAAGGTGAATCCAAGCCACATAGGAAAGCGAAACTCACTGCCCGAAAGAACCGGTATTCCCGCAATACCCTGTGCAATCGCCACACTGAAGGGATTCATCCAAGAACTGGCAAAACCAATTTGAGTCGCCACATAGGTCACCATCACAGTGGTGATGCCGTCATAGCCCAAACGGATCATTAATGGGCAGATAATAATGGCAAAAGCTATGGCCTCTTCTCCCATGCCAAACACGGCGCCACCAAGGGAAAACAGCGTAAATATCACCGGAATAAATAACTTTTCATTGCCACGGGTTTTATCGATTAACTTTAAGATGCCGTTATCTATGGTGCCTGTGGCCATCACCACCCCAAAAGAGCCGCCAATCACCAGCATGAACATGATCACGCCAATCGCACTGCCCCATTTAGATCCTGAAGTTAGGCCCTCAAAGGCGAAGTTAAAAAAGCCAACCCCGCCCTCGCCTTTAAACAATGCCACAGGTTGCAATTTAGGCTCGCCCGCAGCATCCAATTGATAGGCAAAAGAAGTAGGGTCGACCACCGTCCGCGCTTTATCGACACCATCCGTTAGATAATGCACCTCTTGGGTTTGAAACGACCCGATGGGGATAAAGTAAGTCATTAATCCCGCAAGCAATGCCACAAAAAAGATGATCACTAAGGTATCGGGCATTTGAAATGGTGAGGGAGTGTGTGAAGCGGATGATGCCGGAGCAGTCTGAGCTGCTTCTGTTGGCTGATTCGTCGAAGGTGGAGTCGTCATAGATGCGCCATTTTATGTCAAACGGAAAAGGCCGCACTATAAACTAAAGCGCTTTAAATCAGTATATAAAATCTTCATTCACTTGCATGAATATGCAAAATGGTCACATCTATCACAAACAAGTAATCTGCATAAAAAAGCCTTTGCGGTGAAAAAACAAAAAATGCCCAGTAAAACTGGGCATTTTTTTATGAGCCTAAGGCAAATATCACTCAAAGAGAGACTCACAAACCTAAGTGACTTACTCTCTTGATTACTTTCTCTTAATTACTTAGTCCCTTAATGACTTAGTCTCTTGGCTATTTTTCGCCTTTTCAGTATGCAATGGTGACGCGAAAAAATGAGCCTGATGGGATTTTTGTGGATCGGGTAAGGCAAGTTGTCCTTGCTCAATCCACCAATAGCCGAGGCCAACAATCACGCCGCCGCCGACGATGTTGCCTAAGGTCACAGGAATTAAGTTATTGAATACAAAATTTGTTACCGTTAAATCAGCAAATTGTTCTTGGGTAATACCTAAAGAAGCAAAAAACTCCGGACTTGCCACAGCTTGAATTGTTATCCCAAACGGCACCATAAACAGGTTTGCAATGCTGTGCTCAAAACCGCTACTAACAAACATGGCTACAGGTAGGATCAATAAAATGGCTTTGGTTAGCGATTCTCGGCTGGCGAAGGTCATCCAAATACCAAGACATACCAGCATATTACATAAAATACCTAAGCTAAATGCTTGAATCCATGTATGGTGCAGCTTATGTTGTGAGACCTTTAAAGCATTTAGTCCCCAATTTCCGCCATCAAGCTCATATAAGCCCGCCGCCATAATCAAGCCGACCATTAACATGGCGCCGACAAAGTTGCCTAGGTAAACTCGCGTCCAGCATTTGAGTAACTCACTGGTAGTCACTTGTTTTTGCGCCCAAGCCACACTGCTTAAGACTGAACTAGTGAACAACTCGCCGCCGCAAATCACGACCAAAATTAACCCTAAGCTAAAGGCGATACCGCCCACAAGACGTACTAAGCCCCATGCACTATCGCCCGCGCCCGTGGTGACGGTCAGGTAAAACACAAAGGCTAAAGCAATAAAGGCACCCGCAAATACCGCTAAACCAAAGGATTGCCAAGGCGCCTTAACCACTTTGCTTTTACCGTAAATTTCAGCCTGGTGATAACAACTAAAATGCGAAGAAACCTGCACAGGCTCATGACCATTTGATGATGTCTGTGGAGCGTTAGCATGTGAGTCTTTCATAACTGAACTCCCAAACCCGATAAACAAACGCGAACTTGCAACATAGGTCTCTCCTACAGCGCCCAAGCGCAGATCAAACCAATCAAAATTTACATTAAGACTTGCTTAAATGATGACTCACTAAAGTCACGCTTTGTAACATACAAATCGTATTCGCTGTGAAGCAGAGATTGCCAAAGCGTGATGTTATTCACAGGTAAAATGTAAAATTTTTGAAGAGGCAAACACAAAAGGTTAATTGGTCATACCAATTTTGTTTGCATTTTGCCAATTTATCACCGCCCATCTAAGCATTATTCACTGACTAGATTAAGCAGATTTAACCTTATACAGAGTGAGTGAAGCATAAGTATCCTTCACTGAGATGGCGGGTTGTTGACTAAGTGCTGTAATCTTTTAAATAGCGGCTCAACAAGAAATCACAGTATTCGAAGCCCGACACAACAATATTCCGCATCAACATCCTTATCTTTAAATGCTTTAGCACCGCCAAGCATTCCGTATAATCAGGCCTTTGTCATCCCAGCTTTACCTGCTCATTGGAGATTAAATCGTAACCATTAAAAATCAATCGATACGGTGATAGCTTTCGCCGGTTAAAAGCGCGACAGTCTGTTAAATAAGCGATAGCTTCAGCCCGCAATGGGCCAACAAAAGCGTGCTTTAATCCTTATTGTGCTAAAAAAATGCTACCTCGCTAGCAAATTTAAGATTAACAGAGTACAAACTCGCCCGTTTAAGATGCGAGACAGTAAGAGCTATGTTAATATGCTTATGGATAATTGGTCTTACCAATTTATAAAAAGAGTTATCGATAGCCGATAATCCACGTTAAACGTATATTTGTCATCTTATCGGGTATCAATAGACAGACACTTGGCGCGATAAACATCCCCAAGTTCCAGTTCCCATCATAGGGCGTCATCTTGAAGGGAGCTTTAATCAGGAAATAGCAATTGGCCTATACTCAACATGGCTTACACCATGAGCGCCAATGACCTTTATCTCAACCAAAAGGTATTAGTACGATGACCGACAAAACTGAACTGTTTGCCAACGCATGGGAAGGTTTTACCCCTGGCGATTGGAAATCTGAAGTCAATGTACGTGACTTTATTCAACAAAACTATGCTCCCTATGAAGGTGACGAGTCATTTCTAGCCGGTGCCACCGAAGCCACAACCCAGTTGTGGGACAAAGTGATGGAAGGCATCAAGCAAGAAAACCGCACCCACGCGCCAGTAGATTTCGATACTAAGATGGTCTCAACCATCACTTCCCATGACGCGGGTTATATCAATAAAGATTTAGAAACTATTGTTGGTTTACAAACCGACGCGCCTCTCAAGCGCGCTATGTTACCTAACGGTGGTATTCGTATGGTGGAAAGCTCATGCGCCGCCTACGATCGCGTACTAGATGAAGATGTTAAATACATTTATTCAGAACTGCGTAAAACCCACAACCAAGGCGTATTCGACGTCTACACCCCTGAAATCATGGCGTGTCGTAAATCCGGTGTATTAACCGGTTTACCCGATGCCTATGGCCGTGGCCGTATCATCGGTGACTATCGCCGTGTTGCACTTTACGGTATCGACTTCTTAATGAAGGATAAATTTGCCCAGTTCAGCTCGCTGCAAGCCCAGTTTGAAGCCGGCGAAGATTTATCTAACGTTATCCAACTGCGTGAAGAAATTGCCGAGCAGCACCGCGCACTGGGCCAAATGAAGAAAATGGCCGCGAAATACGGTTTCGATATTTCTCGCCCAGCCGCAAACGCCAAAGAAGCGATCCAATGGACATATTTTGGCTACTTAGCTGCGGTTAAGAGCCAAAACGGCGCGGCAATGTCTTTAGGCCGTACTTCATCATTCCTCGATATCTACATCGAGCGCGATCTGAAAAACGGCGTTATCACTGAGCAACAAGCTCAAGAAATGATTGACCATTTCGTGATGAAACTGCGTATGGTGCGTTTCCTACGTACTCCAGAATACGATGAGTTATTCTCAGGCGATCCAATTTGGGCAACCGAATCTATCGGCGGTATGGGCTTAGATGGCCGTACACTGGTGACCAAATCAAGCTTCCGTTTCTTGAACACGCTATACACCATGGGCCCAAGCCCTGAGCCAAATATCACTGTGCTCTGGTCTGAAAAACTGCCTGTTGGCTTTAAAAAGTACTGCGCAAAAGTGTCTATCGACACCAGCTCAATTCAGTACGAAAACGATGACTTAATGCGTCCAGATTTCCAATCTGACGATTATGCGATCGCTTGCTGCGTGAGCCCTATGGTTGTGGGTAAACACATGCAGTTCTTCGGTGCTCGCGCTAACTTAGCGAAAACCATGTTGTATGCGATTAACGGCGGCGTTGACGAAAAACTGAAAATCCAAATCGCGCCAAAAGCCGACCCAATCACTGACGAAGTGCTGAACTTTGATGATGTGATGAATCGCTTAGACGGTTTAATGGATTGGTTAGCAACGCAATATGTCACAGCACTGAACGCCATTCACTACATGCACGACAAGTACTCCTACGAAGCTGCGCTAATGGCGCTGCACGACAGAGATGTACGTCGCACTATGGCCTGTGGTATCGCAGGGCTTTCAATCGCAGCCGACTCACTGTCAGCCATCAAGTACGCTCAAGTTAAACCTGTACGTGATGAAAATGGCATTGCCGTTGACTTTGAGATCAGTGGTGACTATCCAAAATTTGGTAACAACGACCCACGTGTTGACGATATCGCCTGTGACTTAGTTGAACGTTTTATGGCGAAAATTCGCGACCGTAAAATGTACCGCAACGCGATCCCAACGCAGTCAATTCTGACCATCACCTCGAACGTAGTTTATGGTAAGAAAACCGGTAACACCCCAGACGGTCGTCGTTCAGGTGCGCCATTTGCACCGGGTGCAAACCCAATGCATGGCCGTGATGAAAAAGGCGCAATCGCCTCGTTAACCTCAGTGGCTAAACTGCCTTTCGCCCACGCTCAGGACGGTATCTCTTACACCTTCTCTATCGTACCTAATGCCCTAGGTAAAGATGAAGACGGTCGCCGTACTAACCTGGCGGCGTTGATGGACGGATATTTTGCCCACAACGAAGGACACGAAGGCGGTCAACACTTGAACGTGAACGTGATGAACCGTGAAATGCTCGAGGATGCGGTTGTCAACCCAGACAAGTATCCACAACTGACCATTCGTGTTTCTGGTTATGCAGTTCGCTTCAACTCACTGACTCCAGAACAGCAACAAGATGTGATCACGCGTACGTTCACAAAAGGTCTGTAAGCTAAATTAGGTAAGGCTGTAGTACAATGTGCTACAGCCTCACTTATTTCAACAGGAGTCACAATGGCAGTTACCGGTCGGATCCACTCAGTGGAATCCTTTGGCACAGTGGATGGTCCAGGCATACGGTTTATCACCTTTATGCAGGGCTGTTTAATGCGCTGCCAATATTGCCACAACCGTGATACTTGGGATCTCGATGGCGGTAAGGAAGTACAAGTCGACGAGTTAATGAGCCAAATCATTAGCTACCGCCCCTTCCTCGATGCCAGCAACGGCGGCGTCACCGCTAGCGGCGGCGAAGCCATATTACAAGCGGAGTTTGTCGCCGAACTCTTTAAAGCCTGTAAAAAAGAAGGCATTCATACCTGTTTAGATACCAATGGCTTTGTGCGTAAGTACACGCCAGTGATTGATGAGCTACTCGATAATACCGATCTGGTGTTGCTCGATATCAAACAGATGAATGACGATAAACACATTGAACTGACCAAGGTTAGCAACCACAGAACGCTGCAATTTGCCGAGTACCTCGCCAAACGCAATCAGCCAACTTGGATACGTTATGTGGTCGTGGGTGGATTTACTGATGATGAAGCCTCGGCATTACAACTGGCCGAATTTATCAAACCCATGAAGAATATTGAAAAAGTAGAACTCCTGCCCTACCACGAGCTTGGTAAACACAAGTGGGAAGCGATGGGAGAAAGCTATCAACTCGATGGTGTCGCACCACCTAGTCGCGAAACCATGGAAAAAATTAAAGCCGTGTTTAGCTCACAGGGGATTAACGCGGCATATTAAGCGCCAAGGGAGGCTTAAAGCTCCTCCCAATAACTGGCATCTAAGCGCTCAAAGGCTATTTTTAAGATGAGCGCCATATCAAGGTAACACGCCTTAGCGCCCAAGGATTGGCAATGAATGCCCATGGCAGACAATTTCGCACTCAACTGATTACTCCAGTCGAACAGCGATAACGGTAATGGATGGCGCGCACGCCAGCCAAGCCATAACAAGCCCTGCAATGGCAAGCTGATAAAAAACAATGCGATCGTGAGTGCTTGGGGTAAAAATCCCCAACCATAGGTATAGAGCTGACTCACACTCGCTAAAATTGCCAATACTGGCATCACCAGAATGGCAAGCTGAGTGGCGCGTACCACCCGATACTCAGGAAAATACAAACCCAGTTGTCTAACCATAGGCCACGTCTTCATATAACGACGACCGTCACCTAAGGTTTTGAGAATATTGAGACTCAATTTTAGACACCTACTACAGAGGAATACTGCTTTTACCATAGCACAATCTGGCACTACGCCCCAAGACTGTGATGGCAAATTACTCGCGTGTTCCCAAGATTTTGAATCGTTAACTTAAACACAATGGCAAAAGGTTTACACATGTCTAATAAACTGGTTTTAGTACTCAATTGCGGTAGCTCCTCACTCAAATTTGCCGTCATTGACGCGCAAACAGGTGACGATCAGATCTCTGGCCTCGCCGAGTGTTTTGGCTTAGAAGACTCGCGCATTAAATGGAAAATCAACGGTGAAAAACATGAGTCCTCTTTAGGTGCATTCACCGCTCACCGTGAAGCCGTTGAATTTATCGTCAATAAAATCCTCGCGGGTCAACCTGAATTAGCCGCACAAATTCAAGCCGTAGGTCACCGTATCGTGCACGGTGGAGAAAAGTTCACCCGCTCTGTGATCATCGACGAGCATGTGATCAAAGGTATTGAAGAATGTTCTTCACTAGCACCGCTGCATAACCCTGCGCACCTTATCGGCATTCGCGCGGCCATTGCATCTTTCCCTAAACTGCCCCAAGTGGCGGTGTTCGATACTGCGTTCCACCAAAGTATGCCAGAGCGCGCTTTCATCTACGCCCTGCCATACAAATTGTACCGTGAGCACGGTATCCGTCGTTATGGCATGCACGGCACTAGCCACCTGTTTGTCAGCCGTGAAGCCGCTAAAGTGTTGAACAAGCCTTTAGAAGAAACCAATGTGATCTGCGCGCACTTAGGTAACGGTGCCTCTGTGACAGCGGTTAAAGGCGGTAAGAGCGTTGATACCTCAATGGGACTGACGCCGCTTGAAGGCTTAGTCATGGGCACACGCTGTGGCGATCTCGACCCATCTATCATCTACCACTTAGTACACCAACTCGGTTACACGCTGGAAGAAGTCAACAACCTGATGAACAAGCAAAGTGGTCTGCTGGGGATTTCTGAACTGACTAACGACTGCCGTGGCATCGAAGAAGGTTATGCCGATGGCCATAAAGGTGCAACCTTAGCACTGGAGATTTTCTGCTACCGTCTAGCGAAATATATCGCGTCTTACACTGTGCCGCTCGGTCGTTTAGATGCCGTAGTCTTTACTGGCGGTATTGGTGAAAACTCCGATATTATCCGCGAGAAAGTGCTCAACATGCTGCAAATCTTTAATTTCCATGTTGATAGCGAGCGCAACAAAGCGGCACGCTTCGGTAAAAAAGGCATTATCACCGCCGACAACAGTACTGTCGCTATGGTCATCCCAACCAACGAAGAGTGGGTTATCGCCGAAGATTCAATTAAACTCATTAGTAAATAATAAGACTCATTAAGCCGTTTGCGTCGTCAAACGGCTTTATTATTAGTGACCTACAACTAAACAAACACAAGCAAATCCGCAGAGACTACTCTGCCAAAAACCATCGAACTTAGAGGTTTTTATGTCTCGAAATATTATGTTAATCCCCATAGGTACAGGAGTCGGCCTGACCTCCTTAAGCCTTGGTATGGTGCGCGCCTTAGAGCGCCACGGGGTAAAAGTCCAATTCTTTAAGCCTATTTCACAGCTTCGTCCGAATGACAACGGTCCAGAACGCTCAACCACGATTTTAAGCAAATCGCCAACGGTTAATCCGTTAGAGCCCTTCGATATGGCCCATGCTGAAGCGTTGATCCGCGCCGATCAAACCGATGTGCTGATGGAGCAAATCATTGCCCGCGCCGCAGAATGCGCCAGCAACACCGAAACCCTGATTGTTGAAGGTCTGGTACCTACCCGCAACCATCCCTTTGCCGATGACGTTAACTACGCTATCGCTAAAGCTATGGATGCTGACGTGATTTTCATTGCCACTCCTGGCAGTGATACTCCAACAGGGTTAATGAATCGCCTCGAAATTGCCTACAACTCTTGGGGTGGCAAAAACAACAAACGTCTGATTGGTGCCGTGATCAACAAGATTGGTGCACCGGTGGACGATGAAGGTCGTGCACGCCCTGACTTATCAGAAGTGTTTGATCATCAAGGTGTACAACGCTCTGATGCCTCTATCATGTTCCAACTGCCGGGTAAGAGCCCACTGCGCATTTTAGGTAGCGTGCCTTACAACCTAGACTTAGTCGCACCACGCGCCTCTGATTTAGCTAAACACTTACGCGCACGGATTCTTAATGCCGGTGAGATGAATATTCGCCGTCTACGTAAAGTCACCTTCTGTGCTCGCAGCTTACCTAATATGGTCAACCATATTAAGACAGACTCTTTACTGGTGACTTCTGGCGATCGCTCCGATGTGATCGTATCAGCGTGTCTTGCCGCCATGAACGGCGTGAAGATTGGTGCCCTGCTGCTGACAGGTAGCTACGAGCCTGAGCCAGAGATCCTTAAACTCTGTGAACAAGCTTTTGAGACAGGTTTACCGGTTTTCCTGATTGATACCAATACTTGGCAAACCTCATTAAATATCCAACGCTTCGACCATGAAGTGCCAGTGGATGATGCGGTACGTATCGACTTAGTGCAGGAATATGTCGCTAGCCATATCGACCAAACGTGGATTGAGAGCGTCACGAAAAACTCTCCGCGGGAACATCGCCTGTCACCACCAGCGTTCCGTTACAAGCTAACCGAGCTTGCCCGTGCCGCCCACAAAACCGTGGTGCTGCCTGAAGGTGATGAACCTCGTACGATCAAAGCCGCGGCCATTTGTGCTGAACGTGGTATCGCGCGTTGCGTGCTATTAGGTAAAAAAGATGAAATTCTGCGTATAGCGGCTCAGCAAGATGTCGTGCTGGGTGAAGGCGTTGTCATTGTCGACCCCGATGAAGTACGTGATCGCTATGTAGAGCCAATGTTGGATCTACGCCGTAGTAAAGGCTTAACCGAAGTCGTTGCCAAAGAGCAGTTAGAAGACAACATGGTGCTAGGCACTATGATGCTGGCACAAGACGAAGTCGATGGCATTGTCTCTGGCGCGGTTAACACCACCGCCAACACCATCCGTCCACCGCTACAATTGATAAAAACAGCCCCAGGCTCGAGCCTTGTTTCTTCCATCTTCTTTATGTTGATGCCAGATCAAGTGCTGGTTTACGGTGACTGCGCGATTAACCCCGATCCTAATGCTGAACAACTGGCCGATATCGCGATTCAATCGGCAGAATCTGCTAAAGCCTTCGGTATCGAGCCTAGAGTAGCGATGATCAGCTACTCAACGGGTAACTCAGGTACTGGTTCAGATGTGGATAAAGTACGTGAAGCCACTCGTATCGCCAAAGAAAAACGTCCTGATCTGGTTATTGACGGTCCACTGCAATATGACGCGGCCGTTATGCCAAACGTGGCTCGCTCTAAGGCACCTAACAGCCCTGTAGCTGGTCAAGCCACAGTGTTTGTGTTCCCCGATCTCAACACGGGTAACACTACATACAAGGCAGTACAACGTAGTGCTGACCTGATCAGTATTGGCCCAATGCTACAAGGCATGCGTAAACCTGTGAACGACTTATCCCGCGGTGCGTTAGTGGATGACATCGTCTACACTATCGCCCTCACGGCAATTCAAGCGTCACAAAACGATGCTAAAAAATCGTAAATTGAGCTAACAACACGCTCAAGCTAAAAGCACTGATTTGTTCAGTGCTTTTTTATTTCCAGAGGCAAATGGTCGCAAAATAGACAGTATTAAACGCTTAAATTAAAGCCAAAATACGGTGAAAATGTTGCTGATGAAAAACAAACGCTGTGAATAGACTGGAAAGTTTTATAAAAATATCCACAAGGAAAGGCCAGAAATAAGGCTTAACAGAAAGGCGTCACTTTTTAACCAGCCAATAAAGCGCTAGAGTATCAGACACTTATAAAGTATCCATCTAGTCTTCAACATACTTTTCCACAGATTCTGTGGATAACCTAAAAAGCGAATCCTTTAAGGTATGCCACAACCATTGGACAGGAGTCAAGACATTCTCGCCAAAGATGCCCATTATTACAAAACTTGAACATAGCCGCTAAAATCGCGATACTCGTGACAAATTCCTATAACTAAAAGCCATGAGAACCTTATTTTTCCTTTCATTACTGTTTTTGTTTGGCTGTGGCGAACCCACAGACAAAGAACAACACGTGCTCACGCCCGAAGAAGTCAGCCTAGGCTTTTTTAGCGCCATTTATGTTGACCGAGATGTCGAAAAAGCCAAGCAGTATGTTAATGAGCAGCTCAAAGAGGTACTCACCCACTACTATATCGCTGCCGCAGTACAACGTAATGTGCTTAGCCTGTCTATGACTAATGTCGAAATGGAAATTGATGATATTGATATCGACTTTTTCCGTAAGTTCACCAAAGACGTTATGGTGGTCGTCAAGATGAAGGGCTTAAAGGGAGGGCAACCTTGGATTGATGACAGAACAATTCGCCTGCATAAAATAAGCGGTAAATGGATTATCGTTGAGATTATGCCCGAAAAACGTAAGGTCAATGGCTAATAGGTTGATAACGCATCAAACGAATATCCGAACTCAGATAAAAAAATAGCAACCCTAAGGTTGCTATTTTCATGTGCTTGTATTTGTTACTTCAGACTCAGAATTGTCCTGTAAGCGAATGGCTTACAGAACTTAGACCGCTTCTTCTTCGTTCTGCGCAGGTAAAGACGTCATCACATCGTCTTTAACTTGGTAGTAAGCGTTTTCGTATTCATGAACTTCCATAACAACTCCTGCTCGATTTTGTAAGGTCGCAAAGGCATGTCGTTCTATGCAGACATTTTGCCCATGAGGAAAGGGAATTTCCGTGGCGCTGAGTATACCAAAGCAAAATCAACAATTACAGAAAACTTTCAGTTTTGTTTCCAACTTAAAGATGAAATCGGTGCTTTATCGTTGAAAATGCCAAAAAGCAGTATTAAACCATGAAAGACTTTCAGCCGATGTAGGATGATGTGCTAAAGAATTGTGGTTGATAAATAAAGCATATAAGAAGATGAGTGCAAAATGGGAGCAATTGCGTAGAAAGGTAATATGGATGCTATAAAAGTAGTCATCAAGGCCACTTAACCCTGATGACTACTGTAGTTTACGCTTTTAAACGATACCGCAGCACCTTTAATGATTTCTCCTCAGAGATGTCTGCAAAGGATGCAGGGTTAGGTAAACGTTCAAGGTATTCAAGCTCAGGAGCCGCCTCCTCAACCTGCTGACGCAAAAATTGAGTGTCAAGCTCTGGCGCATTTAAGCAAAGCAAGACTTCAGCATTATCGGCTAACAACTCGGGTAAATGCCTGAGCAAACGCACATAATCCTTAGTTGCTACAAAACTGCCCTTTTGATTACTCGGCGGATCAGCAACCACGATGTCATAGGGGCCTAACTTACGCAATTTACCCCACGATTTAAAAATATCATGCCCTAAAAAACGCGCGCCAGCGGTAAAGCTATTCAGCAGATGATTCTGCTTACCTATCGCCAGCGCTCCCTTACTCATGTCCATATTCACCACTTCATCGGCGCCGCCCTGCAGTGCTGCCACCGAGAATCCACAGGTGTAAGCAAACAAATTCAGCACTTTCTTGTGGCGTGCATTGGCTCTCACCCATTCACGGCCATTGGCCATGTCGAGGAACAAACCGTGGTTTTGACCACGCAGTAAATGTACCTGAAACCTCGCACCATTTTCAGTCACGAAATGAGGCTCTGGCACGTCACCCGCCAGTAATTGACTAAAGGTTTCGCCACCACTGCGGTATTGATACACCAAATTTAATGGCTGATTGGGTTGTATCACTTGCCAACGTGCCGTAATGGCCTGTTGGCAAAGGGCGAGCTCAGCTGCTTCAAGGGCCGAAAAACTGGTCAATAACAATACGGGCGCGAACCAATCTAAGCAAAGATGCTCGCAACCTGGATAATGTCCACCGCGGCCGTGGAATAAGCGCGTGGCATCTTCACTGACTTTTATTGTCGCCAGTGCATCTATAAAACCTTGCATTATCTACTACTTCTTATCAGTTGGATGAGTATCGACAGGTTCAAAAACCGGAGTAGTGCTTGTCGATTGGCTCACCAGTTTATCATCCACATCATCGGACAATAAAATGGCTAACCAGCTACCACTCTTACTGGATTCAAGGGCAATTTTAACCACCATGGTTAAGGGAACCGACAACAACATGCCAACAGAACCCAACAACCAGCCCCAAAAAATTAACGATAGAAATACCACTAAAGTGGAAAGCCCGAGACCGCGGCCCATAAATTTAGGTTCGACCACATTGCCCATCACCATATTCGCGCCGATGTAAAGCAGCGCGGTCCCGCCTGCAGCCGCGGGGCCTAATTGGATAAAGGCCAGCAATACAGCAGGAATAGCAGCAATAATTGAACCGATATTGGGAATATAGTTGAATAAAAAGGCGATAACCGCCCAAAGCAGCGCGTAATCCACACCGATAAAGGCCAGTCCAATACCGACGATCAAGCCCGTCGCTAAACTAACGAGGGTTTTAATCACCATATATTGATTTACCGATTGCAGAAAACGGTCAATCTGTTGCAGGCGCATATCCGGATCATCCAAGGCCAAGTGCAATTTTTTCGGTAAAGACTGCGCTTCAAATAGCATAAAGACGATGGTCAGGATGATAAGGAACAAATTCGCCATCACATTACCCACACCCGACAACATATTGGTGGTCATGGATAGCGCCATGCCAGGGTCAAAATAGGCTAACACTTGCTCCTTAGAGATTTGAATATTGAGTGCCTGTAACTTATGTAGCACCCAAGAAAACTGCTCCACCAGCTGATCGCGATATTGGGGCAACTGCTTAGAAAACTCATTGATTGAACTGCCCACTAAAGAGGCGAGCCATAAGCCCATCAACACGATAAACCCCATTAGCAGGATTACGGCAAGCCATTTAGGCAACCTATACTTAGTCATCAAGACAATTGCTGGATTACAAATCACCGCAATAAAACAGGATAAAACAAAGGGAACAACAATCGGGCTGGCGGCCTTTATCCCTGCCAAAATAATCACTACAAAAGCCATAACTGCAAAACCTTTATAGGCGGCAGTCGGCGAATTGGATCGTGTCATGGAGTAAAAATCCTTCTTGATCTTCGATAAAGTTGTTAGGCTAGCCTAAGAAATGTCTCAAACTCAATCACCTAAGCATTAGATACTAGATTGTTATTATGAAACCAGAAACCGCGATTATACGCATTAAAAACTTAAGACTGCGCACTTTTATCGGCATAAAAGAAGATGAAATCCAAAATAGGCAGGATGTAATCATTAATGTCGTTATCCATTACTGCGCCGCCAAAGCTCGCAACAGCGATAATGTCGATGATGCGCTTAATTATCGTACTATCACAAAAAAGATCATTGAGTTGATTGAAAACAATCGCTTCTCACTACTTGAAAACCTTACCAGCCAAACCTTAGCCATTGCCAGCGAACATCCTTGGGTTGAATTTGCCAGTGTCGAAATCGATAAGCCCCATGCCCTGCGCTTTGCTGATTCGGTATCGATGGAACTGTGTTACCAAAAAAATCAATAAAGTGATCCCCACTTGTCCGTTGTCGTATATTGCTTATAAGGTTTGAAATAAAAGAAGCCACCCTCACCTAAGGATTTGACGATGAAGATTTTGATAACGGGAGCAAGTGGGTTTATTGGTCAGCAATTAGTGGCCCATTTAGCCAACCATCACCAACTGTTATTGCTGACTCGCCATCCTGCCAATAGTCGGCAATTATTGGGCCCGCAGCATCAATATCTAAGCTCCTTAGACGAAATTGATGATTTGAATCATATCGATGCCGTGATCAATCTCGCCGGAGAACCGATTGTTGCTAAACGTTGGAGTGCGCAGCAAAAACAACGCATCTGCGATAGTCGCTGGAATATCACCGCAAGACTAAGCCAACTGATTTTGCAAAGCAGTAATCCACCTCAGGTGATGATAAGCGGCTCTGCAATTGGCTTTTACGGCCGTCAAGGCGCGAATACGATTGACGAACACGCAGCCCCCCACCCTGAATTCAGCCATGACATTTGTAAAGAATGGGAGCGACTCGCGCTAGAGGCTGCAACTAAAACCCGTGTTTGTATCCTACGCACGGGTATAGTGCTTGGGCATGGCGGTGCGCTAGCTAAAATGCTCCCACCCTTTAAACTCGGCCTTGGTGGGCCTATAGGCCATGGTCGTCAAGGGATGAGTTGGATACATATCCACGATATGGTGGCCCTGATCGACTTTCTACTTTGTCATGAAACTTGCCAAGGCATATTTAATGCCACAGCCCCCCATCCTGTCAGTAATGCTGAATTTTCTAAAACTCTTGGTAGAGTATTAAACCGTCCAGCCTTTATGACAGCACCTGCACCAGTTTTACGACTCGCAATGGGTGAAATGGCGGATCTGCTGATCGAAGGCCAATTTGTTCTCCCCAAACATGCGCTCGACGCAGGCTTTAGTTTCCGTTTTGCTCAACTTGAGCCAGCACTTAAAGACCTACTCACAAGTTAATCTGTTTTATGGCGTCATTCATACCCCGTAACTGGCTTGGTAATAAAATGTTATCAAGCCAATCGGCAAGCGTTAATATGATGCTGAAGAATGACTTAGAAATCAGAGATAAAAAACCAAGTATAGAATTTGTTTATCAGCCTAGTGCAACAAGGCTGATTAGACCGATTTGGCAACAGCATCAAAACATAAATGCAACACAATGATTCTAAAGACTATTTAGCGACATCAACCCGTTTTTCTGTTACACTTTCGCCTCTTGCTTATCGATATTGTCGTGTTAGCACCCGCACTGAAGCACAGTTAACGCCCCAAGCAAGACCATTATCTTCAGTACTCGCCCACTCAGTGGCGATGCTGATCAACTATACCAATACGGTTCATATTCGCGCTTAATATTTCTTCTCCAACCTTGGGGATTGACAAGAATCGGTCCTTAGATCGCGCGTTTAACACTTAGCATTAGCGAGAGCTAAACAATGAGATGGGTCACCCTAACTCACCTTGAGTCGAGCGGTATTCCCACACAAACCATTTGTAAGGAACTATCATGCACACCACTTACACAATTGGCGAACTCGAGTCGTTCTTAATTGCTATCTTCGTGCTGTTTATTGGCCATTCCATCAATCGCCATGTGCGTGTTTTTAAACAATACAATATTCCAGAGCCTATCGTAGGTGGACTGGTCATCGCCGCAGTCGTTGCCTTTTTACATTTCCAAGACATCACTCTCATCTTTAGTTTACCCATGCAAAATACCTTAATGCTGATGTTTTTCAGCACCATAGGTTTATCGGCTAACTATAAGCTACTGCTTAGTGGCGGCAAGAAAGTGTTTATCTTTCTCGGCGTGGCCTCGGTCTATATTATTATTCAAAATGCGGTTGGCGTGAGTCTCGCGAGCCTCCTTGGTTTAGACCCTATCTTAGGACTTATCGCAGGCTCGATTACCCTCTCTGGCGGCCATGGAACAGGTGTTGCTTGGTCACAAACCTTTGCCGAAAACTACGGCATCAACACCTTAGAACTTGCCATGGCGGCGGCGACCTTTGGCTTGGTCATGGGCGGTATTATCGGTGGCCCTGTCGCGCAGCGACTCATTGGCAAGCACAATCTGATATCTAGTTACGGCATGGGCCGTAAGCACCACGCCACGCATCCACAACTGGTAACCTATGATCAGCTCGAAGAGGACCAAGTTACCGCCAAGACAATCATCGAAACCCTGTTTGTACTGCTGATCTGCGTTGCGGGGGCAAAATGGTTTACTGTGTTTGTCAGCGAATATCAGCTGAATTGGCTCAAGATGCCAGACTTTGTCTATGCCCTGTTTCTTGGCGTTATCATCGCCAACATCACCGAAGTCACCCGTGGTTATAAACCGCATACTGAGAGTATCGATGTGATAGGCACAGTGGCACTGTCGTTATTCCTCTCTATGGCATTGATGAATCTCAAGTTGTGGGAAATTTTAGATCTAGCGATCCCACTACTGATTATCCTGTTGGTGCAAACCGTCGTGCTGGCGCTGTTCGCCTATTTTGTAACCTTTAAAGTGATGGGCAGCAATTACGATGCAGCTGTGATCACTGGCGGTCACTGTGGCTTTGGTATGGGCGCCACCCCAACCGCAGTGATGAACATGGGCGCACTGGTATCGCGCACTGGCCCTTCTCCTCAGGCCTTTATGGTGGTACCGATTGTCGGCGCCTTCTTTATCGATATCGTCAATTTGATTGTATTGCAGGGCTACCTCAGTTTTATAATGTAACCCTACAAGGCTTTGTAATGAACTGAACGGTAAAGTCATCATCGTTGTCATCCAATGATAGCAACGATTTCACCGCCAATAAAAAAGCACTGGTTATGTCAGTGCTTTTCATTTTACAAATGAGGTGTTACAGCGTTTACTTCAGCTCCAAACTGACCTCATCTTAAGTGCCCACTTTTAATAATTCAGCGCAGGATTGATTGAGTAATTGGCGGCAGCGCCATACACCCAGCAGCGCGACCAATAAGGCGCCGAAGACTGGGGCAATCCCCCACCAGGGCCAGTGCATATACACGTTGAGCTCAAACACTTGGGTCTTTAACAGATACAGCGCAAATTCCGCCACTATCACTGCAAGCACCCCAGCTATGCCCCCCAGTAAGGCAAATTCAAGCCCAGTGGCACTACGCAGTAACCAGCCCGAGGCGCCAAAGGTACGCAGCACCGCGAGTTCACGCTGGCGCGTCGCCATTCCCGCCTCGGTTTGGGCGATAAGCACTAAGGAACTCGCTAGTAAGACGAGGACCAAAACCAGCGTCAGCGACAGTGACACCTGCTCAATGATCTGCCGCAATTGCCCCACCATGGCGCCGACATCGATAATCGATACCGTAGGGAACTGCTGAATAAGTTCGAGGATCACTGTGTTCTTTGGTGCGCCACTCCCTTGTACATCCGCATTTTTGTCGTCGAGGTAAAAGCTTGCCATCGAGGTATAGGCAAAGGGCGCCAACGCTTCTTGGGTGAAGATCATGAAGAAGTTTGGCTGTAATGTTTCCCAGTGCACGGCACGAATACTGGCGACCTTAACCCTTAGCTCTTGGTTATCAATCATATAGGTCAGCGTATCGCCCAGTTTTAGCCCTAAACGATCGGCAACACCGGATTCCACCGACACCTCATCAGCAGCTTGATTAAAATGCCCTTCAATCAACTCGTTGTTGGCAGGCAAGCTATTGCGCCAAGTGAGATTAAGCTCGCGGGAAATCCCTACTCGCCCCTTCTCTCCGGCCTCGGCCTGCTCGTTAGAGATCAAGATCTCACCATTAATTTGCGTTAGCCGGCCACGAATGACGGGGTAGATATCCGTGGCTGCTATGCCCTTTTGTGCCATAAAGTCGTTTAATGGTTTAGCATCATCGGGGGCGATATTGACCAAGAAATAGTTAGGTGCATTCTCGGGCAGCTGTTTTTGCCACTCGTTGAGTAAATCCTGTCTAAGCGCCAAAATCGTCAGTAACAATACCAAAGCCGCACTAAAGCCCACCAGTTGCACCGCATTTTGCCGCGCACGGCGGCGTAACCCCGCAAGTGCCAGTTGCAATGGGTTGGTGGTTTTCATGCCGACACTGTGGCCAAGGCGGATCATCACAAAACCTAAAATACTGAGCAATACGCCGAGTAGCAGCACAGCCGCGACTACCGTCAGTGTCAGCGCCCAGCTTTGGGAATACAAATATCCCAACAGGGCCATCGCCCCTAAACTTAAGAGTAAATGCAGCCACATGCCAAGCTGCAAGCCTTCGAGTTGTCTTTGTAAAACGCGCAGCGGCGGAATCGCCAGTAAACGCATTAAAGGATAGGCCGAAAACATAAAAGCGCTGATAAGCCCAGTGCTGATCCCAAGCAATAGCGGTCGTGTCAATGGCGGCGAATAGGCAGCGATTTCAGGGGGTAACAGTTGATTAATGCCTAAATCCAGCAGTGCCCCGCCGATTAACCCCAGCACAATGCCAAACAGCGTTACGAGCAATAAATGGATGCCAAATAGTCGACGAATTTGCGTTGACGAGGCACCAAAGGTTTTAAGCATAGCCACCACATCATAATGACGTTGGCAGTAACGCTGGGCGGCAATCCCAATCGCGGCGCAAGCAAGGGCAATACCGAGCAAGCTTGCCAGCAGTAAAAAACGCTCCGCCCGCTTCACCGCGCCCGCTATCGGTGAGTCGCCAGACTGCACATCGACCCAGCGCTGGGAATTATTCAGCAGCGGTTTAACGCTATTTTCAAAGGCGCTTAAGGCGCTTTCTTCACCGGCAAATTGATACAGATACGTCACTCGGCTGCCGGGTTGGATAACCCCAGTCTTGGCGACATCTTCTATCCGCATTAATACCACGGGGGAAGAAGCAAACGGATTAAAACCCGCATCGGGTAAGCGGCTGATTTCTTGACTTAAACGAAACTCACTGTTGCCTAATTCCAGTGTTTGCGGGTATCCCAAGAGTCCCCCTAAGCGACTCTCGAACCACACCTCATCGGCGTGGGGCAAGTCTTGGGCTTTTACATCTTGGCCATTGACCGCTTTAAGTTCGATGTCTCCCTTAAGTGGATAACCGGACTCAACCGCACGCACTGTGACTAACTGAAACTTATCCCCCGCATACACCATGGAATTAAATTGCATATTGGTGACATGCTTAAGGCCAAGCTCCTCGGCCTTGGCCAGAATGCTGGCGTCAATTTGAACGGGAGAGTCGATAATACGATCGGCGGCGATAAACTGAGTCGCTTGTCCGTTGATAGCAACTTGCAAACGCTCACTGACCCGCGCAAGACCGCTAACCGACAGCACCGCCAAGGTAATGGCGAGGATAATCAATAACAACTGCCCCTGTTGCAACTCGCGCTTAAACAGGCGCCATGCCAAATTAAGCTCCATGGGTTAGGCCTCCTTGGCGCTTAATTCAAGGTTGTCATTCACATTGTGCGATTGGGCCGAATCCAACTCTTCCTGCAAGTGGCCGTTGTCCATAACCAGTTGCCTTTGGCAACGCTTCGCCAGTTGTAAGTCATGGGTGACTAGGATGAGCGTGGTGTAGCTTTCTTGGTTCAGCTCAAACAACATATCGGCAATTTTATGGCCGTTAACACTGTCCAAATTGCCGGTTGGCTCGTCGGCAAATAGCACTTTAGGTTCACAAATAAAGGCGCGGGCAATGGCCACCCTTTGCTGCTCACCGCCGGATAACTGTTTAGGTAAATGAGTCAAACGGTGGGATAACCCCACGCGCCCCAGCATGGCCTCGGCCTTCTCCTTGGCATTTTTAACCCCGGCAAGCTCGGCCGGTAGCATCACATTTTCAAGGGCGGTTAAGGTATCAACTAACATAAAAGATTGAAAAATAAAGCTCACTTTTTGCTTACGCAGCGCGGCTTTCTGTTCTTCATTGAGCGGTGATAGGGCCTGGCCATCGAGCCAAATCTCCCCCGCCGTTGGGGTGTCGAGCGCGGCGAGTAAGCCAAGCAATGTCGATTTACCCGAGCCGGAGGGTCCTAATATCGCGACACTTTCGCCCTGCTTGACATCTAAGTTAATGCCCTTGAGGATAGTGAGCGAACCTTCCTGAGTAGTCACCGATTTTTCGAGGTTAACCACATTAATGGCACTATTTTTTGAAACGACGTTAGACATAGGATCCTTCTTATACAAATCGTTCTTGCGTCAATTGCTAAGATGCAAGCCTATGGCAAAGGCCGTGAGCGCCTGCATCCTGTTAAGTCTATTTATAACCACGCCAGTTCAGGCGGCGAAAGTGTTGATCCTCGGCGATAGCTTAGGTGCCAGCTATGGCATGTCGGAACAAGTAGGCTGGGTGGCGCTGCTGCAAAAAAACTTACCCGAGCATGAATTTACCAACGGTTCGGTGAGCGGTGAAACGACAGCGGGCGGTTTGCGTCGTTTGCCTGCGCTGCTCGATTCCGTTGCCCCCGATTTGGTAGTAGTCGAACTCGGTGGTAACGATGGTCTACGTGGATTCCCCCCGACGCAACTCAAAAATAACCTAACCCAAATCATTACCCTAGCCAAAAATAGCGGTGCTAAAGTGCTACTGACCGAAATCATGGTACCGCCTAACTATGGCCCTCGCTATAGCCAAAAGTTCACCCAAGTGTATCAAGAGATTGCAAAAGATGAGGATATTGACCTTATCCCCTTCTTTATGCAGGAGGTCGCACCCCATCCAGAGTTGATGCAAAGAGACGGTATTCATCCCAATGAAAAGGCCCAAGAGAAGATTGCCACTTGGATGCAACCTTGGATTGAAAAAGCCTTAACTCAATAAAATCGCTGCAATTTTAAGCTAATAAACAGCTTGCTGATGTAAACTTGTATTTAAGCGATAAAAACATGCTCCAACGCAACATTAACGCCTGAGATAAACAGTAAAATTCGTGTTAGCAAATGGTTAACCCAACAAGGAGTCAATATGTCCCTTAGCCATCAGCAAAAAGTGTACATACCCAAGGAAGCTCGTACCAATCAGTACATCACCGCCGAAATTAAAGTCACGGATGAATTACTGGCGCAATACCCCGATTACCATAGCTGTTATCAAACCTTAAGCCGCATTATTTTTAACTTGGCAGAACAACACGATCTCCGTAACGTCCATGTGATCACTAACGATAAACTGCCAGTCGTGCGTTACCATACCGAAGCGTATTGTTTCCAAACCGCTGAACAAATTCTGTTTTTTTACAATCCCGCCTATCACGAGGCACAAAATCTGTTCACTGCGGACAACTACCGCGCCCGCAAACTGCGTATTGTTTTCTTAGCGACTGGCGATGAAATCCGCAGCAACTCAGCTAATTTCCATACCCGTGTACGGGAGCTATTAAACGAATTAATGCCTAAGCTGCCGATTAAAGATCTTAAGGTAAAGATCCGCGACCACCAGCATTTATCCTATGATTTATTCGCCAAATCAAAAGGTAATAAAGAAACCTACGGCTATAAACTCAGAGCCATTGCACCAAGATACAAGGCCAGAAAATGTGACCTGCCGGAAAATGTCAGTTCACTCACCTATGTCACCGTCAGCCTGCCGCTGAGTCGCAAACTCAAACAAGGTTTACTACCAGAGTCAGCAACTGACTTTAGCCCGTTATATCAACACCTTGAGGATAATTTCATCAAGGCGGCGACCAATAAGCAATTAACGCGCTTGGCTATGATCGCCAACGGCTTAACTCCCTTAGTGCGTAACAGTAAGTTTGAAAAACTCGACAGCAAGGCCGAAGTGCAGATGATTGGTTTTGACCCGAACGCAACTGAGCAGCAAGTAATTCGCCGCTGGGATGCTGATAACTTAGTCGAAGCCGCGCATTTTACTATTGTCGCGGGTGCGAAGGACTGTGATGACTCAGGCTATGGCCGTTTTATGAATAACGTTGAAGCCGCATTGAAAACCTTTGCCGCCGAGATTGGGCTAGATCCTGAGCGTGAAGATCTCGTGGTGCGCTTCCATCAGCACATTAGCTACCAGCTCTAATTATTCGCTGTAGCACGACCGATAACAAAGGGCGCATTTGCGCCCTTTTATCTTTTATTCCAAAGTATTACGCTTATACGATGCCATGCACTAAAGCCCTCTAACTTAGCTTCAGCCAACCTTTTATCAGCTTGACTACTTTATCGTAATCGTCATCAAAACTGTGGCCACCGCTTAATTCCATCACAGTGACATTGGGCTGCTTGACCTCTGGGCATAAATGCAGCGGCGCATCGTCCTCTTTACCATAGAGACAAAGCATAGGCACAGTGGTTTGTTTGTTCACTTCGGGCAAGGTTAAGTAACGAGCCGATTGGTTATCCGAGGTGACAATCTCACTCACATGGATTTCAAAATCCGAAGATTGTGAAGGAGAAAGCAGCACAGCGCCCAAGACATTCTGCCGATATTGAGCGGGCATATCATTTAACACAAAGGGAATCACTTCGGCCCCAAAGGAATAACCAATCAAAATCACTTTTTGCGTGCCAAATTCCGCCTGGTACTTATCAATAATCGCTAAGGTATCTTGGGTGACCTCTTTAGGATCTTTTTGTTTCCAATAATATTTCAGCGAGCTCCAGCCGACGACAGGCCAGCCCTGCTGCTGCAAAATGCCCCCTACGGCTTTATCAAGCGTTGCCCAGCCACCGTCACCACTCAAAAAAATCACCAACGGTGGTTTGGCATGGGATGACGCAGCTTTTACCTGAGTTGATGATTCGACAGGCAATAGGGTCAGCCCCAGATTATCGGCAAACTCATCAGCAAAGACGTTAGCAGTGGAACATAAAAGTAAAACGCTCAGTAGCTTGATTAAGGATTTCGTCATCTCGCACCTACTTTTTAAACACGCCAGTTGTACCACGACTCGTTAAGGTCACCAGACTGCCCACCACTACAGGTAAAGAGAGCCCACCATAACAAATCAAATACTTAGCCTCCCACCTTGGATTAAACTTATCCTTATACCTTCTAAGCCCCTGAAAGTTGTAAAATTTATTCCCCTTCTTATAAACCGTTTTGGCAAGCTTAGTCCAAAATGGCACCAAGGCTCTATCAGTCAATCCAGACATGGGCGCCATGCCAAGATTGAACAGCTGATATCCTTGCTGTTTGCCCCATAGCAAGAGTTCTGTAAACAAAAAATCCATAATATTACTGCCCGATAAACTAGGCTCATAGCGCATCAAATCAACCGAAAACTCTATTTTGGCCGCACTGGTCCACACATTGGAAAAAGCTACAAGCTCGTCGTTTAAATACACTAAGGCCATCGGCGTGGCGCACAGGTAAGCAGCAGAAAAATACCCAACTGAAAATCCCTTTTCTCGACCTTGCTTCGCCTTAAGCCAGCTCGAAGAAATAACCTCTAACGTTGGCAATAGGGCCTTCACTTCACTGGCCTCGATAATTTTAAACCGTAACCCTTCCCTTAAAGCCTTCGCATGACTTTGACGCAAGCTACGATACTTACTCGACTGTAAATCAAATTCCGCTAAGGGCGCTATGGCCTCCTCGCCGAGTTTATATAGGCTCAACCCTTGTTCTAAAAAGTGGGGTAAATACCTTTGCGTGACTTGATAAAATACTGGCCAACCATCGTAAGCATCGCATAACTCCCTAAACTGCCAGAGTAAATCATCAAATTTATCTGGATTTCCAATCGGATCGCCCATCACAACCCAGCAATGTCCTGCGCGGGCATACATTAAAAATGCATCGTTATCTTCATTAAATAACAATGACTTATCTTGAACTAAAGCAAGAAATCCGTGGCTACTTGGGGCGTTAGCGACGATATCCATAGCGCAGCTTAAAGTATGCTCATCCAATAGACTGGTTTGCGGCCTTCTCATCGCTAACACGTAGCGAAAGCCAAAAATCAACAAGATCACTAGGGCAACCGCTCCACCCCGCAATGCACGGGACACATGGCTATCTTGAGAAAAAGTAAACCAAAGTGAATGATCGTAATCCACATCCTGATAGGCAAAAAATAGCACCCACATCATCAAAAATAATGCCGCAGCCAGCGATAAGGCCCAACCAAAAGAATATTTAATTCCCACAATAGAACCTTGGCGATAAAAAACCTGCTCGCAGGGCAGCATTAATAAATAGATAAGACCAAGTGCGAGGGATATCTGCCACTGAGCGCCCTTTAGTACAATAAACACCATGGCTACCAATAAGAGTTTTTGCGTTAACTCAAACGCTTTTTGATAACGTTTAAATAGACCGTGTGATAATAGCAAGAGTAAAATAGCACTCGCACTCAATATCAAACTTGATAGTTCCACAATTGGTAGCGGCACTATCTCACCTAGCCAATGATATTTATGAATAATGGAAGGGTTAACAACCGATAGCAACAACACTAAGCCAACGCCAAAAACACTAATGCTTAATAATGGTGGCAATAATTGCCTGACAATCTGTAAATTAACATTTAACTTAGAAAACTTATCCTTATTAGTTAATACTAAGGTTGCCACAAAATACATCAGCGCTAAAACAAATGGCACTATGTAATACATTAATCGATAAATAATTACTGAACTTAAAATTTGTTCGGCAGGTAAATATTGCGATAAGGTAACAGTAACTACCGTTTCAAATACGCCAATCCCTCCAGGCACATGGGCAAGCACCCCGATTGCATTGGCTACAAAAAAGATGCTAAGGACCTGTAAATAACTTAATCCATCCACCTCAGGTAGTAGAGAGTAAAATAATGTCCCCACAACGATCCAATCAATACTCGATACTAGAAACTGCTTTAGAGATAAGGAAAAAATCGGTGGTGCCAATTCGAACCCACGAAAATGAATAGACCTTTTCCAGATCAGGCTAAATACAAAATAGCTAATGACACCCAGCAACATCAAGATACCAATCACTCGATTAAGAGAGAAAAACCAAGTTGGCAACGGTAAGTCGGAAAGTTGCTCTGCAGGAAAACTAATCAGAGCAAGTCCGCAGATAAAGAAAAGTCCAAGGAAAAATGTCACTGAACAAGCGAGTACAACCTGGGTAATATTATTGCCACTCAAACCTAATTCAGAATAAAATTTGTAGCGTATAGATGTGCCGGTCAATAATGAAAAACCTATCGTATTAGAGAAGGTAAATGCCAGAAATGAAACAGGAGCTATCTGTTGATAACTTAAGGGCGATTTTAGTTTTCTAATGGCAAGATAATCATATAATGTTAATAGTAGATAACTGACCAACGTCAATAAAACCGCTAATAAAATTTTTGATGGTGCAAATTGTTTAATCTCTAAAAAAATATCATTTAACTGATAATCCTGCTCTAAGTTATATAGCAGAAACAACGAGACTGTGAATATTATCAAACTAATAATCACACGGATCCGCCTACCCATTTTACTCTCCAAACGCTGTTTAATCTGCAAATAAAATCAACAATAAGCATTGATAGGACATTAAAATAAAATTAACTTTATTTTATTATTCAACCCTATTTAATCGAACGATTTTTAACATAGTGATTTTGGAGAGGCAATCTAATTAATCATTCGCTTCATGATGTTTTATTCATCTTGTAAACACTTTGTTCTAATCTGGCTTAAATATCCCCAAAATAGTTTAAAACAGCCATTAAGTGGTCAGCTTTTTTGGCTTAACCATTCTAAAAAAATGAATAGGTTGCATGTCCTATCCTTCACTGTACACGGCATGATTTTGGCCATATTTCACATTGCCTTTTCCTGCTCCTAGCGCATCCTGTTAACGAAATTATAACAAAAGCAGGAGCACCTATGTTCAACAAGACAATCCAATCACTCTCAGGCAAAGAATCGACAGCCAAACAGCGTCATTTTTTGCCGAGCAACCCCAATCGTAAGGCGAATTGGCTAATGCCTACAGGCATAGCTCTATTAATGGCATTCAATCTAACAGGTTGTTTTTCTGACGATGATCCCGCCCCAGTGGTAACGCCACCCGTGGTGCAGCCACCTGAAACTGGACCCACCTTTCCCGAAGGTGCAATCAAAATCCCCGCTGGCGATAACCTCACGATGCGTATTCAAGAAGCCTTAATTAACGCGCAAAGTGGTGCAGTGATCGTGCTTCCTAAAGGAACCTTTAATATCGACTCAACTTTGCTGTTCGATGGCGATGTAGATGGGGATGGCAGTTATGCCAAAAACGTCACTATCATGGGCTACGGGATGAAGGACACTATCCTTAATTTCGCCCAAGCGAACTCGGGAGATGGGATTTTCGTGCAAAACGCTCTCAACATTACCATTCAAGATCTGTCGGTTAATGAGGCAAAAAACAATGGTATCAAACTTAAAAACACTAACGGCATTATCCTGCGCCGCGTTGGTGCAGTATGGGAAGGCGAACTCGATAAAGATAATGGTGCCTATGGTTTGTATCCGGTTGAATGTGAAAACATTCTGATTGAAGACAGTTATGTTCGCGGCAGTGCCGATGCGGGGATTTATGTTGGGCAGTCCCAATATATTGTGGTGCGTCGCAATATCGCCAAAGAAAACGTGGCGGGGATTGAAATCGAAAACTCCAAATATGCCGACGTGTATAACAATGAAGCGATGGGTAATACGGGTGGGATTTTAGTGTTCGACTTGCCGATCAATAACCACAGATACGGCTCTAGCGTGCGGATTTTCAACAACAAAGTGTATGACAACAACACGCCGAACTTCGCCAATGCTTCTGCTAACCCCGCAGGTGTGCATATTGTGCCGCCAGGCACTGGAGTGATCATTTTATCCACCGCAGATGTGGAAATTTTCAATAACCAAATTACCCGTCACGACACCCTAGGAGTGACTGTGAGTAGCTTTTTTATTGCAGAACCCGATATGACCTCCTTTGTCGGCAACTATGGTCAACCTGGTCAAGCGATTGAGGATGGTTGGCGTCCTGTACCACGTAATATTTATTTACACGACAACGTAATTACCGATTATGGTAGCAAGCCAAAAGGTTATTTAATTCAAGATATTATTCGAGCCTATATCATAAATCATGGCACGTTACCTGGCGTACTCTACGACGGCTTAGGGGAAATGCTTGCTAATAACGGCACCGCCGCTTACCTCGGTTTGAAAGAGACGCCCTTTGCCACTGACGGTAGCGATAACGTCTGCGCCAGTGATAACGGCAACGTATCCTATGGCCGGCTCTATGCCAACAGCAATACGGATATCAGCATCGCCGATGTGCAATACGAGAAAACCCAGAACAACCTGCTGAAATGTACCCAAGTGAGTCTGCCTGTGCATACCGTCACCTTTGCAGGCCAAGTATTTGGCTGCGGGGTTGACGATAATACCGCAGGTTGTGATGGCGGCGTATTGGTCGGTGGCGGTGGTACTATCGGTGAAGGCGAAGGGGGTTTAGTCGGCGATGGAGATCAAAGTCTGTGTAAAGCGACTGGCTCAAATGTTAGTTGGGATGCACTGCTGAAAGCAAACTGTCCTAAACTGTCGGATTACAACCTGTTTAGTGATGCCAAAAACCCCACCACAGGCCCGAATTCAGGTGGTGTCCCTTACGATCTCAACACGCAGCTCTTTACTGACTACGCCAGTAAATATCGCTTTGTGTATTTACCTTCGGGACAAAAAGCCAGTTACTCCGAAAAAGAAGCGTTTGATTTCCCTGTGGGGAGCGTTATCGTCAAATCCTTTGCCTTGCCAAGCGATACCAGTAAGCGCGGTATTAGCAACGAGAGCTTGATTGAAACCCGCTTACTCATCCATCGTCCAACGGGCTGGAGCGCACTGCCCTATGTGTGGAATGCAGATAAAACCGATGCCACGTTGGCGAAAGCGGGAGCGATTAGCAGCCAAACGTTGAGCCATAAAGGGGAAAGTCTGACCTTTAACTACATGGTTCCGAGCATGAACCAATGTAAGCAGTGTCACCAGTTTAAAGCTGATAACAATAGCAACGCCGTGTTTGTGCCTATTGGTCCTAAGGCGCGCCATTTGAACCGCAATTTCAGCTATCAAGACGGCAGTATGAACCAACTGCTGAAATGGGAAAGCCTTGGTATTTTGCAAGGATTGCCCAACCTAAGCCAAGTACCACAAGTGCCCGCCTACCACGATGGTGACGAAGCGACCGTCGCAAGCTTAAGCGATACAGCATTAATGCAAACGGCTAAGGGTTATCTCGACATCAACTGCGCCCATTGCCATAGACCCGAGGGCAACGCCTCTAATACTGGCCTAAAACTCGAGTACTGGCGTGGCTACAGCGATGATGCAGGTTTCTCCCATGGCACCTGTAAATCACCGGTTGCCTATGGCGGTGGAAACTTAGGTTTCGATATAGTCCCAGGCAATGCCGCTGAGTCCATCCTGCACTTTAGAATGCAAAGCACGACTCCGGGCGATCGTATGCCTGAAATTGGCCGAAGCTTAGCCCATGATGAAGGCGTCGCGTTGATCAGCGAATGGATTAAACGTCTACCTGCAGCAAGCTGCTCACGCTAGCGTTAACGTAACAGTGGGTGAAAGCATGCTTGTAATCACCCACTTGCTTACCACTTCAAGACAGAGCGACATCCTGACAGAGAAGACCAACTTAGGTCTTCTTATTTCAAGCAACAGCTTAAAGAGCGGATAATCCATGAAAAATCGCCAAACACTTTCGTTGGTGTTGATTATCACTGTGCTGCTCACAGCCTGCGGCGGTAGTGACAGCCAAAGCAGCGATAGCGGCCAAACACCGCCGCCCACGACCCCAACCAATCCAACGATACCAACTAGCCTTTGTGTGAATACTTCAGGGCAAGTTAACTGGCCCGCCTTGATGGCAGAAGACTGCCCAGTGTTAAGTCAATATGGTCTCTTTATCGACCCAACTAACCCAACCATACAGCCACAAACTCCGGGGTTTAGCTATCAGCTCGCTACGCAGCTGTTTTCTAACTATGCCAGCAAATACCGCTTTATCTATTTACCCGCGGGCAGCAGCATACAGTACCAAGCGCAGGAGGCATTTGAGTTTCCAACTGGCGCCGTGCTGGTTAAAACCTTTGCTCTTCCACAGGATACGGCTATCACAGGCATAGCCAACGAAACGCTAATCGAAACGCGGCTATTGATAAAACGCCCTCAAGGTTGGACAAGTCTGGTTTATCAATGGCAACAAGGTGAGGCAAAGCTGCTTACCGCCGGCGCAAGCGTGCATCATACCCTGATTAACCAAGGCCAAAGCCAAAGCTTCGATTACAACATACCGAGCCGCGCCGAGTGCAAAATTTGTCACCAAACCAACCAAGATAACAGCAGCCAAATCATTCCGATTGGCCTTAAAGCCCACTTATTGAATCGCGACATCGTCGACCAAGGACAAATCGTCAATCAACTCAGCCTGTGGGCCAAACAAGGCAAGCTTGAGCAGTTACCCGAGTTAAGCCAAGTGGCCAAAACCTATGCAATTGACAACCCTCAAGCCGATTTAACCGCCCGCGCTAAGGGCTATTTAGATGTAAACTGCGCCCACTGCCATAGCGCTAAAGGCTTTGCCAGTATCTCTGGATTACGCCTCGGTTTTTATATTGATCACACCAGTTATCAATATGGGATCTGCAAGCAGCCTCCGGGATGGGATGGCGGTGCGAAAGGACTTGATTACGATATTGTCCCCGGCAATGCTGAACATTCGATTTTGCTGTATCGCCAAACGCTCTCTGAACCGAAAGATCGCATGCCGCCTATCGGTCGCAATCTTGAGCACCAAGAAGGCGTTGAATTAATTCGTCAATGGATTGATTCACTGGCACCGAGTTTAGGTAATTGTATTTAGGAAAGTGCTGAGTAGTACTAGGGCGTGTTGACGTTTCAGGGTTATTTTTGCAGCAATGTGGCTGGCTTTTATGCAAGGCAAAGTCCGTGCAGTGTAGTTATTCTACATAAACGGACGATAACGCGGCAGAAAAGCCAGCCAAATGCTGCCCTAAAGGTTCGTCTGGCAAGCCCTTGCTCTTACTTTCTGTCATAAGAGCCGCTCGTCATTTGAGTAAACTACACATCATTCCTCGTTTCGCGAGCACGTGCTTTCCAGAACGAACAAAATCTAATCTCGAAACGTCAACACGCCCTAATGTCACTCACATTGCATAGCAATGGAGTGACGTTAAACAAAAATAAAAGGGATAAACAAGGATGAAATTGAATATAGGATAGCGCCGTTTCCCTTAAAGTATCGCTTCCGTTTTTAACCAATTAAGCTAGTTCACTATCCTTTAGCCGCAGTTAAGCCGACTAAAATACCCTGGCGGATGGCCAATCCAGTGCTTAAAGGATTGACGGAAATGGCTCACATCGCTGTAGCCTAAGGTCTCGGCAATCGCCTCAATATCTAGCTTGTTGGCTAAAATCAACTCGACCGCCCGTTGGCAGCGCACCTGATCAACGAGACGCTGATAACTCGATCCAAGCTGTGCAAGTTTACGCCGAAAACTGCGGTCGCTCATATGCAGCTGCGCCGCCATTTCATCTAAATGAAGTACATGGGGAAAATGTGCGCGGATCGCTATCAACACGGTTTCGATAAAGGAGGTGGTAAAAGCTGAAGGCGTTACCTCTGCAAATTTAGGGAAAGGATAGTTTATTGCAAGAGCAAGATAATCAAGGGAAATACTCCATTCGTAATATTCGCAATTAAACTGCACTTTCGCACCCGTTGCCTCCTCTAAAAAATGGCAGTCTCGACCTGACCCAACCAAATTAATTTGACTTAGCGTTATCGCCTCCCCAGTCAGCTCTCTGGCGAGCCCCAATAGTGACCCAATACTGTGTAAAAACTGAAATCCGTATTGTGCTTTATCAATACGACCCGTATTAAGCCAACGAATGCAAACACTGTCATCTGTTAGACGTACCAAAGAATCAGTAAAACTACCAACTAAACTCGGGTGATTAATCACAAACTGTAAGCAGGCCTGCAATGAGCTAAGTTGAGCAAGATGGGGCAACAATACATCTAAGCTACTCACCCGATAACTCAGCCCTAATTTAGTACCAATATCGGGATCTCCACCCTGTAAGCGTAAAAACTCCATCGCATATTCCACCTGCCAGACAAAGACAAACTGGCAATGATTAAGCTCAGTCCGGCCAACACCAATATGACCACAGACTTGCTGTAAGGCTTTTTCGCCTAACTGTGAGGCAATAAAGTCGAGAATATTACGCAGCTCAAATGCGGGATAGGTTTGATCGCCTACCATCAGGTTCGTCTTGTAATCGACGCGCTGTAACATGGAATATCCTTAATGTGATTTGTTCAGCTTTTAATTCCCTAGGTGATTAGTTGTATAAGATCTCGCTTATTTTGAATAGTCTTAAACCAAACTTAATGTTAAAAAAATGTATTATTTCATTTCGCGCCCAAACAAAACAAAAACGCCTGCATATTCGCAGGCGTTTTCATCGGTATTAAGTCAGTGCGTCGGCTTACATGGGACGATTTTTCTCAACTAATCGATTAAAAATCGCATTTACCGACAGGGACGCACCATGGGCGATTTTATCGGCTAGTTTCTTGCGCACCTGATATCGCAGCTTATACACGGTACGTTCGCCCGCTAACTGCATTAACACATCATCACTGGTTGAAATCGCATCGATAAGGCCTAATTCAATCGCCTGTTGACCGTACCAATGTTCACCGGTGGCCACCTTTGCCAAATCGAGCTGAGGACGATATTTGGTTACAAAAGCTTTAAACAGCTCATGGGTTTCTTCGAGCTCCTGTTGGAACTTCTGTCTGCCCTCGTCAGTATTTTCGCCAAAGACGGTCAAGGTGCGCTTAAAGTCGCCGGCTGTGTGTTGTTCATAATCAATTTCGTGCTTTTTCAGCAAACGGTTGAAGTTAGGCAACTGAGCAACGACCCCGATAGAACCCACGATGGCGAATGGCGCGGCATATATTTTATTGGCGACACAGGCCATCATATAACCACCGCTGGCGGCAACTTTATCCACGCAAATCGTTAATGGGATCTCGGCCTGACGCAGACGATCGAGCTGGCTCGATGCCAATCCATAACCATGCACCATGCCACCGCCACTTTCGACATTGACAATAACTTCGTCACCCTTTTCGGCGATGGTTAAAATCGCGCTGATTTCTTCGCGCAGAGAAGCCACTTCGGCGGCATCAATACTGCCTTTAAAATCAATGACAAAAACCTTGCCTTTGTGGTCTTCTTCGGCCGCTTTTTCCTTCGCCTTTTCGTCTGCTTTCAGCTGTTTTTCGTAGGCTTTAAACTGCTTCTTCGTCAGCAGTTCCTCCTTCAAACTGTGCTTTAGTTCTTCCAGTTCTTCTGAAAGGTTAGTGATCCTCAGTTCACCTTTATCCGATTTGTGCTTCACAGTGGACGCGAGGACGACAATAATCACAGCAACAATCGCAACAACAATAGTCACAGCTTTGGCCAAAAACATGCCATATTCGTATAGAAATTCCAAAGTACTCTCCGTTGGGACCTAAGGTGATCCGGTTTAATGCGCGCTATTCTAACAGCCTAAAGCGCCATAAAAAAACCCAGCAAAGGCTGGGTTTTTAGGATTTAACTCGGATTAGTTAGGACAAGTCGCGATCACACTTGGATCGGTGACGTAAATAGTGGCCTCACCTTTACCCGCAGTCGATGCATAGGTGGCTACTTGGGTTTGCATTTCTACCGTTGCCGCAGCAGCCATACCATCTGTAGAACTCTTCTCGCTTGGGTCAACAATAGAACTATGATGACCCTTGGCAAAACGCACCACACCAAGCCCTTTAGTCGTAGCATCGACGCAAGGTAAACCCATTGCAGAGATCAGCGGTTCAGTACCTGATAATGGGAAGTTATCGACACTATTAGGTAACACTTGATCCGCTAAGTTACCATTACCATCACCGGCGACTTCAATTAAGTGCACAGGTAATCCTGTTGCTTTTAACATGCCAGCATGGTTAACCGGATCTGCTGAGTCCACCGCCGTTTGCACAGCAAAGGCAAAAGTAGGAATAAATTGCGCGTAAACCGCCTGAACTAAAGCCGCATATTCAGGGCTGCCTGGCTCATATCCTGCCGTATTAGCCTTATCGACTAAAGCTTTGAATGTCGCCGAAGCAGTGACATTATTAAACAGTACGGGACCGAAGGTGGCTGAACCGGCAAAAGCGCCTGCTAAACCACCAGCAGGAGCAACCAAAGAAGCCGCATTAATCACATAAGGGTTAGGTAAGGCTTCACCCGTGGTTGGATTTCTCATCCCCGTGCTGGCATAGGTAGCAAAATCGGTTCCCACAATCGCACCTAAACTTAACCCCTGCGCACTGATCTTAGAGACATCAAATACTTGTGGTTGATTAGCCTGCGCAAGCCCTTGTGCTAAGCCAGTTAAGGCTAAACGCACGCCAAGGTGATCCATGGTTGCCTGACGGAAGTTATCTCGCACAGATAGTGTGCTTGAGATATTGACAAAGACTAACGGGTTACCATTTTTAAAGGCATCCGGAGTACCAATCACATTGCCAAAAGAGGGATCGGTTGCCGAAACTTCGTAAATACCATCCCCATTGGCATCAAATGAACGAGCACCATGTAAAGGCATATCGATAGCTACCGTTGCCACGCCCATGGCCGCATAAGAACCCGCATAAGCTAAAGACATTTCCTTACCGCCACCTAAACCATGCAGCGCAATCGTGGTTGGCCAGCCTGACGTTGGTGGTGTAAAGGTTAAGCCTTGCTGCTGATAGAAGGCCGCGAGTTTAGTGGCATTAGGCATAGAAATCAGTACAGGTACCGTTTCATAACCTTTAATCGCAGGGATTGGGTTAAATTTGGTCAAATGTTTGGTTTTATCAACCGCAGTACCATCGTCTAATAGCCAGGTTTTACCTGCCATTAGCGAAGGATTAGCTAATGCATCAGCAGGGTTAGCAATACCATTAGCGACAGCCTGCATACCAAAGTTTGTTTGACTTAAGGTGCCCGCTTGCAGCGCTAATAGCACTGAAACTGGGCTATCGCCTTGGGCTTTCCAACTCCCATTTATTAGTGGTTTACCTTCAGCAGATAAACAACTGACAGAAGAACAATCACCGTAAATCGGCAGTTTAATTTTTGCAGTATAAACATCCGCTAAACTAGAAACCACGTAAGCCATACCATCTGCTGGTTTTAATCCCGCAGCCTGAGCCACAGTTAACCCAGTAGGAGTCGGCATTTGTGCAAAACTAGGTGCATAGGGAGCGCCTCTTGCCATCAACAGTTTTGTGGTTTCATAAACATTTGCGACTGATTGAGTGGTAAACAAGCCAGAGTAGGTAATGGTTGAAGTATCAACATTATGTGCAGCAGCTATCCCCTTCTCATAACTATTGACTAAGGTTTGCAACATCAGTTGATCTGGCGTTTCTAGAGGCAGCGTATTGATATCCATCTTCAACGTACCATAGGTTGTTGAAGGGGCAATGCCGCGTCCCTCTGAATCCTGAATTAACTTAGTGGTCGCATAAATATAAGACTGACCCGCTTTAAGCGGTTTTAGTGGAATAATGACGACTTTATTGCCTGAGGCAGTAGAAACAAAGTCCACACCAAATTGTAATTCAGCCCCTACTTTACAAGCTGATACTGACGGTTTGGCTTTACACTCAGGATCAGAGGACAAAGCGCCCCCCACGGTAGCCTCAAACATTCTTACCGCGCCCGGCTGGGCAACAGATGCCGCCATCAGGGTGAGCTGGGTGCCATCATGATCTTTTGCTAAATCGATATCAATTGAAATGGGCGACGTAGTTGACCATCCATCTAATGCACCGAGTGCAATCTGAGGATCGGTATAATTACCAGAACTTTCACCCGGTATAGATAAAGTACCATCCTTAGTGCCGCTGAACAGGAGGTCATTTGGCAAAGGAACTTTAGAGTTAGCAGGGTCGAATACCATACGGGATTCAGGGATGAGCGGCTCCGTCTTATCCTTGAGTTCGTTATAACTGTCCTCGCCACATCCTGTGAGGCCCAGTGCTGATGCAATCGCAACACACAAAATGAGTCTTTTCATTTTTTTTCCCCAAATCTTGTTGTAATAGTTTTGTTTTCCCCAAGAAATTAGTCACAATAGCGCAAAAGCTATGACTAATAGGGCTTATGTTAGCCCCTAACTCATTTCAAGTTAA
Source organism: Shewanella sp. DNRA4 (assembly GCF_012843185.1). Lineage (NCBI taxonomy): Bacteria > Pseudomonadati > Pseudomonadota > Gammaproteobacteria > Alteromonadales > Shewanellaceae > Shewanella > Shewanella sp. DNRA4. The sequence goes on from NZ_JABAIP010000009.1 coordinate 97,127, forward strand.
CGTAAAAATATTGAGTTAGCCACAAGTTTGTCACAAAGATTTTAGCTATTTATAACAAAGTTTCATTCATTTGTTTGAAACATGCGTTTAGCAGTTCAGCGACTCTAGAAGTGGCGGGCATTTTCGCCAAGAGGAATAAAAGGCTCATGTTGGAATATCAAGCAGCAAAAGATTTACTTAAAGGTAAAACTATTTTAGTCACTGGTGCAGGAGCAGGCATTGGTCGAGCGGCAGCTATCGAATTTGCCAAGCATGGCGCCACGGTGATTTTACTCGGTAAAACCGTTAAAAAACTCGAAGCCGTTTACGATGTTATCGAGCAAGCGGGTTATCCGATGCCAGCCATTGTGCCACTGGATTTAAAAGGTGCGACCGAACAAAACTACCGTGATATGGCCGACACGATCAGCGAACAGTTCGGCCATTTAGATGGTTTACTGCATAATGCCAGTTTACTCGGCGCCCTAGGTCCGTTTGAACACATCGATATTCCTTCTCTTGAAGATGTACTTAAAGTCAATGTCACCGCACAAGTGATGCTAACCAAGGCATTACTGCCAGTGCTACGCCAAGCACCAAGTGCCTCGATTATTTTCACCTCAAGCAGTGTTGGTCGTCAGGGCCGCGCCTACTGGGGGCCCTATGCCTTCTCGAAATTTGCCACCGAAGGCATGATGCAGGTACTCGCCCACGAATGTGATGGCACTTCAGTCCGCGTGAACAGCATTAACCCAGGCGCAACGCGCACCGAAATGCGTGCTAAAGCATACCCTGCCGAAAATCCATTGGATTTAAAAACGGCCGAAGAAATCATGCCGACTTACTTGTATTTAATGGGACAGGACTCTAGCGATATTAACGGTCAGCAATTCAATGCCCAGTAAGTAAGGCTCACTAAACGCTGTGGTATAAAAGTAAAGGGAACCGAATGGTTCCCTTTACTTTTACTCAGTCGCTGAGTCTAATTTTAGCAAAGTAAATCATTGTTTTAGACTTCTCTTGCAAGTTATCACTTTGGACTTGAATATTATCGGGAACCGATACCTGCTCGTGACTAGAATAATAGCTCACCCAAAGATGATCACCTTTCAGAACAATGCCAGCATAACTAGTATCGCCCTGCGAAGGTAACGTGAGCCTCTCATGAATAGCGCCCGTCTCTTGATTTATTTCAATAAGTGCAGTGCGAATGTTCCCTTCATAAAGACGTACAACCGCCATCAAACGGGATTGATAGACAAACAGCACTGGCCCACCAATGCGTTTATCGAGTGTTTGCCAAGTCCATTGCTTGAAAGGTGGCAAGCTGTGACCCAGTAAACCTAAAAACTCGTCACTCCACACGGGATCGCGCCTTAATAAACAAAAACAACTCCCTTGGTGAAATACCAGCGAACTTTCATTTACATAACCTTGGTCGTTAAAAACAGGCATCCAAGGCGTAAATTCGGTACCATCATTACTTTTATACAGGCGAGTGTCTCCATCAGGCCCCGCCCGATATCCCACACCATAGAGTGCATCTTGATACTCAGTTAAACGCCATAACCAGTAACCTTTATCAGCTACCGCCTGCGGCTCGGACCAATTTACGCCATCCTTTGAGCGCCAAAGATAGGATTGTAAACCTGATTTATTGTGCAAAGTACCACCACCCAATAGCAACAACTCACCTCGAAATTCAATTAATTTGCCATCCCGTAAATCAGCATGAGCCGAAGTCAGCAGCGCCACACTTTGCCAATTTTCCCCGGCATCATAGGAGCAAAGAATACGTAAAGCGCCATCAGGAGATACGTGAGCAGAGCCTTCTCGAAATACACAAAATAACGCCCCTTGGTATAACACCAGATCGGTAAAAGCATTATGCTCACCTTGCTCCCAAATTCGCTTGACCGATATTAATTCCATGGTTCATCTCCTCGTCATCTTCAGGCTTGTTATAGCATAACCATAGGCTACAGAAAGCAAAAAAGGCCGCAAGCGGCCTTTTAACTGGGTAACATAAACCGATTAGCTACGTTGACGCGTTGGCTTCGGTTTACCCGTTGAGGTGACTTTATGCTTACGCACCGCGCGGCGAATTTTGGCACTCTTCACCTGCGCACGGGCCACGCTGTGTTTATCTGCGGCCAGCATAGTACGAGTTTCAGGTTCAAGACCCGCTAATTGGCGCAGGTAGTTAACTTGCTCAATTGGCAATTCAATCCAACCACCACGGGGTAAGGATTTAGGTAATTCCACCATACCATAGCGCACACGGATAAGACGGCTAACTTGCACCTCTTGGGATTCCCATAAACGGCGCACTTCACGGTTACGGCCTTCACGTAAACACACGTGCCACCATTGGTTCATACCCTCACCACCCGCGGCTTTAATGGCATCAAACTGCGCCATACCGTCTTCTAACATCACGCCGGTACGCAGACGTTGTACCGCAGCCTCTGGTACTTCACCAAAGGTACGAACCGCGTATTCGCGTTCAACTTCGTTAGACGGGTGCATCAAACGGTTTGCCAGTTCACCATCAGAGGTAAACAGCAATAGGCCTGAAGTGTTGATATCCAGACGGCCTACCGCAACCCAGCGCGAATCACGCACTTTAGGCAAGCGATCAAACACAGTTGGACGACCTTCAGGGTCTTTACGGCTACAAATCTCACCTTCGGGTTTGTGATAGGCCAGCACGCGGCAAATCACATCATCGGCAGACTTGAGCGATATGGCTCGACCATCGATACGTACTTTTGCATCAGCTTCGATACGATCGCCAAGATTGGCAATCACGCCATCAATACTAACTCGGCCTGCAGCAATCCATGCCTCCATCTCACGACGGGAGCCATGGCCTGCACGGGCCAAGACTTTCTGCAATTTTTCACTCATTAGTATCTTGCTCTTCTGACTGTTCAGGCGTTACTTTCAAACCCGAAAATACCGCCTGCAATGACTCAGTATCCGTAAGCGCGGGTAAATCCGCGAGGGTATCTAAGCCAAAATAGGCTAAAAATTCTAAGGTCGTGGCGTAGAGTGCGGGTCGCCCCGGGACTTCTTTATGGCCAACGACTTTAATCCAATGTCTATCTGACAAACTTTTGATGATGTGGCTACTAATGGCCACACCACGCACCTGCTCAATATCGCCACGGGTCACAGGTTGACGATAGGCGATCACCGCCAGAGTCTCTAATGTTGCCCGCGAATACTTAGGTGCTTTTTCCTGCCACAGGGGTTGCAAAAACGGACTCAGGACTTCCAAGGTCTGGAAGCGATAACCTCCAGCCACTTTCACAAGTTGAACACCCCGTTCCTGATAATCCTGTTGCAACTCGTCCAATGCGGCTTTGATTTTGTCTCTGGAAACACTGAAATCCGCCAATACGGTTTCTTTCAACATTTTCACCGACAAGGGTTTCCCCAATACAAACAGACTCGCTTCAATAAGCTGTTTTAATTGAATTGGATTTATCTGCATCAATTAATAGGCCTTTACATAAATAGTTGAAAACGGCTCTGTTTGGTACAATTCCACTAATAATTCTTTGACCAATTCCATTAGCGCTAAAAAGGTCACCACCACACCGGCGCGGCCTTCTTCGACACTGAATAAACGCTCAAAGGGCGTAAACGTCTCGCTATTAAGCATGGCTAAAATTTGGCTCATGCGCTCGCGGGTCGATAACTGTTCACGCTTAACATGATGATCTTCATTGGCATCGATACGTTTAAGCACCTCGCCAAAGGCGCGGGCGATTTCAAATAACGATACATCAGGCGGAATCACCAAAGGTTTGATATTCGGTGAAGGTGCCGCGATTGCTTGAAACACATCGCGTTCAAGCCGAGGTAAATCATCAATTTTTTGCGAGGCTTCCTTGATTACCTCATAGGCCTTCAATTGACGGATCAACTGGGCCCGTGGATCTTCTTCCACCTCATCTTCCGCCACCATACGCGGCAGCAGCAGACGGGATTTAATCTCGGCCAGTGTAGCCGCCATGACCAAATAATCCGAGGCCAGTTCAATACGCGCCTGAGTGAGCATCGCGATATATTCTAAATATTGCGCGGTGATCTGAGAAATGGGTAAATCGACAACATCTAATTTTTGCTTACGGATCAGATACAAAAGTAAGTCTAGCGGCCCTTCAAAGGACTCCAAGAACACTTCCAACGCCTCAGGTGGAATAAACAAATCCTGCGGCATTTCGGTCATCGCCTGACCACGAACAACGGCTAAGGGTAAACTTTGTTGCGTGCCCTGCATCCGCTATCCCCATGTAAAACAATCACCTTGAAACCGCCATTCCCAAGCAAACAGTATCAGTCTCATTAAATCGAGTTGACTCGCTTCTTCGCAAACGCGCGATTATACCCGTAATTTAATGGCGATAAAACTGCCAAATGACGGTTTTATCGGGCTAACATACGCTGCCACACACTATCGCTGAGACAAACCTGATTTTACAGAAACGGAGTCACATCCCCAGCGCCTTCACGCAGGACTTCGAACCCATCTTCCGACATATCGATGACAGTGGTTGGCTTTTCACCTAAATAACCACCATGAATAATCACATCCACTTGATGCTCTAACAGGTCGCGAATATGTTCAGGGTCCGACTCGGCAAATTCTGCGTTTGGCATCACCAAACTGGTCGACATCAACGGCGCATCTAACGCCTCGAGCAGTGCTAAGGCAATCACATTGTCTGGCACGCGGATACCAATGGTCTTTTTCTTGTCATTTTGCAGACGACGGGGGACTTCCTTACTCGCCTTAAAAATGAAAGTGTACGGCCCTGGCGTGCAACTTTTTAGGATGCGATAGGCCTGATTATCCACCTTGGCGTAGGTCGCTAATTCAGATAAGTCGCGGCACATTAACGAGAAATTATGATCATGCTCGATTTGACGAATGCGAGTAATGCGCGTCATTGCGTCTTTCTCACCGATCATGCAACCGAGGGCATAACCCGAATCGGTTGGATACACAATTACGCCGCCGGACTTCAGCACAGCCACGGCTTGACTAATCAAACGTGTCTGTGGATTTACTTCGTGTACATAAAAAAATTGACTCATGGTCGTTCCACCCAAGATCCCGACTGCCAGACCCAATCAATACCTTGAGGCTGGTAGAGATTTTTACCTAATTCAATCCAATTGCTTGGAAAGTGAAAATCACTTCCTATCGATGCAAGCAACTGATTTTGGACACTCAGCGCCACTAAATTGGCCCTATCATCCACCGTTTGCTGGCCGAGCACCACTTCCATGGCATCCCCACCAGCTTCTTTAAATTCTCGCACTAAACGCTTTAACCACTTGGCAGACAGCTTATAACCACTAGGATGGGCCAATACCGCGAGCCCGCCCGCGTTGTGGATCACCTTAATTGCGCTGGCCATATCGCCCCAATTATTGGGCACATAACCCGTCTTACCACGGGCTAAGTAACGCTTAAATACACTGGGCATATCCACCGCATAACCGTGATCGGCAAGCCAACGAGCATAGTGACCACGGCTTAAGGCGGCGCCTGCGGCGAGTTTTTTAGCGCCCTCATAGGCGCCTTCGATCCCGGCTTTAGCCAATCGATGGCCGATTTCTTCGGCGCGAAGCTCACGTAACTCACGCTGGTTTTCTAAAAACGTTAATAACTCTGTATGGGTTTCATCGAAGTTGAGCGCCACAATGTGAATATCGTAACTATTCCAGCGGGTTGAAATCTCAACCCCAGAAATCAGCTTTAACGGTTCGGTCTGCGCTTGATTGAAGGCGCGGGCTTCACTTAAGCCTGCAACCGTATCGTGATCCGTTATCGCAAATAACTGCACGCCCTTTTCAAGGGCTCTGGCGACCAGCTCGGACGGCGTGAGATGACCGTCAGATGCGGTCGTGTGGCTGTGCAAGTCAGCCAAGATGCTTTGAGTATTCATGCCGTTATTGTACGTTAATTTAAGATGAAATGTGCATTTATCTCACACTTTATCCAGCAGGAACCGCATTTGACACAGTGAGTTAGCCACATGAATCCATCATTTTGAAAAATATTCAATTGACTTTCGCCTCAGGCTCATGTTTTCTATAGCTCAACTAACGAATTATTGAGACCCTTTTGAATGACCCATACTAACGCTTCTTTCAACATCATTTGGTGGTGGCACTTCCCAACGTAGCGGGTGGTGTGAAGCTCTGTGCTCATTTGAAAGTAACAGAATCAACAAAAGCCCGCAGAAATGCGGGCTTTTTTGTTGGTGCGAAAAATGTCTGCAACGCGGTAAACGGATAAAAGCGAGATAACAGCATGACCCTAAAGACATTTAATCAGGTTACCCAAGCCGACGGAGGGAATTTCCCCTCACCTCCGCAGACATTTGCACGTTCACATACGATCAAGGCCACCTTGGCATACCATAGCGATCCGCTGCGTTTGTACCAACACATCACTCAAGATGCGCCCCATACCATGTTGTTGGAATCAGCAGAAATAAACAGCAAGGAAAATCTTAAGAGCATGGTGATGACCCATGCGGCGCTGATGATCCGCTGCGACGGGTATTGTTTACGCTTTAGCGCACTGAGCGACAATGGTGCCAGTTTACTTGCCCCCATCGAGCAATTTTTTAGTGCTCGCTCAAGCCAAACTCAATGCCAACGCGATGGCCACAACCTAGTGGTCACGCTACAAAAAGACACTGAGCTTAAGGACGAAGATGCCCGCTTAAAGTCCACCTCGCCACTTGATGGTTTACGCTTGTTTGTTAAACATATCGACTGTGGTCAGACGCCGGCATTCGAAGACTTATTTTTAGGTGGCGTACTTTCCTACGATTTGATTGATACAGTGGAGCCACTGCCAGAAGCCCCAAATGGTGCAAATGATTGCCCTGATTATTTATTTTATCTTGCCGAAACCTTAATTCTTATTGATCACAAACAAAAACAAGCCGAAATCATCACCCACAATTTTAGTGAAGGTTCTGCAAAACAGGTTGAGGTGACCCAAGCCTTAGCCAAACGAGCTAGCCACATTAGCGCTGACTGCCAAACCTTAGCCAATGATATAGAACCTGCGCCCGCGCTGGTTGGGATAACAGCGACTGAGCAAGTCAATATCAGTGATGAGGCCTTTAAACAAACCGTTATCGATTTAAAAGAACACATTATTGCGGGCGATATCTTCCAAGTGGTGCCCTCACGCAGTTTTAGCCTGCCCTGCCCAAATACCTTAGGGGCTTACCGCGCGCTGCGATTAACCAACCCCAGCCCCTATATGTTTTATTTCAGGGGCCATGACTTCACCCTTTTTGGCGCCTCACCCGAGAGCGCGCTGAAATATGAAGCCAGCAATAATCAGGTCGAAGTCTACCCGATTGCAGGTACCCGTAAGCGCGGCAAAACCGCCAGCGACGAGATTGATTTCGACCTCGATAGCCGTATCGAACTCGAATTGCGCTTAGATAAAAAAGAGCTCTCCGAGCACTTAATGTTGGTTGATTTAGCCCGTAATGATATCGCTCGAATCAGCCAAAGTGGCAGTCGTAAAGTAGCCGAGTTACTTAAAGTCGACCGTTATTCCCACGTAATGCACTTAGTCAGCCGCGTTACTGGCCAATTACGCCAAGACTTAGATGCGCTCCACGCCTACCAAGCCTGTATGAATATGGGCACCCTGGTTGGCGCCCCGAAAGTGCGCGCCTCGCAATTGGTGCGTCAGGCGGAAAAGACCCGCCGAGGCAGCTATGGCGGCGCCGTAGGTTACCTCAACGCCCTTGGGGATATGGACACCTGTATCGTTATCCGCTCCGCCTTTGTGAAAGACGGTGTTGCTCATATCCAAGCAGGAGCTGGCGTGGTATTTGACTCAGATCCTCAAAGTGAAGCCGATGAAACCCGCCAAAAGGCGCAGGCAGTGATTTCAGCCATCAAAATGGGCGCAGGCTTGGATGAAAGCCATCAAGCAACTGCGACCACTACGACTGAACAACCAAGATAAGGAGCCTAAGATGAAACTCTATTTACTCGATAACTTTGACTCCTTCACCTACAACTTAGTCGACCAATTTAGAAGCCTTGGCTGTGAAGTGGTGATCTACCGTAACGATGTTGCCGCCGACTATATTGCCGACAAGGTGTTGGCGGAAACCGAGCCTAGCGCCTTAGTCTTATCGCCAGGCCCAGGTGCGCCCCATGAAGCGGGCTCTATGATGGCGCTAATAGACAAAGTCGCGGGCAAAGTGCCTATGCTGGGGATCTGCCTGGGTCATCAAGCCATGGTGGAATATTACGGTGGCAAAGTGGAGCGCGCGCCTTTTGTGGTGCACGGCAAAGCCAGTCCCACCTTCCATAATGGTGAAGGCGTGTTTGCTAACTTACCTTCGCCCTTACCTGTCGCCCGCTACCACAGCTTAGTAGCCACAAAAGTACCTGATTGTCTTGATGTTATTGCCACCACAGAAGATATGCCTATGGCGATTTTGCATGCCGAGCACAGGGCGGTCGGTTTTCAGTTTCATCCAGAATCCATCTTAACGACCTTGGGCAGCACCTTGTTAACCCAAACCCTACGCTTTTTGACTCAAGACATCGCCCACAATACCGCAGGAGCCCAATAATGAGCGCAACATCGATTCAGCCCCTGCTCGATATCTTGTTTCAGGGTAAGGCATTAACGCGCGAGCAAACCGCCAGCCTCTTTAGCACCCTTATCCAAGGTGAAATGAATGAAGCCGTGATGGCGGGCATGTTAATGGCGCTTAAAATTCGCGGTGAAACCATTGCCGAAATCAGCGGCGCCGCCGATGCGATGCGCGCCGCCGCTAAGCCATTTCCCTACCCAGCCTCAAGCCGTAACCAAGGGATTATCGATATCGTCGGCACCGGTGGCGATGGTTTTAATACCATCAATATTTCCACCACAGCTGCCTTTGTCGCCGCAGCCGCTGGCGCCAAGGTTGCAAAACACGGTAATCGTTCCGTCTCGAGCAAATCGGGCTCTTCAGATTTACTCGCCCAATTTGGCATCGATTTAACCATGTCACCCGAGCAGGCGAGCCGCTGCCTCGAATCACTCAATCTGTGTTTCCTGTTTGCGCCCCACTACCATGGCGGTGTCAAACATGCAGTACCTGTGCGCCAAGCGTTGAAAACTCGCACTTTATTCAATGTGTTAGGGCCATTGATTAACCCAGCGCACCCAGAATTTATGCTGCTTGGGGTGTATAGCCCAGAGCTGGTGACACCCATTGCACGCGTACTGCAAGCCCTCGGCACGCAAAGAGCCATGGTGGTACACGGCAGTGGTTTAGATGAAGTGGCGCTCCATGGCAGCACACAGGTCGCCGAACTCAAAGACGGTGAGATTATTGAATATCAATTAACGCCGGCGGATTTTGGTGTGCCGCAGGCCCACATTAGTGAGCTTGAAGGAGGCGAACCTGCGCAAAACGCCAAAATCACTCAATCAATTTTGCAAGGGCAAGGCAGCGATGCCCACACCCATGCGGTTGCCATCAATGCCGGTTGTGCCTTATATCTGTGTGGCCTATCGGACTCAGTCAAAGTCGGCACCGCCCTTGCGCTCAATACCATAAAAAGTGGCAAAGCCTTTGAATTACTGAATCAACTCGCTAAAGTCAGCAGCGAAGCACAGGAATAATGACCATGGCACAGGTTCAACAACCCGAGGCGCATCGCTCGGAAGATAATCAAGCATCGCAGGATGTAAGGGGTAGCATGCAAACCAGCACCGCAAAAGCCAACGTTTTAACCCGTATCGTCGATACAAAGGCCGCCCATATCGCCGCCCTTAAGTTGCGCTTTCCTGAAGACAGCTTAACCCCCAAGATTTCGGATCGTAGTTTATTTGCCGCCTTAAAAGCCCCGAAGGCGGGTTATATTTTAGAGTGCAAAAAGGCCAGTCCATCCAAAGGCTTAATCCGTAAAGACTTTGATGTCGAAGCCATCGCTTCTATTTATACCCAATATGCTGCTGGGATTTCGGTATTAACCGATGAGCAATTTTTCCAAGGGGACATGGACTATATCCCGAAAGTGCGGGCCAAAGTGAGCCAACCGATTCTGTGTAAAGACTTTTTTGTTGATGAGTATCAAATCAAATTGGCGGCTCATCAGGGCGCCGATGCGATTCTGTTGATGCTTTCAGTGCTCGATGATGAGCGATATCAACAACTTGCCAACGAGGCGGCCAAGTATCAACTCGATGTGCTGACCGAAGTCAGTAATGAGGAAGAACTTGAGCGCGCCATCGCCTTAAATGCACCGATTATTGGTATTAATAACCGTAATTTGCGGGATTTAAGTACCGATTTAGCCACCACAGAAGCCCTTGCGCCACACATTGGCAGCGATCGCGTGGTGATCAGCGAATCGGGCATTTACACTAACGATCAAGTGCGCCGCTTAAGTCCATTGGTCGATGGCTTCTTGGTCGGGAGCTCGATTATGGCCGAAGAAGACATTGATTTAGCCTGCCGTAAATTGATCTTCGGTCACAATAAAGTCTGCGGTCTCACCCGCCTTGAAGATATTCAAGCGGCGGCCACTGCTGGCGCCGTGTATGCTGGGCTGATTTTTGCTGAAAAATCGCCACGCGCGCTCACTAAAGATGCCGCCAAACAATTAGTACAGCAATACCGCGCCGCTAACTTGCCCGCCATTGAGTTTGTCGGGGTGTTTGTTAATAGCACGCCTGAGTTCATGGCGAGTATCGCCCAAGAATGTGGCTTAGCCACGCTGCAACTGCACGGCAGCGAAACTGAGCTGGAAATTGCCGAGCTAAGCCAATTACTGCAACAGGCCGGACTGAGCACCCAAATCTGGAAGGCGGTCAGTGTCGATGCTCAAAGCGGCGAACTTGCTGCTATGCCAAGAGGGGTACAGCGTTATCTCTTCGATAGCAAGAATGACGCAGGTTTTGGTGGTACTGGGCAAGCCTTTGATTGGCAACTCCCCATTGCCCATAAAGCCGAGGCCATGCTTGCGGGCGGCCTCAATGCTGACAATGCTGCCCGAGCCAATGCCCAAGGATTTTACGGTTTAGATTTTAACTCTGGCCTCGAAACGGCCCCCGGCATTAAGTCGGCAGAGAAAATCCAAGCGGCATTTAGTCAATTACGACTCTAGACCCACTTTTATAAAAACCTGTGCAAAGCACAGGCTAGCAAGAATTGAAACTCGATGGCGTTAACCTAAACCGCCATTGAAACAAATGAATAGGATAAGGAACAAGGTATGTCACAGTTAAAGCTTAACCCTTATTTCGGCGAATATGGTGGTATGTATGTACCGCAGATTTTAGTCCCCGCCCTCAAGCAACTTGAGAGTGCTTTTGTCGACGCACAAACCGATGAGTCCTTCCAAGCCGAGTTTACCGACTTACTGAAAAACTACGCGGGTCGCCCCACGGCGCTCACCTTAACCCGTAATTTAAGCCCCAATCCCATGGTTAAAATCTACCTCAAGCGGGAAGATTTACTCCACGGCGGCGCCCATAAAACCAACCAGGTATTAGGCCAAGCGTTACTGGCTAAGCGTATGGGTAAAAAAGAAATCATTGCCGAAACGGGTGCAGGCCAACACGGTGTTGCCACCGCCCTTGCCTGTGCACTGCTGGGATTAAAATGCAAAGTGTATATGGGCGCGAAAGACGTTGCCCGCCAATCACCTAACGTATTTAGAATGCGGCTGATGGGCGCCGAGGTTATCCCTGTAACCTCTGGTTCTGCCACCTTAAAAGACGCCTGTAACGAGGCGATGCGCGACTGGTCTGGTAGCTACGAAAAAGCCCACTATCTGCTCGGCACAGCTGCTGGACCACATCCGTTCCCGACCATAGTGCGTGAATTCCAACGTATTATTGGTGAAGAAACCAAAAAACAAATACTTGAGCGCGAAGGTCGCCTGCCCGATGCGGTCATCGCCTGTGTCGGCGGCGGCTCCAATGCTATCGGGATGTTTGCCGACTTTATTGATGAAGCCAATGTTGAGCTGATTGGCGTCGAGCCTGCGGGTAAAGGTATTGATACCCATATGCACGGCGCGCCGCTAAAACATGGTAAAACCGGGATTTTCTTTGGTATGAAAGCCCCATTGATGCAGGACAACGAAGGCCAAATCGAAGAGTCTTACTCGATTTCAGCAGGATTAGACTTTCCCTCGGTCGGCCCACAGCATGCCCATTTGAACGCCATCGGCCGTGCCCGCTATGAATCGGCCACCGATGATGAAGCCCTAGAAGCCTTCCAATTACTGGCTCGCAGCGAAGGGATTATTCCGGCGCTCGAATCGGCCCACGCCCTAGCCTATGCAATGCGTCTGGCGAAAGAGTGCACCAAAGAGACCATTTTGGTTGTCAACCTCTCAGGCCGAGGCGATAAGGATATTTTCACTGTGTCAGACATTTTAAACGGTAAAGAGGAATAACTAAGATGAGCAGCATTTCAAACCAAACTATCCCTCATCAAGCTGGCCGTTATCACGCCGCTTTTAGCCGTTTAAAAGCCGAAGGCCGCGGCGCCTTTGTGCCCTTTGTTACTTTGGGTGATCCTAGTCCTGAGCTGTCACTGAAAATTATCGACACCTTAGTGCAAAACGGTGCCGATGCGCTGGAGTTAGGCTTTCCCTTCTCTGATCCGCTCGCCGATGGCCCCGTGATCCAAGGCGCAAATCTCAGAGCCTTAGCCGCGGGTACAACACCAACAGCCTGCTTTGAATTGCTGGCCAAGATCCGCGCTAAATACCCTGAACTTCCAATTGGGTTATTGCTGTATGCGAACCTCGTATTCGCCAATGGCATAGATGCTTTTTATGCCAAAGCGCAGCAAGCGGGCGTGGATTCAGTGTTAATTGCCGATGTGCCAGTTGAAGAAGCCGCACCATTTATTCAAGCGGCCAAAGCCCATGGCATTGCGCCAATTTTTATTGCGCCGCCCAATGCCGACAGTGACACCCTTGCGAAGGTCAGCCAAAGTGGTGAAGGCTATACCTATCTATTGTCCCGCGCTGGCGTAACAGGTACAGACACTAAGGCAGGTACGCCCGTTGAAGAAATTTTAGCTAAGCTGCAAGCATTTAATGCGCCGCCACCGCTATTAGGCTTTGGGATTGCAGAGCCTGCTCAAGTGAGCGCCGCCATTCAAGCAGGCGCCGCGGGTGCAATTTCTGGCTCGGCCGTGGTGAAAATTATCGAAACCTATCAACAGGATGAAGTGAAACTACTTGCAGCATTAGGCGATTTTACCCGCGCGATGAAAGCGGCAACCTAATCTATTCATCTGAATAACGTCCCGATTTAGGGCCAAATCAGCAGAGTTGGCCCTTTTTTATATATTCCCCATAGCAGTAACAACCATGGCTAGCACAGAATCAACAGCATCTTAAAACTGTCAAACCCAAGGCTTATATTAGGATCTGTGTCTCATGCGTTTACGAGATAAATGTTAATATAGCGCAAATAATATCGACGCTTTTGTTATGGTAAATGGACTTTATATGCAGTATCGGATCTATATTCTCGACGTCACCCCCTGGGGCTGTGGTTTTCAAGGTGAAGTCGCCGCCCAATGGGATAATGGCGCTCCAGTGTGGTTTTACTATCAAGGCAATGATCAACAAGCTAAGCAACGTTTCCCCGTCAATCAATGGGTGACGGTTGAACTGTTTGGCCGTTTAGCCAAGGCAAATTTGCAAACCGACATTATTGAACATCGCCAAAGTCTGCAATTCCCCAAACATAATTGTCACTTTGAGGCCTCGGGACAAATTGTTGAAATCACCCAAACGCCTGATGATACTGTGTATTTACTGCAATCAAGTTTCACCCTACCCTTTGATAATGAACTCGGTACCTCACCAATTTCTCGCGGTCACTGGGTCAACGTTACCGGGGAATTATGGGCAACCAATTGGCAAGCCTAGGCGATAAAACGATTAGTTCTGATTATTCACCCAACGCAAAACGACCAGTATCGGTCTGTATCACCATAGCTTTTGCCGTGTTTTGCTCCTAAAATGGCGAACGGATTGCGCTTTGGGTTTACATAAATACATGTAAATCTTAAGCACTAATCAGCAAGCTCTTTCGCCTAAGTCACACCCTGTTGAGGTTTCCATGTCCAGCTTACACTCTGTACCAACAAATAAAAGCCGCACTATTTTTGGTACACCAAAGTTACCCGCAAAATACGCCACAGTTGTGATGCCATTTTTTCTTTCTATTTTAATGAGTTGCATCGTTTCTGGGATCAGTACTTTTAATGGTGTCGGCGCATCAGCACAATTTGTTGAGCTCTGGTTGAGCGCATGGTTTATCTCTTGGGTGGTGGCATTCCCGACTCTGCTGATGGTATTGCCCCTAGTGCGTAAACTTACCGCCGCTTTTGTGCAATTACCTTAGGCCTTTGCTTCTCCCTCTGCTTTTGACTCCACAAAAAGCCATTTTTAAGATGGCTTTTACGTTTGCTTATCCACTCTTTTATAGCTGACTAGCAGTGTTAATTGACGAACTAATTCGGATTTACAGTCGATTTACACTCAGCAGTTATTCATACTTTCGTTGCCTCCTAAAAAGCCACTAAAAACAATTAGTGCAAAATCTCACCAACCAAAAAACAACTTAATTAACTGTTTTTAAATAAATATTATTTTTGATAATACATTTAGACACCTCTTAGACCTTCCTTCTTCCCCATTGATCAACTCACCGACAAACCGTATTTCAGCCTTTTATTTAACAGTCAAAAGTACGACTCATCCGACAAGTGGCAAATGAGAATGATTTGCATTTGTAATTTTTATGATGCTAATTTATTCCTCGTTGCACTGAGCAAGTAATAGCAAAACAAGCGGTAAAGCTCCTGTTCGGCAGCACAAAAGAATGATTCATAAAGCAACAGTAGAGAGGTCCACTCATCTACTCATCCATCAGTCGATGGTGGCTGCAACCGTTTTAATAGGAATTCAAGGAGGCGTAAGTGACTACCCCAAAAAAGGAAACTGATCGTACGATTTACGATCTACTCGGCATTGGCATAGGCCCATTTAATCTAGGACTGGCGGCTCTGTGTGAACCTCTTAATAACTTCAGCTGTTTATTTTTAGATGCTAAAACCGAGTTTGATTGGCACCCGGGTATGCTGATCAACTCCTCTCGATTACAAACACCTTTTATGTCCGATTTGGTCACTATGGCCGATCCGACAAGTCGTTTTAGTTATCTTAACTTTGCCAAACAAACAGGCCGACTCTATTCCTTTTATATCCGTGAAAACTTCTTTCTCCCAAGGCATGAATATAACCAATATTGCCAATGGGTTAGCACACAACTATCCAATCTGAGATTCAGTTTTAAGGTCACACAATTAGATTACAACGCCGGTGAAGGCATCTACCATGTTACGGGAGTAGATAGACGCAGTGGTAAACCCCACACTTATCTCTGCCGCAAACTGGTATTAGGTACAGGCACAACTCCCTATCTACCCGATAATTGCCCAATTCAAGACCCGCGTGTGATGCACAGCGCCAGCTATATGCGGCAAAAAGCCTACTTGCAAAGCCAAAATGCTATCACAGTGATTGGCAGTGGCCAAAGTGCTGCGGAAATCTTTTATGACCTTCTACAAGATATTGAAATATATGGTTATCAACTAAATTGGATGACCCGCTCGCCACGCTTTTATCCGCTGGAATACACCAAACTCACCCTAGAGATGACCTCGCCAGATTATGTGGATTATTTCCACGAACTGTCGCCGGAAAAACGCCATCGCTTAATCGCAGAGCAAAAGTCCCTCTACAAGGGGATCAATGCCGAGCTAATCAACGATATTTATGACCTGCTTTACCAAAAGCGTTTAGTCAGCGATATCCAATGCCAGCTGCTGACTAACGTGGCACTGACAGCAATCGATACCTCGGGCGACAAGCTGACACTCAAGTTCAACCACCTCGAGCAAGAATATGCCTTCGAGCAACTGACAGGTGCCGTCGTCTTAGGCACTGGCTATCAATATCATTTACCTGATTTTATTCAAGGAATTAAATCACAAATCGAATTTGATGATCGTGGCCAACTCGCCATCCAGCGTGACTATGGCATCGATGTCAGAGGCGATATTTTTATCCAAAATGCGGGCCTACATACTCATGGCATTAGCTCACCCGATTTGGGTATGGGCTGCTATCGCAATGCCATCATTCTGCAAGCGGTTTTAGGTTACGCCCCCTATCCGATTGAAACGCGGATCGCCTTCCAAACCTTTGACCCCAACAACATCAACGACGCGAAAAACCAACCCGTCGAAAGCAACACTCACTCAGCGGTTGCATCTTCTAAGCCTTGTCAGGAGTCAAATCCGTCAGCCAAGCCCACGCAACAACCCAGTAATGAGCCACAAACCGTGCTACGGATAAGCCCTTCTGGTGGCAGTGCATCGGCCTTAATGGCACCGAATAAGGAGGCACTGTAATGGCCAGCCAATGGAGCCAACGCTGTTTAGATTTGCTCTCAAAACAGATTGTAATCAATGAGTTTGTGCTTAAACCACTGAACCTTGAGCAAGACATTGCCATGCTGCAATCATGGCTTAACCAAGACTATGCCAAGTTTTGGGGCATGCAGGGGATGAGTCTTGATGCACTTGCTCAAGCGATGGCGCCAAGCGAGCACAAGTTCTCGCTGATCGGTGAATGGCAAACCAAACCGCTGTTTATGGTGGAACTCTACGATCCCTCCCATGACGAAATTGGCCAGCACTATCAGGTTAAGCCGCTCGATTGCGGTATGCATTTAATCCTTGCGCCGATTGAAGGCAAACCCGTTCATGGCTTATCCCGCCAAGTGATGGAGGCTATCGCCCAACTAGTTCTTGAAACCCTTGCTTTTACGCGACTGGTAGTCGAGCCAGATCAGCAAAACCACAAAATCCACCGCTTAAATTGCCAAATTGGGATCCGTTATCAAAAAGCCATCCAACTCAGTACCAAAGCCGCATTTTTAGGTTTTTGCAGTGCCCAAAGCTGCCAGACGGCAACTCAAGCTGCCCCCCAATTGCCGAGTGAAAATCGTCCTGTTACCCAGTCACTTTTAACCTTATCACTTTGTAGGTGAACCGATGAACTTAGCCACTAACACCTTATTACTCAAACCATTCGCCCAATCCGAGTTGCCGAATATCGAGGCTTTATCCTCTTACGCCCATGTGCCCGCCCATTTAACGCCCCAACATTGGCAGGCGGCCAATCGCCATTTGGTGAAGAAAATCCTCTGCGAATTTACCCATGAGAAGATCATCACCCCACAAATTTACCGCCAAGCGGCAGGCATCAATCACTATGAGCTGAGGCTCAAGGACTGCACCTATTACTTCAGTGCGCGCCATTATCAGCTCGACCACCTTGAGATAGAAACCGGTTCGATTCGGGTCAGCAGCGCGGGCCAAGACAAGCCACTCGATGCCATGAGTTTGATTATCAAACTGAAAGATGCCTTAGGCATAAGTGAAACCCTGTTGCCCACTTACCTTGAGGAAATCACCAGCACCCTCTACAGCAAGGCCTATAAGTTGGCCCATCAAGCCATCCCCGCCGCAACACTCGCTAAGGCAGACTATCAAACCATTGAGGCGGGCATGACCGAGGGGCACCCAGTATTTATCGCCAATAATGGCCGCATTGGTTTTGATATGCAGGACTACGACCAATTTGCCCCCGAGAGTGCCAGCGCGCTTCAGCTAGTGTGGATTGCAGTGCGTAAGGACAAAACCACCTTCTCCGCCCTCGAATGGCTAGACCATGATAGCTTATTAAAACAGGAACTTGGCGAACAGTTCACCGCGTTTCAACTACACTTAAGCGCAAAGGGGCAAGCGGCCGATAGCTTTTATTTTATGCCCGTTCATCCTTGGCAGTGGCGCGAAAAAATTGCCCGCACTTTTGCTGGCGAAATCGCCCGTGGCGACATTATTTACCTCGGCGAAAGCCAAGATTGCTATCAAGTTCAACAATCGATCCGCACCTTCTTTAACTTAACTGCGCCGCAAAAATGCTACGTCAAAACCGCGCTTTCTATCCTAAACATGGGCTTTATGCGCGGGCTTTCGCCGCTGTATATGAGCTGCACCCCGCAGATCAACGCTTGGGTGGCCAAGCTTATCGAAAGCGATAGCTATTTTGCCGAGCAAGGTTTTGTGATCCTAAAAGAAATCGCCGCAATCGGTTATCACCACAGATATTACGAAGAGGCACTCACCCAAGATAGCGCCTATAAGAAAATGCTGTCGGCGCTGTGGCGCGAGAGTCCGTTGCCGCATATTGAGCCGCAGCAAACCCTGATGACCATGGCGGCGCTATTGCACGTCGATCATCAGGAGCAAGCCCTGCTTGCCGCCTTAATCGCGCACTCAGGCTTAAGCGCCAAGGAGTGGGTCAAGCGCTATCTCAACCTCTACTTATCGCCGCTACTGCACGCTTTCTTTGCCTACGATCTGGTGTTTATGCCCCATGGCGAGAACCTGATTTTAGTGCTCGATGCCGGTATCCCAGTCAAAATATTGATGAAGGATATCGGAGAAGAAGTCGCGGTACTGAACGGCAGCGAGCCACTGCCGCAAGAAGTGCAGCGCCTTGCGGTCGAGCTTGAGGAAGAGATGAAGCTCAACTATATCTTGCTCGATATTTTCGACTGTATTTTCCGTTATTTAGCGCCAATTCTGGATAAGCAAACCGAGGTCAGCGAAGCGCTGTTTTGGGAGCTTGTGGCAGACAATGTACGCGACTATCAAGCGCAGCATCCGCAGTTGGCGGACAAATTTGCACAATACGATCTCTTTAAAGACAGCTTCGTGCGCACTTGCCTGAATCGCATTCAGCTTAATAACAACCAGCAGATGATTGACCTAGCCGACAGGGAGAAAAATCTGCGATTTGCGGGCGGGATTGATAATCCGCTAGCCGCCTTTAGGCAAAGCCATGCCTTTGGAAATCAGAAGTTTAAACCCAAACCCTAAAGATTTTTAACCTTGAGTGGGCCCACGCCCACTCTGGGCACTCATCTGTGCCCAAAAACAACCTAGTCAATCAAACAGCCAAAATGGAATTTAAGATCATTATTATGAAAACCTTCCCCCTCAACCAACTCGCGGCGCACTGCCAACTCGTCATCAAACGCCCAGAGCTTATCCTCTGCTCTGCCATACTCAGCATGCCCTATGCTTCTGCCGATACTCGCGATACCCAGAAATCCACCAAAGACATTGAAATCATTAATGTCGTTGGCGCTAAGGACCTCCACGATAAGCGCTACAAAACCCCAGCAATGAACACGGCAACAGGCCTAGATTTGTCTTATTTAGAGACGCCGCAATCCGTCACCTCTGTGACTCGCCAAATGATGCAAGATCAGCAGTTAAACAGCGTGATTGAAGCCATGACCAGCGTGGCCGGCATCAATGCTCGGCCGATGGACAACGACAGATACAGCATCAGCTCCCGCGGAATTGCGGTCACTAGTATTCTTTACGATGGCGTGCCCACCACCTATGACACTCGTTTTAACTACGGCGATAACCTTATCGATACCGCCATCTACGAGCGGGTGGAAATTGTCCGTGGCGCCACAGGGTTAATGACGGGTGCGGGTAATCCCTCGGCCGCGATTAACCTTATTCGTAAACGCCCGACCCAAGAATTTATGGGCAGCACCTCAGTGAGTGTCGGCTCATGGAACAATCTGCGCGGCATGGTCGATTTATCCAGCGGCTTAAATGACAGTGGTAGCATTCGTGGCCGTGTTGTCGCCGCCTATCAAGATAAGGAATCCTTCCAAGACAGATATGAGCAACAACGCACCACCCTCTATGGCATTGTTGAAACCGATATTACCGCCAGCACACTGCTTACCTTAGGCGTGGATTATCAAGACACCACGCCCGAAGGCACTATGTCCGGCGGTCTGCCGCTGTTCCACAGTGATGGCAGCCGTACAAATTACGATCGCGCTACCTCCACGGCCCCCGATTGGGCCTCGGCGCATACCCAAGGGCTTAATACCTTCGCCAGCCTTGAACATCGTTTTGATAACGGTTGGGAACTAAAAGGCACCTACAGTTACGGCGATAACTCGCTGAAATACGATGTACTCTGGGCTACAGGCTATCCCGATCCGGTAACAAACATAGGCGCAACTGCAGGCTCAATCGCCTATGTCGATGGTAGTCGTACCCAACATAACCTCGACTTACGGGCGCAGGGAATGTTTGCCCTGTTTGGCCAAGAGCACCAGCTCACCTTTGGTTGGACGGGTCAGCGCCAAGAGTTTGCCAACCCTTACTATTATCCTACGGCCGCCGTGCCGCCCTTGGGTGATTTTCGCGATCCTAACTTCCAGTATCCAAAACCTCAGTGGAAGGAGACTCACACCACGGGCTCATTTGGTGAAACCGAACAAAGCGCCGCCTATGTAGCCACGCAGCTCAATCTGACCGATGCCTTGGCATTGCTTGCGGGGCTGCGCCTGAACCAGTGGCAAACCGACCAAGATAACTTTGGCAGCAAGTATGATTTTAAGGTCGACAATGAGCTCACCACCTATTTTGGCCTGACCTACGCTCTGGGCGAGCAATACTCCCTTTACGCCAGTTATACGGATATTTTTGCGCCGCAAACCTTGCAGCGCATCGATGCCAGTTACATCGACCCCGTCAAAGGCAAAAACTACGAGGCGGGTATTAAGGCCAGCTTGATGGATGAAAGCTTAGATATGTCGTTGTCGGTATTTGAAATTCGCCAAGATAATGTTGGCGAACGCACTGGTGATGTGTTGCCGGGCACCACTATTCCAGTGTATCGAGAGGTTAACGGCACGAAAACCCAAGGCTTTGAGTTTGAATCCACGGGCAAAATCACCGATGACTGGAATATCTACTTCGGCTACACCCAATTCAGCACCGACGATCCTAAGGGCAATCGCATCAACACAACTTCCCCTCGCCAGCAGCTAAAACTCTTTACCACTTATACCTTTAGCGGCGATTGGAACAAGTTGCAGCTTGGCGCTGGGGTCAATTGGCAAAGCCGAGTCTATCAAACCGTGAACTCGCCCTTAGGCAGAGTCGAGGTTGAGCAAGACTCCTATGCATTGGCAAGCTTAATGGCAAGTTATGCCTTTACCGAGCAGCTAAAGCTAAGCGCCAATGTGCACAACGCCTTAGATAAAACCTACTACAGCCAAGTGGGGCAATATAGCCAGTTCCAATACGGCGCCCCACGCAGCATGAGCGTGAATTTGGATTATCGCTTCTAACAGGCTGTCAATAACCAGTTGTTCATCAATGAAAACTGCGGAGAGTAGACTCGCCGCAGTTTAATCAATTCAAGCCAAAGGAGTGATTATGGCGCGCCAAGGAGAATCAGCCCCTGCCTTAGTCAAGCTTTCCAATAAGACTAAACCGAGTCATACCAAGCACTGCCATAGCAAATGCTCGCAAAGTTTAAACACTGCGAGCACCAAACAAACAGAACTCGGTTTAACAAATAACCAAATGGATTTAACAAAGAGTCAAATGGATTTAACTCAAGTAGCTCAGGAGTTTAATCAGTACCTAGCGCAGCGCGCCCCTTTTTATGCCCAGCATTTTGTGGCAACCACTAAGCCCCAAGGGCTCAGTTTTGATACTTGGAGTCAGCCAGCCGTTTATCAGCAGCTATTACTGGACTTTGCCAAGGCCTATCCACCTTTGGCAAAAACCACATCACCCATCCCATTAGAAAATATTCCCGAGCAGATTTTGCTCAGCCATAGCCATAATTCCAAAGCCCTGCACTCGCTCTGGGGGCAGTGGTATTTCGGTCTATTAGTGCCACCCATGCTGGAGTGGATTATTAATGCGCCGCACTCGCTCTCCAGCCCCCTTGAGCAGATTGAGCAAATTGATATAGCGCCTGAGCATTTTTATCTTAGGCCCCACGATTCGGGCAGAGTCGCAGGTTTTGAGTTTCAACTAACCTTAGCCCCCACTCCTCAGGTGAAAACCGCCATAGTAAAAGCTGCCATAGTTAAAACCACGGTCTTAACGCCCCACCGCGAACGACAAATTATTCAGTGGATTCAACGCCATCTAGTCCCTAGTGTTGAGCGATTAACCGGTTTAAGCCCAACACCCGCCAAGCTGTATTGGAGCCATTTAGGCTATCTTATTCACTGGTATTTAGGCGAAATGGCATTGCCAAATATTGAATTTGAACACCTTAAGGAACTTCTATTTAACACAAAAGCCTTTGAAGATGGCGAGGCGAATCCACTCTACAACAGCATTAATCTGCTGCCCGCCTCAGCTGCTCACGCTGACAATATTCGCCGCGTATGCTGCTTAAGGTATCAACTCACCAACAGTCATCGCTGCGGCGATTGCCCATTAGCCACGCGCGCCCAAGCCAAACGTGCCGCGCAAGCTTAGCCTTATCGGTCAGGCAACTTATAAGGGCAACATGGATTGCAACAGCCGATCGCGCCGCTTTCATGCAACAGTTAGCAATCGGTCACCTTTCACGGCTTTTTACCTCTAGCCCCCCGTGCTACACTCAAGCCCACGTCTTCTTAACACGATTATTTATGAAACAACTGCTTGATTTTCTGCCCCTCATTATCTTTTTTGCCGTCTATAAATTTTTCGATATTTATATCGCCAGTGGCGCCTTAATCGCAGCCACCGCACTGCAATTAGTCGTGACCTATGCACTGTACAAAAAATTGGAGAAGATGCACCTTATTACCTTCGCTATGGTGACAGTGTTTGGCACCCTCACCTTAGTGTTCCATGACGATGCCTTTATCAAGTGGAAAGTCACTATTATTTATGCTTTATTTGCCCTAGCCCTTGGTGTGAGCCAGCTACTCAACAAGTCGATTTTAAAGTCCATGTTGGGTAAAGAGATGAAGGTGGCCGATAAGATTTGGGCACACGTAACTTGGTACTGGGTAAGCTTTTTTGCCATCTGTGGCCTAGTTAATATCTATGTCGCCTTTAGACTGCCATTAGAAACTTGGGTGAACTTTAAAGTGTTTGGCCTCACCGCCTTAACCCTGATTAATACCGTTATCACCGTCTTTTACCTTTACAAACATCTTCCCGAAGATCAACGCAAGGAACTCAAATAATGTGGTATATGATTTCAGCTCAAGATGTTGAGAACAGCTTAGAAAAACGTTTAGCGGCGCGCCCTGCGCATTTAGCACGCTTACAGGAACTGGCCGATGAAGGTCGCTTACTTGTTGCGGGTCCACACCCCGCTATCGATAGCGAAAACCCAGGCGATGCGGGTTTTAGCGGCTCATTAGTGGTTGCGGATTTCGATTCGTTAGCCACGGCTCAAGCCTGGGCAGATGCCGATCCTTACTTCGCGGCGGGCGTATATCAAAGCGTTCTGGTAAAACCCTTTAAACGAGTTCTCCCTTAATGAAAATCGTTTCTTTCAATATCAATGGATTGCGTTCTCGCCTGCATCAATTGCAAGCGTTAATCGACAGCCATCAGCCCGACATTATCGGCCTGCAAGAAACCAAAGTGCACGATGAAGCCTTCCCGCTCGCCGAAGTCGAGGCCATGGGCTATCACGTGCATTACCACGGTGGCAAGGCGCACTATGGCGTAGCCATGCTCTCCAAAACCGCCCCACTTAAGGTGCAAAAGGGTTTTGCAACCGATGAAGAAGATGCGCAGCGCCGCATGATTATCGGCACCTTTGCTCAGGCAAATGGCCGCCCGCTAACTGTGTTGAATGGTTATTTCCCTCAGGGCGAAAGTATCGACCATCCGACAAAATACCCTGCTAAGCGTAAGTTTTATCAGGACTTAATGGCGCATTTGCACGCTAATCATAACAACGATGAAGATATCGCCATCATTGGAGATATCAATATTTCACCCATCGATTTGGATATCGGCATTGGTGAAGTCAACCGCAAACGTTGGCTAAAAACCGGTAAATGCAGCTTCCAACCCGAAGAGCGTGAATGGCTGAAAACCCTGCAAGATTGGGGATTAGTGGACACCTTCCGTCAACTACACCCCGACCGCAGCGAGCGTTATTCATGGTTCGATTACCGCAGCAAAGGCTTCGATGATAACCGTGGCCTACGCATCGATGTGATCTTAGCTACGCCGTCACTGGCCGCACGTTTAGTCGAATCCGACGTCGATTACGATCTGCGCGGCATCGATAAACCCTCAGATCACGCGCCAATTTGGAGCACCTTTAAAGAAGCCTAACTCGCTTGGGTGAATTCTTTAATCGATATGAAAAACATCGGCCTAGGCCGATGTTTTTGTTTGGGAGTGAGTACTAAAAGCCAAGCGTTATTTGCCCCCTGCGGTGCTAATGTGCTTGTTATACGGCTTTGATTACCTCTTTGCTCTTTTTGGAAAAAGCCTTTTAGTAAATTCGCCTACAACACTTTCTGTTCGAATAAAATCTCGGATTTTCTCCCGACTGGTTATACCTGATTTCGAAATTATATCTTCAAGATGTGCTGCAACCTCTTCTATTTGATCGGCGAACTTATCATTATTTTTTAAAACTGCGATGATAGCAGTTGTAACTTTTTTCTGAGACTTTATCGGAGCATCCAATATATCTGGTGTATCCCAATTTTTTCTCACTAGTGCATACAAAGCATAAAAACGAAAAATAACTCTTGTTCTATCTATTTTTCCTGAGCGTACCAAGTAATCAAATTTATATAATGCTAATGCAGCAACATGATAGAGCTCTACATTATGATTATCCGAAAAGATGCGTTCAGCGAATTCTTTCCTTATACCCCGATGATCTCGTGCAGCACGATGGGGTTGGAAAAAAAACATCGCGGCCGCAACCTTCATCAGATCTGATGGTCGATGAATACGTGTTCGCTCAATTCCTACATCTCTATACTGATTATCTCGCCTTTCTATATAAATCCGGTCTTCACTACTTTGGGATGCACAATACTCTTCTAGATCTTTCATGAATGGGCGCAATGCCCAAAATTGATCTTCCCTAACTTCATTCTGACGATTAGTACCCATAATAATACTAGAAACAAAATCAATATCACTACAGCCTATTAGACGGAATGGGACAAATATATTATCAACCGTTTCACGAACATGAGCTAGTATATTAGTGGTTTGACATCCATTTACTATTTGATAGTCTTCAAGATTGAATGTATCTCCCTTACGCTCTATGCTTTTTGAAACAACGGTAATTCCATTATTCTTAAAAACAAATGAAGAGTTATCTCCTGACTTCAACTCGCGAATTATGGATTTGTTAATTTCTGATTCGGGGTTAAAGTCTCGCACATTATCATAAAATAACGATCTGTTAATATGAGTAATTCCATCTTGATCAGGCTCTCCAAAAGCAATCGCCAATACCTCAGAAGCAGAAACATACCCAATATATGCCTCATCTACTTTATCATGAGGTGGCATAGTAACGGCTTTTGGAAAGTGTAGTTTTGCAGATGAAGAATTTGTTGCTGCACGGAAGCCATTCTGAATTACTTTAGCCCCGACACACTCAATATTAATTTCATCAAATATATTTAATTCAGCTAAGCGCGCCTTATTATTTTTAATCAATTGACTTATTAGATCAGATATTTCACCAGACCCAGTAGTACAGTAATAACATCGTAATTTCGGGCTTGTTTTAGCTGCAGCAGAATAAATAGCCTCTTTTATCTCTATCAAGCTCTCTATTTGCTCACCTGTTACTAATGATTGATTCGTAAAAAAATCATAAACTGCATCTAAAAATTTAGAAATGTTACCGTAATCAAATTTGTCAGATGTTTTTGATTGAAAGAAATGAAACTCAGAATTATGGTTTTTACCAATAGCCAAAACTTCTGCAGCTTCATCGACATCTGTACAAAGTGTTCCTTGGATAGAAATTGCTACTCCATCAATACCAAATTCATTACCTTTTAGATGGGCTCTAAACGGATCTATATTTTCTCCAAGAATACCATTCTCTATTGAAAATATAGACATCACCTCAAATAAATTAGACTCATCCAAATCTTCATGAGGATTCATTTTTCCAAAAGTATTTAACTGCGCTTTAACTATTGGATTCATAGCCATTTTTCTATTCCTTTGCTCAAATTTTCCAATTTAAATACAACTGAAAGTTAGTGGATAGGAAAAAATCCAGCCACCCATTTTAAATCAACAACATAATGCACTTTCGGTTTGCATACAACCTGCTCTGGCTAATATTGCTTAAATGAGAGTCATTAAAAGCCATAGGGGCAGCATAGAGGCAATAAATTGCGCTAATTCCTTAAAAAATGGAGCATTTCAGACGAGGGATATCGTTCCTTAGTGCTTGGGATGTGTTCTGAATGTAGGCTTTTGAAGTGATGTCAGTCGTTGTCAATTGCAGTGAAAGTGCTGACAGCTTGACGCAAAATGCCGTCGTCGCTTTTCTAAGTGTTCGCAGTAGTCGGTCAATTCTTGCAGAGTGCCCACAGGACCGTGAAATAGTTTGCCAAACTCGGTGGTTAGCTTGAGCCAATTATCATGGGGGATATTTAATCTGTTCAGTATCTTGGCGCTATTTTCACTGATGCATCCACGTTTATCGTTGCGAATAATTCGGCCGGTATCATCGACCAATTGAAGGTAATCCATTAATGAAAACACAATGCTATCGGGTTGGTTGTCGCACTCATTACCAATAAAAGGCAGATATTGAGCTTGGAAAATCAACCTCATTCCGCTAATTCAAAGCTTGATAATCAAGACTACCATTGTGATACAGCCGGATTTCAATCATCTCTATTTGCTGTTTTAGTGATGACAAGCGTTCTATTAACCAGAGATAGCCGATTTTATAGGCCGTCTGTAACAATGTGATCAGTTCATCTTCTGGTGAATGCGCTTCATCAATGGCCAAGATACGGTACCAGTCGAAGGATTTAAAATTAGCAATAGTGTCAGACTCAAGCTCGGCCGTTAATAGCCATGAACCATTCATCATAGATGCTATATCAACAAAAAAATCGCAGTAAGCTTCACCTTGAGTATGGGAGAAATTCGCATATTCCCTCACCAAGCCATCAAATTCCTCTTGGTAGCCATCAAGTGTGTCTTTAACCACGCAAGCTGCTTTCTCAACCCTTTGCATATGTTCGTCAAATCTCTCTTATGCCTTCCCCCCCTAATCACTGGGGATATAAGGCTGATAACCTACCCCAGTTTCAGCGCCTCTCCAACGGTATTTTGATAATGAAACCAAAGTCACGCTTTAGACTGATAAAGTTTTTACCTTTTATTAACAACAATTTGAGTCAGAACTAAACTGTATTTTCAGTGCAGTAAGGGTAAATAAAAGTCTGTAAGGCTTTGGTTAATTTTGGCGTGTCTCGGCCAAAGCAATAACGATAACGGATGTAAATAAGCATAAAAAATGGCGACTACATTAGATGCAACCGCCATTTGTATTTAGTTATTTAGATTTGGCGACTAAGCCTCGCCAGCTAACCACCGTTTCGCTTTTATACTAATGAGAACCAATCCATAAAAGCCTCGGCTTAGCTAGTGCGGTACTGTTTAAGGATCCCTTCGAGTTCAACCGAGGCCTGCTGCAAATCATGCGCGAGGGTGACACTGCGCTGCGCCGTTTGTTTAATGGTATTGGATTGATGGCGGATCTCATTAAGTTGAGCGGCGATATCACGGGCGGCAACACTCTGTTCTTCCGCCGATGCGGCAATTTGGCTACTCATATCAAATACAGCATTCACTGATTGCGACATGCCTTCCACATCGCTGCCGACGGCAACAATGGCGCTACGACTTTCATCGGCACGATCCACAATCTCGGTGGTGATATTAGATAACTGACGGGTGCCAGATTGTAAGCCTTCGATCATCGCTTGGATCTCTACCGTTGCCTGCTGGGTTCGCCCTGCCAAGGTACGCACTTCATCGGCAACCACCGCAAAACCGCGACCTTGCTCACCTGCGCGCGCCGCTTCAATGGCCGCATTCAGCGCCAGCAAGTTAGTCTGCCCAGAAATACTATTGATGGTTGTCACTACCGCATCAATAGCCGCCGCATCCTTAGATAATTGTTCTACCGATGAAAAGGCTGCACCAATTTTGGTTGAGAGCAAACCAATACTGTCCACCGTATGGCTAATACGCCCTTGGTTGGCACTCATTTGGCTGGCGTTATCTTTAGTCTGTAGTGAAGTGTTACTGGCATTAACCGACACTTCTTCAATCGCCGAAGTCATTTGCGCCATGGCCACAGCCACTGAATCTAAAAATTGATGCTGGGCACCAATTAACTCACCGCTGATTTTTGCTTGCTGATTAAACTCATCGGCAGCGAGGGAAAGTGTTTGGGCATTATTGCGGATAGCGCTCACCATTTCGCTCATGTTATCGGCACAGCGGTCAATTTCGCGGGCGATTAAGCTGAAGTCATCAGTACCGAAAAAGTTTAATCTGAAACTTAAGTCGCCATCGGCTAAGCGTTTGATGGCCATGTACATATCCCACAGACCACCGCCGAGGGAAGTTGAAATCCAATAGCTTAATTGGAATAAGGGCAATAAACCGATTAATGCAAGCCAAAACATCAAATTAGCATCGCTGCGGCCATCACTTTCCCATTCGGACACATTTTGCGACAGTGCGAGCGCGCTGCCAGATGCCACCGTGGCGCTGGCGGTAACATTATCCCTTTGGCGCTGCGCCTCAGTTTGGCGAGAGACAACACTCAGCCCATTGTCTCGGGCAAATTGTGATAATGCATCGCCCTGCAACTGTTGCGCATTTGCGACTTGGGCAAAGGTATCAACCGTCGCCTGAACTCGAGCCAAAGAGGCTGCTTCTAGGTTGCGGTGAGCATGTTGGTAATTGATAAGTGCGATGGTAGCCGTGATTAACGCCACCATAGAACAGACAATCCAAAATTTGCCGTTAAGACTGAACTTGATCAATATGGCATCAATGGTGCGAAACTGGATTTGTTTCATCTTGATATTTCCTAAGACCTAAAGCTATCGGGTACTAAATCAGCATTATAGCTCATCTATTCGATCACTCAGTTACCGCATGGCTATCATGCGAACACAAAAGTGATGGAAGATTAATCGGCACTGGCGATTTCAGAACCTGTTGATGCTGACCATTTTTGGCGAAGGGTGATTAACTGCGCCGTTAACAAGCTCATACAAAAACCTAACAGTGCGCCTAACACTAAAGGCGGCACAATATTGGCCACATCCCCAGCCATGGCAAAGGTAATACAACAGCCGATAAAGGCACCGGGAATAAAACTGAGCTTTTGATAACTGGCCTGTAGGCACATTGCCGAGGTAGCGATACCCGTAAACAGATAACCCGCCACAGGCGATACGAAAAAACTGCTACCGCTGATAATGAGCCAAGCCCAAAACACACCGGAGAGATTGGTGCACCACGCCATCATCACGCCTTGAAAACCGGCCTTCGGCTGAGCAAAAAACGTGCTACAACCTAAAAAGCCAATCCAAGTAACAAGATGAAAAGTATCTGCGATACCACACCATATTGCGGCTAATAGCCCCGCAGAAATAGCGACCTGCCAACGATTTTCCATGATGACCCCTTTATTGTTTTCACGGAAGTTAACTACTCAAATGCGCTCAAGGTGCGGCTGTATTATGGTGTTATAGCGCCCTTCACTTCCGTGTCGATCAATTTTTAGTAGGGATCTGCAATCGAAAACTGACTCACAGGCCGACTAGTAACCGATTCAAATGAATGTGTACGCGAGTCCGCATACCTTAGGTCACTTGAGTAAACATATTGGTTAAATTACCTCTATTCTGGTAACAAAAACCTGATCTATTGCTAATTTTCGGCATTAATGCCCGTAAATTTGCTAACAAGCAATTTATTTGTGGTAAAAAAACGAAAAAAGCGCTTATTAGGCGCTTTTTTGCTCACTCAGGTGTCGTTTACAGCATCACACCTTTAACTGTTTATTAACCGGCAGGTCGCGGATCCTAAGGCCTGTTGCGGCAAATATCGCATTGGTCAGACTAGGCGCCACCGGCGGTACGCCGGGCTCACCTACACCCGCAGGCGGCGCATCCGAGTCGATAATGATGATCTCCATCTCTGGCACTTGGGGTAAACGTAGCAGGGGATAATCATGGAAGTTAGACTGCATCACCTTACCCTCTTGGTAACTAATTTCCCCCATCAGTGCCAAGCTTAAGCCAAATACTATCGCGCCTTCGGTCTGTGCTTTCACCCTGTCGGGGTTAACCACAGTGCCGGCATCAATCGCTGCAATGGCATTAAGCACTTTAAGCTGGTTATCTTCACCAACCTCGACCCGTATCGCTACCGCAACCACACTCACAAAACTGCGGTGCACTGCAAAGCCCCAACCTTGATTCTTACCCGCTTTCGGCGCCTTGGCTTGGGCTTGTTCAACCGCCTCTATCACCTTGAGATAACGGCCGACATCAACGGGATGACGAGTTAACTCTTCACCATAGTTGCCATATTTAAAGCCTTGGTTTTCAAAAGTCTCTTGCCTTGGTTGCCCCAGTAAGCTGCGCCACATATCGGGGCAAGATAACTTAGCTTTATGGGCCATTTCATCGACAAAACTGCCCACGCCAAACCCGTGTTGGATGTTACATACCGAGCGCATCCAACCAATACGGCTATGGGCGTTGGCCTTTACAGCCTCATAGCGTAAATTTGCCAGAGCAAAGGGCACATCAACAAAACCTAAGTCCAACTCTCCGCCGGATGGATACTCGACGCCCTCGGCAAAGGTGGAGCTGATTGACGGGAAGCCTGTACGCGCCAGCAGCGCCGTTGGCTGGTTATTGGCATCGAACAAGGCCTGATAACACTGGGCACTGATGGCATGGTAATAACCGTTTTGGATCTCATCCTCACGGCTCCAACTCACCTTCACCGGCCGTTTAAATTGCTTGGAGAGTAGCGCCGCCTCCACACTGAAATCTGGTTTGGACTTGCGCCCAAAGCCGCCGCCCAGAAGCGTGACATTCACTTTGACCGCATCTTCGGCGATACCTAAGGCCGCAGCCACATTTTGCTGAGTACTTTGAGGTGTTTGCGTCGATGCCCAAATTTCGCAGCTATTCTCGGTCACATTAGCGGTGGCCACAGGCGGCTCGATGGAGGAATGGATAAGGTAAGGCACGGTATAAATCGCCTTAAGGGTATCGTCCTTCGGCCACGCTTTGACCTCATCACCAACTTGACGTACCACCTTGCCAGGGGCTTGTACCTTGTCCACCAGCTCTTGCAGGTAGGTTTTAGAATCGTGGCTACTGTTGGCAGACTCAGTCCAGCTCACTTGCAAGGCTTTACGTCCCTGCAGCGCACTCCAAGTATTTGTCGCCACCACAGCTACGCCGCCTAAGGCTTGAAAAGCGGGAGCGCCCTTGGGCGTTGGCAAACGGTACACATCGACCACACCCGCTACGTTGCGCGCCGCACTATCGCCAAGACTAGCCACATCGCTCCCCAATACGGGTGGGCGCATAATGCTGGCATAAAGCATGTTATCCAGTTGGATATCATAGCCATAGACAGCCTTACCCGTGAGCATGGCTTGCATATCGACTATCTGACGCGAAGCCCCTATTTGCTTGAAATCCTTAACCGCCTTTAATCGCAGCGAATCAGCCGCAGGCAGTGGTAATGCCGCCGCATCGAGGGCTAATTCGCCAAAGCTGGCAGAACGGCCAGATTTGGCATGCAGCACTTGATGATCTTTAGCCTGCACTTCACTCACAGGGACTTTCCAGCGGGCTGCTGCGGCTTGCTCAAGCATGGTTCGAGCCATCGCGCCCATCTCACGCATGCGATCATAGTTTTCGCGAATACTGCGGCTACCATCGGTATTTTGGCTGGCGTAGCGTTTATCGGCGAGCCCTTGAATAGGCACAATTTTATCCCAATCAGCCTCCAGTTCTTCGGCCAAGATTTGTAAAATCCCCGTGCGGATCCCCTGACCCATTTCGGAGCGGTGGCAGGTCAAATAGACCTTGTCGTCCTCACCGATGGCGATAAACAGATTGAGCCGCGCCTGTTGGTCCTGTGCCAATGCCATTGGACTCCAACTGAGGCCACTGGCACCAAGGGCGAGACCGCCCCCGACGGCGCCGAAGAGTTTTAACACATCGCGGCGACTGATATTTTCAACTGCGGTGAATGTACTCATCTTAGCCCTCCTGCTTGGCATAGCTTTGCAGCGCCGCTTTTATCCGAGGATAAGTACCACAGCGACACAAATTACCCGACATGGCAGCATCAATTTGTTCCGCCGATGGTTTTGGATGCTGAGTGACTAAAGCCGCTGCTGACATTAATTGCCCCGCCTGACAATAACCACACTGAGGTACATTGTGTTCGGCCCAAGCATTTTTAAGCTTTTGATTATTCAGCCCTTCAATCGTGGTCAGTTGCTTGCCTTGCGCCTGGGATACGCTGGTTAAACAGGCGCGCACAGGCTGACCATCTAAATGCACGGTACAAGCGCCGCAGAGCCCCGCGCCGCAGCCATATTTAGTGCCCGTTAAGCCTAAAATATCCCGTAACGCCCAGAGGATAGGCATATTCGGATCCGCATTTAAGGTAAAAGATCTGCCATTAATGGTCAGGTTTAGGGAAGGCATCGCAAGACTCTGGTCCTTTGCCGCCTCCGAGGATGGTATTGCCATAACTCACTCCTTAAGTGCCAACCACGACGCAAGATCGGCTTTAGTATCAATATCAATCGCGGCATGGGGCAAAGGAACTGCCACTAACTCACCCACATTTGCCAGTTGTTTTAAGATAGATTTGGCGCCGCGATCGCCAGTCAAATCCGTTAATAAATCGAGTATTGAGGCATTAAAAATAGCAGGGGCGCCTAATTCATCAAACGTTCCTTGTTCATCCAACGTCCCTTGTCCATTCAACATCTCAGCTTCGTTCGTATAAAAAGCGGCCACAGATTGTTGACTCGTCTGCCAAGTCTCAATCACCTGCCGATAGTCTTCAAATGTCAGCGCAACTTGATCCGCTAAGGTGAGTAACATGCCATCAAACTGCTGCGCTTTTGCAAAGTCCGCCGCAACTCGCAGCGACGACGCCAAACCTGTTTGCCAATTAGGATTATCAAGCAACGTCAGTTTTAGCGCTCCGAGAGCGTCAAGTTGCGGACGCAACAATGTTTGATGGGCACCAAGCACGACCAACAGGTCTGCGGTGACTTGATTAGATGCTCCCATTACTAATGGAGCCGAGGTGAAGCGAGCCAAACGGTCGATATGGCGTTGTAAGATGCTATGCCCTTGCCCCTCACTCGCCGCTGTTGATAAACGTTGTGCCAGCTTCGCCCCCTGAAAGCGCCGGCTCTCACCTGCCGCGAGCACAGCAATGAGCAATCTTTGCCTGATGTGCATTAAGGCATCATTCCATCGAGCGAGGAAAATGCCGCGTCATGAAGCACCCCATGGCATTGGGCCAAGATACTCAAGGCAATGGCGCTCGGTAACTCGCCACCAAGAGCAAGCCCCGCGGGTGCCGAGAAAAAGCCACTAAACGACTCCGTATTGAGTCCGGCCATCGCCAGCACTTTATCCCGCCGATGAGCGGGCCCCAAGAGTGCAACATATTTAAGATCAAAAGGTTGAATAGCTTTGAGCGCCGCCGCATCCAAATTCAGGTTATGGTGCATGACCACGGCGCAATCTAATTGCGCGACAAGCGCTTCGGCATCATCAAGGCTTTGCTTGACGATATGAGCATGGGGAAAATCCGCCGTTCTGGCGTAGGCGGTGCGCGTATCAAACACGCTCACCTGCCAACCTAAACTGTGGGCAATCGCTGCCACGGGTTTAGCATCTATTCCTCCACCAAAAATCCCTAAATGAAATCGTGGTCTGAGTGGGATGATAAGCGCCTCCCCTTCAGGCTGACTGAGTATGCCCGCCTTTGGAAAATCCGCCGTAGGAAAAGGGGCACTTTGCGCCGGATAAAACTGTGCAGCGTAACTGCGAGCATCGCTGCCCGCAGGCACTAAGGGCAATTGATAGTAGCCCGACAGCCCCTTGCGAAACGCTTGTACTATGTCCACTAGGCCAAGATCATGATTTTCTTTAAGCAGAGGGATCAACATGATATCGACTTTACCACCACAACCTAGGCGGTAGCTGGCATCGGATTCATCGGTTGCATCATAGGTGATACAAGTAATCTGTTGCGATTGCATGGCTTGCTGCGCATGACGGCGAAGATCGGCCTCTAAACAGCCACCACTTAATATCCCTGCGCCTTGGCCAAACTCGTGGAATAACATCATGGCGCCGGGTTTACGGTAGGACGAGCCTTGGATATGGGTAATCACCGCCAGCACCCATGAATCATCCGCGAGGGGCAACCAATGTTCTAATAAGTCTTCCATTTGGTGATCCATCGACATTGACTCCTCTCTATTTCGCTAACTTAGGGACACATTTAATGCATCCACGATTGAAATCAGCGTAACTGATTAAAAAATTATCTTTATGTAGAACAAGCTAACAAAGGAAAATTGAATTTAAAAGGGCAAAAGCGGGGAAACACAAAATAGCTAAAGGATAAAGCTGACATCCCTGTCAACAAGTGTGAGATAGCCTTGAACTAAGGGTTAAAACTGATACTCACCAGCCTTAGTTCGTAGTGCTTGGGATTGATTATCTAAGCTAATAGAGGTGAATTCGATTTGCTCAATAATTTGTGACACTTCGCGGGAATTATCGCGGATTACCATAAGACTGGTGGCAATATCCTTAGACACCAGAGATTGCTCTTCGGTTGATGCCGCTACTTGGGTATTAATCCCATGAATCGCCGCAGTGCTATGGCGAATATCATCAAAAACCGTCACGATACGTTGCAATTCACCTGAGGCTTTTTTCATTAAGTTAGCCGCTTGGGTGACTGAGCTGCCCACCTGATTGGTGCGATTTTGTAAACTGGCAACAATATCATCAATTTCCTTGGTAGAATCTTGAGTGCGCTGTGCGAGTGAACGCACTTCATCGGCTACCACCGCAAAACCACGCCCTTGCTCACCCGCCCTCGCCGCCTCAATGGCGGCATTGAGTGCCAATAAGTTAGTTTGCTCAGCAATCGCTTTAATCACACTTAATACATTACTGACTTGAGTGCTCTCATTCACCAAATGCTGCATCGAATCTTGGGTGGTCGTAAATTCACTTTCGAGCACCGCCATCGCATTCAATGCCTCTGAAACCGTATCCTGACCAACGCCCACATGGGTCTCATTTTCCGCTGCCCGAATTTCGGCGTTCGAGGTGCTCTCACTAACATGCACTAAGGTGGTCGTCATTTCTTCCATCGCGCTCGCACTGGCATCGAGCTCTTTGGCGACTCGGTTTGAGCTTTGACGGGAAACTTGAATCGAAGCTTTGGTTTGTTTAGCGAGATCTGCCACCTCCTTCGCAATACTGTCCGTCGTCGCTAATGAACTGGCTAGAGATGAAATGAATAAATTAATTTGGTTAACAATTTCCCCAATTTCACCCTGAGTCGAAACTGAAATCCTGCGGGCAAGATTTTTAGACCTTTGAATATCGAGTAATTCGCGACAGGTTTGTACGAGTGGAGTCACAATCCTACTTTTAACAATAATAAAGCCGCCAACGGCAACTAAAATCACCAAAAAGAGTACAAACTGCGAACCATTGAGTGCCATATTTAAAGAATCCAATCGATTACTCACCTCACCTTCAGTGCGTTTATCCAAGGCGGTAAAAAACTGATCGATCGGCTGCATGATCTTGGCTTTTTCACTATGATATTGATCGCTATGTAGTAATTCCCTCGCCATCGCGAGATTCGGCTCACCTTTAATGCTGTAGGTTTGGGTATTTGGATCGATAAAAATTCCTTTCACCGCGTTCATCGCCTTGACCTCAAGGGCGACTAAAGCATCAGAATTTTGCTGTGCCTGCTCGAGATAATGGAACTCCTCATCGGAAAACCCCAAAGCCTTCATTTGGCTTTTGATGGCCACTCTGGCGCCATCAGGCTTAGGTTTATCGCCATAACTGAGCACCAAATCCCAATAAATCTGGTGATATTTTTCCGGCCTAGGTTTTTCACCGTTACGAATGGCCAGAATATCCATATACATTTTTTCGTACTTTTCATCCCCAGTCACCGCATAGGTACGGGCAAGTCTGGTCAAATCATCAGAACTTTGCCGAAGTTCATCAGCAATTTGGTAGGATTGATAGCGAATATTCGCAGCATCATTAAAAAGTTCAATCTTAGATTTGACATTAAAACTCAGCGCCGCCGTAATCACTGCACTAGCGACGATTGTGGAAAAAACAACACTCATCATCGTTTTTGTATTCATAGTTACCCCGATAGACACCTACAACGTTAGCTTTAAGTCTAGTCAGTAAAATGTAACTAAAAAGTAAAAAACAGAATTTTGATGAATAATACACAGAGTTACGAGCAATTCTCAGTTGCGTAAATAACCGATATTTGGTTTAGGTCAAAATATAATGCTTAAAAATAGATAGTTGCGGATAAATCTAACTAAAAAGACCCAAGATGT
Source organism: Shewanella sp. DNRA4 (assembly GCF_012843185.1). NCBI lineage: Bacteria > Pseudomonadati > Pseudomonadota > Gammaproteobacteria > Alteromonadales > Shewanellaceae > Shewanella > Shewanella sp. DNRA4. Next base: position 133,814 of record NZ_JABAIP010000009.1, read on the forward strand.
GTGTCAAGCAGAGATGAGGTTTGCAGGTTTAATCAGGCACAGTAAATATGAATTGTACCTGATTAAAACTCGCATTTTGGCTGATATTAAGTCAATCGACGCAGTGTTATGCAACTTAGAGCAGTAACTGATCAGCCACAAAGGGATTATGTTCACGCTCTTCGCCAAAGGTAGACATAGGTCCGTGGCCAGGAATAAATTCCACGTCAGCGCCTAAAGGCCAGAGTTTAGAGGTGATTGAATGGATCAAGCTTTGATGATTTGACTGAGGAAAATCAGTACGGCCAATCGAGCTTCTAAAGAGAATATCTCCGACCCATGCAAGCTTGGATGAGGCCGAATAAAACGCCACATGTCCTGGTGTGTGGCCAGGACAATGCAGCACAGTCAAACTTTGCTCGCCCACGGTGACGGTATCGCCATCACACAGGTATCGATCGGGTTCAAAGGCATCACAGTGGGGAAAACCAAAGTTTTGACTCTGTTTAGGCAGATTTTCAATCCAAAACTTATCCGCCTCATGTGGACCAACGATGGGTACATTCGTTTGTTGTGCTAATAACTTAGCACCGCCAACATGATCAATATGACCATGAGTGAGTAACACTTTTTCAAGGGTCAGCCCTAATTTAGTGACTTCACCTAAAATACGGTCAACGTTCCCTCCCGGATCGACAACCGCTGCATGCTTAGTTTTTTCACACCAGATCAAGCTGCAATTCTGCTGGAAAGGTGTCACAGGAATAATTTGGTACTTCATAGCTTCAATCTCGTGTTATCCATAGCCGATAGATTACGCTAAGAGGGTTATCATGGCTCAATTTTTTATAATAAAAATTGATCTCAACCAAAGGCTAATCAAATAATCCTAACTTGCGACAACAGGGCTTTTGTATACAATCTGCCATAAATAACAAGCCTAGCCCTTAAGGTCAATTGATGAAACCCGATATGATGCTCGCTGGTGTTTTCGCCAAGAAACACACATTTACTTTGCCACTCAACTACCAACAACCCATTGGTGAGCAGATTACTGTGTTTGCGAGAGAACTTTGCGCCATTGAAAATAAAGATAAAAAATTACCCTATATCGTCTTTTTCCAAGGAGGTCCTGGCTTTGCTGCTATGCGGCCCGCCAGCAATAGCGGCTGGATCCGTCGAGCACTCAAAGAGTTTAGAGTCTTATTGCTCGATCAACGGGGCACAGGCCTTTCTAGCCCCATCAATTATCAGAGCCTCAGTCACTTACCCCCTGAGCAACAGGCCGAATATTTAAGCCATTTTAGAGCCGACAATATCATCCGTGACGCCGAATCAATCCGCACCCAGCTCTGCCCCGCCGATAAATGGGCTATCCTCGGTCAAAGCTTTGGTGGTTTCTGCGTGCTGCACTACTTAAGTGCTGCGCCTCAGGGCGTAAGTGAAGCCTATATCACAGGTGGTATTCCTTCCTTCACGCGCAGCAGTGATGAGGTTTATCAAGCCACCTATCAGCGCGTACTCGCCAAGAATAAGGACTTCTTCCAGCGCTTCCACGATGCGCAGCATCTGGTGACTCGCCTCGCCAAACATTTACTCGAACATCCAGTGCAGTTAGCCACGGGTGAACGCCTCACGGTTGAAATGCTGCAACTGCTTGGCATTAATTTAGGCATGGAGCAAGGCCCTGAGTCAGTCTACTATTTACTTGAACAGGCCCTAGTGCACTCGCCCCAAGGTGATTATGTCAACCCGCTGTTTTTAAATCATTTCTGCCAATTACTCGACTATAACACCAACCCAATTTTTGCCCTGTTACACGAGGCCATCTACTGCCAACACAGTGCGTCACAGTGGTCTGCCCATAGGGTACGGGAGCAGTATCCGGCCTTTAACTATCAAGTGGGTAAGCCTTTCCTGTTTACTGGCGAGATGATTTACCCTTGGATGTTTGAACAATTTAGCCATTTAGCGCCACTTAAAGCCGCAGCCAATATTCTTGCCCATAAAACGGACTGGCCAGCGCTATACAATCTTGAGCAGCTCAGCCAAAACCGCGTCCCAGTTGCGGCCGCGATTTATAGCGAAGATATGTATGTCGAGATGGATTTCAGCCTAGAAACCACCAAACAGGTAGCGCACCTAAAGTATTGGTTAACCTCAGAATATGAACACAATGGTATTCGAATGGATGGCGAGCGGATCTTAGATAAGCTCATCAGTCTCAACCGCGGTGAACTCTTAAGATAAATGTTAATTTTAAGGGTTAATTAAGTAAAAGCTGTCATTGTGTGCAGGCTCCTCATCCAAATGAGTGATTTTGGCTACAACGTTCAACGACCTATTTTCCGTGAGAGTAATCCGAGTTGGATTACTCTTTTTTTTGCTGAAAAAATGCACTCAACAAAGTTGAGTGCATGACAATAATCGTCAAAATACAGGGGAGCGGGTGTTTAACGAGGATGAAATTAACGTTTCATTTGGGGATAAGTAAACTCATGGCATTGATTGCAATAGACTTTACTTTCTTTGTGTTCCTGATGGCAGTAAGTACAAGGCAGATCAGTACCATAATGCAGACTGTTATGGGGATTCGGCTCAACCGAATGACCCGCATCCGCAGGGCGCGCAGTCAACTTAGCCACTTCCTCGGGTGATCCATGACAACGACTGCAAGTCGCAGCATCGGGAACGGTTTTACGTTTTGCATCACCGTGGCATGCCGCACAATCGACTTTACCATCGGCTCCAGTCATTACCTCTTTATGGTAATCCTTGATATTCATTGCATTAGCAGCCATAGGTGCTGCCAGCATGGCACCGAGTAATAGAATAAATACGGGTTTTAACATCAGAGTCTTCCTAGGCGGGGCATGGTGCCCCGCATCGCAGATTAATAGTGTGTAATAAAGTCAGTCGACGCTTGGATGTCCGGCGTGAATGGGCGATCTTTCGCAACAAAAGGCACTTTCTCGCGGTAAGCCTTGTACATGGCTTGCGTCGCTTTACCAAGTTGCAGCTCAGGATTCGCTTGTTTGCGTAAATCAATCGCTTGAGTTGAATGTAGCAGCTCTAAACCATAGATAACTCGCGTGTTATCCACGATTTGGATCAGGTTATCCGACGCTAACTTAAGGTTAGTGAAGGTATCTTCAATACCACCAGCGATAGAAATCCCATCGAAGGAGACTGGCGTCGCTAACTGCTTGTTACGCACTTGCATATCCACAAAGGCTTTTTGAATCGCACCAAAGGCATGGCCTTGGTTTTCAGGCGCACTTAGGAAGCGCGTCAGCTTAGTAAAGTGTTCATCGGACAAATGAATCGTACGCATCACACTGTTATGGGACACATGGGTCAAGGCCACACTCAGGTTTTGCACCGCGAGAGCCACAGGCAGCGGCTCAAAGTTAGTGGTTGGGAATACACCACCCTGCCCTTCAACCAAATACTTAGCCACTTGTGGGAACTGTGCATACTGGTTTGAGGCACCCACAATTACTGCGGGGTTATCATCTGAATGATTGATTTGGATATTGAGTACTTCATCCAATGAAGCTAAGGCCTGTTCGGCGCCAGCAAAAGTATAAGCTGTCGTTCTAAAGCTCAGCGGATCTTGCAAAGGACGCTCATCATTCAGCTGCCATAAATAGCTGCCATCGAGTTGTTTTAAAATGTCACTAGCGGCGGTTTTAATATAAGGGAATGGGCGAATATCATTGGTTTGTGGCAAGAATGGCGCCACGTTACCGTTTAATCCCTCAAGGCTTAAGCCAAAGACGGTGGGCGACACGACCAATAGTTGCTTCGCCTCGCGGTAACCTTGCATTGCATACGCCACGGCAAAGGCGTTGTTAGATAAAATCGACAGCGCATCTTTCCCCATTGGGACTAATGGCGTAATGCCCGCATCAGCCATCGCCTCTTTACTGCTAACACGCTGACCTTTATAGAATACTTCCCACTCGCCAACCATGGCTAAACCGACATGGGATGAGAGTAGAATGTCCGCCTCACCTACCGTGCCCTTGGCTGGGATCACAGGTGTCAACCCCTTGTTAAGATAAGCTTCATAAAGCTCTGCCACCACAGGCTGCACACCGGTTTGTCCGGCTAGCATAGTATTTAACCGCACAGCTAATGCCAAACGTGTTAAGCGGATGGGCGCAGCGTCACCCACGCCTGCACTATGAGCACGAAAAGTACTAAAGTTAAAACTTCTTGAGGCATCGAGTACTGCATCACTCAATTTGCCATTAGCATCGAACAGTTTGTGGTCTTTATTAAGTCCAACACCTACGGTTAGACCATAAACGGGTTTACCTAGACGTGCGGCTTCCATCAATAGCTCGTGTGCTTTCACTAATTGGGTTTTCGCTTGTGGAGCAATTTTTACTTTAGCGCCATCGGCAATTGCCCAAGCTTGGTCTTGGGTTAAATGTTTACCATCAAGCACGACTTGCTCCATCGCTAACGCACTGCCTGAGAGTAAGCTCAAGGTGAGTGAAGCCATCAACACTGATTTATTCATAATCATCTCCAACATTTTGTTATATTTAGTAAAATCTAGGCTTGCTTAAGTGTCACAGCACTCGCTGCGGCGCAGTTACGGCCAGCGTTACGCCCCGTCACCACCCCTTCAGCAACGGCGCAGGCACCTAATCGACTTGCACCGTGGATACCACCGGTTGCTTCGCCAGCGGCATATAATCCGGGGATGGCTTTATTGCTGACCAAATGCAGCACTTCGGATTGGGTATTTACCTTCACGCCGCCCATGCAGTAATGCACCTTCGGCCACATGCGCACCGCATACCAAGGTCCTTTGTCTAGCACGATGGCCTCTTGCATTGGTCGATCGAATTCTTTATCTACACCAGTCTTAACCGCCTCATTCCAGCGCTCGACTTGCGCCTTTAACGCCTTAGCAGGCATGCCGTAAATAGCAGCCAGTTCGTCTAAGGTCTCGGCTTTGCTGATGACGTTATATTTCAGTCCCCAATCTAGGGTTTGCGCCTTGCTGGCACCGGCGGCATTGGTAAAACCGATGGGGTAGACAGGCTGTCCCTTTTCATCTCGTCTGGTCATAATGGCGTCGGCCCGCGCCTTACGGTCGGCTAATTCATTGAAGAAACGCTCGCCGGTGCGTACATCGACAACAATGCCGTGGGGATAAGTGGCAATAGTGTTGAATTGTGAAGCCGTGCCAAACCCCTTCTCGTCAGGAGATGCCCAGGGACCGAGTTGAATTTGGTCTAAATGAATGGGATTGGCCCCAATCAGCATCATTTGCTTGAGTGCCTCAGAGGTGGCACCTGCATGGTTGGTTGAATCTAAATCACTATTTAACTCAGGTAATTGCATCATGCGGTATTCGATATCACGGCCAAAACCACCGGTCGCCATAATCACGCCGCGGCGCGCGCCGATACGGCGTATTTTACCCGTGCGCTCATTGGGAAAATAAAAACCTTCACGAACTTCGACACCGATCACCCGTCCAGCCTCATCTTTTACAAAGCCTTCGAGCTTGGTCTGATTTTTCATGATGACGCCCTTGTCACGCGCAGCTTTGATCAAAGGACGAATAATGCCCGCACCTGAGCTTTCAACGGTTTGCAGTACCCGTTGTACTGAGTGACCGCCAAAATGTTGTACAAAGGGCTTCCAGTGAACACCGTAATCAATTAGCCATTGGCAAGATTCTGCTGTGCCGTTGCACACCAGTTTAAGCATTTCAACATCGTTCATGCCGCGGCCTGCCCGTAACATGTCTTCGACCATGGCATCGACTGAGTCTTCAATCCCAGCCTGCTTCTGTAGGACAGAACCTGCTACCGCCATCGCACCGCCGTTGATGGTCGAGTTGCCACCAAAGACAGGCATTTTATCGATAATCATCACGCTCACACCGGCCTCTCTGGCTTGCAGCGCTGCTGACATACCAGCAAAACCGCTGCCAACAACCAGCACATCCACTATTTCATCAAAGCTGACAGGGGCCGAATCACAACTTGCTGTGGCAGGCAGCGCCATACTTGCCCCCAGCCCTGCGGCTATGACCATGCCTCCCTTTAGTAACTGGCGACGCCCCGCATTAATATCTTGGGTTTTACTCATGCTGATTTCCTTCAATAATCACTGGAACTTGTCAGCATGAAAGTGCAGGTGCTGTGCCAAGCACCTAAAAGGAAGTATTTAAGTGGTGAATTTTGATTGCAGGCACAAAATCACGAAATATAAAGATCTACAATCACGATACTTAGTGATCAACTTGAAATATCAATGGAAAAACACTTTTATTACGAATCAACCCTAAGGCTCTGTAGTAGTCTGCAACTGGAGAAATCCCTACAGAGCTACTTTGAGTTTATTCGGGATGAACTGCCCATTGATGGGCTATTTGTGAACATTTTCCGCAAACAATTTAATGATATACAGTTTATTGCCCATGTAGATGACACCCAATGTTGTACGCTCGATAAGCGTGTCCAAATTCCTGAAAAAATGGCGCAATACTTAGAAGATCCCGAGCGACCAAGGGTTAGAATTGTTAATGATATTGAGCATGATCCTGTTACTGCATTAGTCGCACCTCAGGTGATTAAAGATATTCGGTCACTGATTATCCTGCGAATGTCGATAGAAAATACTCATCTTGGAATCGTTGGCTTTTACGCCAAAACGACAGGGGTATTTAGACCACGTCACGCCGACTTAATCGCGCCGCATATGCAGAACTTAGCGCTGATCACGGCGCTAAATTTAAGGGATCGAAACTTACTCAAAGAAAATGAAGCGCTCTCAAAACAAAACGTCAGTCTGCGCCGCACTTTAGATATTCAAAATGGCGTGGTTGGTGCCAATTCGGGCCTAAAACAGGTGATGCAGCAGGTGCAATCCATCGCCAAAATCAACACCACAGTGTTAATGCTGGGAGAAACCGGCTGCGGTAAGGAAGTCATCGCCAACGCCATTCACGAGCTGTCGGAACGTTCGGGTAAACCTTTTATCAAGGTTAACTGTGGCGCTATCCCTGATACCTTGATTGACTCCGAGCTTTTTGGTTATGAAAAAGGCGCATTTACAGGTGCCGATTCGCGCAAAATTGGTTACTTCGAACAAGCCAACGGCGGCACAATTTTCTTGGATGAGATTGGCGAGCTACCGCTTTCGGCCCAAGTTAGACTACTCAGGGTTCTACAAAATAGTTGTATCACCCGTGTTGGCGGCCACGATGCAGTGCAACTTGATATTCGTATTATCGCGGCGACCCACAGAAACCTTCAAGCTATGGTGCACAGAGAAGTGTTCCGTGAAGATCTCTGGTATCGACTGGCGATTTTCCCCATCGAGATCCCGTCACTCAGACAAAGACGCACAGATATTCCTCTGTTAGTGCAACATTTTGTCGAGCAGCTCAGTGCCAAGTTTAATTTGCCGCAGTTACCAAGGATTGCACCAGAACAGTTGAATATCCTCAATCAATATGGCTGGCCCGGCAATGTGCGAGAACTTATCAATGTGCTTGAGCGCGCCATGATCCAGCATCCTGCAGGTCCGCTTGACTTTCGTTTTCTGGTTCCACAACACTGTGAAGAAGTGAAAACCCCATCAAATCAAACCGTGATTATCGATCCAAGCCATGCCAGCGATAAGCTGGTGCCGCTAGAGGTGATGACCAAAAAATACATCAACCATGCCTTAAGGATCACGGGGGGTAAACTCTATGGCCCGGGCGGTGCCGCTGAATTACTGGATATCAATGCTAATACCCTGCGCAGTAAAATGAAGAAGTTAGGGATTGTTTAACTCTTTGAGTAGAAATGGATAGTTATAATAAAGGCCACAATCTGTGGCCTTTGATTTATGCTGCCGAATTAGTCGCTCAAGTCATTGAACTTAGAAGAAATAACGAATACCAACGGCGTAGTTGTTATCTTGTAGGTCTTCGTAGGCTTTATCGTCCATATCGCTGAAATCGATTTTGGCTTCGGCATACATGATGGTGTCGCGGCTATAGCGATAATGCAGACCAAGCACAGCAAACTGACGGGTCCATTTACCTTGAATTGCCGTGTTTTCATCGGTATCCAAATCCTGGTAAGTCAGCAGTAGGCTAGGCACGAATCCATTATCATAGTGGTAGGCGACGATAAATTCAGCACCAGTTGAGTCGTACAGTTCGCCCCCCACTAACTCGTTTTGCTCACTCTTATGGGCGTTAAAACCAACATACAATCCCTTAGCATCACGACCCGGTGCATATTGATAGAAACTGCCGTATTGTGCGCCGATACCGATGATTTGGTTGGTGTTGTCTACGTCTTTACCCGCAAGATTGCCAGTGAAGTCGCCACGGTTAAAACCTGCTAACACCTTAAATTTATCAGTGAAATAGTAAGTCGCACTCGCACCATAGCTTGGGTCGAAGCTCAGCTCAGAACCATCGTTTAAGGCGTGACCCTGGTTGTCATAAATTGCTACATCGCTATTTTGCTTAGAAGCGTATTGCACCGCGATATGTAGATTGCCAAAAGTATTACGGTATTGCAGCGCCGCATCGGCACGTCCAGCCCCCGTTAACCCCCCATCACCGAAGGTATAAGCACCGACCGACCAGCCAGTAAACGCATTGAGCACATCCGTGGTATAGGCAACATCGTAGTAAGCTCCCCACTGCTTACCAAAGCTGAGGGTGCCCCATTTGTCGTGCGACATGCCAACATAACCTAAGCGGTTAAATAGGAAATCTGAGGTTTTTGAAGCGGATAATTGGCCGCCACCTTGGCCTTGGGTATAAATTAGACCATCGTCGCTGGTGACCATATTAATACCCCATTCAGTATGGGCAAAGGAGCGCCAGCCGTTTTTCTCTTGGCGGTCAAAACGAAATCCCACCCGGGAAAAGTTATCGATAACTGAGGTTTCATGACCATCATTTAACGCCGCAAAGCCTAACCACCCCATCATATTGACACTATTGGTTTGATCGTTATACAGCTCGACCGCATGAGTTGTACCTGTGAGTAACATCGCGGGGATCATCACTGCAAGCAATTTCATTTTCATATCATCTATACCTATTCATTCAGCTAAATCATAAATAATCTTATGATTTGATTGGCTTATTATATTCTCCGGCCAAGGCAAAGCAGTTAGCATGCCACGGAGCAGAAAAGTTGAGTTTCTAGGTATTTTTTAGAAGTGGATCGGCCAATCACGAAATAACGTGATTGGCGGTAATTAAATATCGCGGAATAAATTAAATATCGTTACCAAATCGCGAACATTATCGACAGTTTGATTACATTTGTGTCATCAGGCTTGGGCGGTCGCTTTGCTCGTTCGCCGTCTAGGGACGGTCGGTTTAGCTGTTGTGGATGTGGAAGATGCTGCGGCTGAATTTCTAGCATTTCCTTTTTTAGCGCCCGTTCCGGCTTTTTTCCCGCCAGCAGCGCCTCTGGCTCCCGCTTTTCGATAGACGGACTTTTTAGCTGCTCGCTTAAAACCCTGTCCTTTTAAGCCATTGAGGGCTGAGGGTAATTGGGCGCCCGCATTTTCGATTAAGTGATTTAGCGTCCCCAGCAGTGGCTGCATAAATCCTTGATAAGAGATTTCCTTATGGCAGATGCCATTTAGGCTTGCCTCCCACAGCGCCGTCATATCGGGCGTGGTGGCACTAAGGGGTAAGCTATTGATTAAACCTTTACCCACCTCAGTTGCCACAATTGACTTGCCCAGACGCTGAATAAATCCCCGTTTAAATAACAGTTCAATAATGCCTGCGCGGGTCGCTTCCGTCCCTAAGCCATCGGTTTCCTTTAAAATTTTGCGGATCTCGGGGTCAGTCACATAACGATTAATCCCCGTCATGGCGCTCAGCAAGGTCGCATCGGTAAAGGCTTTGGGGGGCTGAGTTTGCTTCTCGACCAATTCACCTTGGTTGCAGTGAAGGATTTGTCCTAGGGCTAAAGGCGGTAAAATGCCACAAAACACCTCATCTTCTGCATCCTTATCGGTACTTTTATCATCAGTGTTTTTAAGCGATTCTCGCCCCATAGACTCTTTATGTTCATCAGCTTCCCGTGCAAACAGTTGTTTCCAACCTAGGGATTTATCCTGTCTAGCCTTCGTTTTAAAGAGACCACCTTCAATCGTCACTTCGACCGCCGTTTCACTGTAGCAATAGGCGGGGTAAAACTGCGCCAAATACTGGCGGGCAATATGTAGATAAAGCTGCCTTTCCCGCTGGCTTAAACTGCCTAAATTCGGCTGTTTTTCCGTTGGAATAATAGCGTGGTGGGCATCGACTTTTTTATCATCCCACGCCTTAGATTTAAGCCGAGGATTCGGCGCCTCAGCGTGTGCGACTAACTCGGGCGCCCCCACCATAATGGCCGCTAATACACTGCTTGCTAGACCATGTTGCTCTGTAGGTAAATAGCGGCTGTCAGAGCGCGGATAGGTAATCAGCTTATGCCGCTCATATAAACTCTGGCAGGTATCGAGCACCTCCTTAGCGCTCATCCCAAACCGCTTAGCTGCATCAATTTGCAGTGCAGATAAACTGTAAGGCAATGGCGGATTCTGCTGTTTATCCTTAGTGCTTAACTGGGTCACTTTGGCGGGTTTATCGGTGATCCGACGCACCACATTTTGTGCTAAGCCCTTAGCAAGCACTCGCCCTTCTTCGTCCATATAAGGTAAACAGGCTTCACTGGGTTGCCACTTCGCAGTGAAAGATTGTTGTTTATCCGTTACTAAATGCGCTAAGACTTCATAAAAGGGTTTAGATTGAAATCGCGCGATTTCCTCATCGCGGCGCACGATAAGCCCAAGGAGCGGGGTTTGCACTCGACCGACGGATAGCACGCCCTGATAGCCGACCTTTTTCCCTTGGATGGTGTAGGCCCGTGTCATATTCATGCCATAGAGCCAATCGGCACGGCTCCGGGCAAGTGCAGAAGTAGACAAAGGAATAAACTCACGGTTACTACGAAGTTGCGACAAGGCACGTTTCACCGCCTGCGGGTTTAAGTCGCAGATAAGGAGTCGCTGCGTTTGCTGTAATTTATCGCCCGTCACGCCCAAATAGGCGATTACTTCATCAACCAATAATTGCCCTTCCCTGTCTGGATCACCCGCATTCACTAAGGTATCAGCCTGTTTTACCAGCTTTTTAAGTACAGTGAGTTGGCTACGGGTCGCGACCTTAGGTTTAAGCTGCCACTTCTCGGGCACTATGGGTAAATGCTCAAACTTCCACGATTTGAACTCGGGGTTATAGGCATCGGGCTCGGCCTGTTCAAGCAAATGCCCAACACACCAAGACACGCAGTTTCCTTGGGCGTCTTCAATAAACCCGTCACCTTTTTTGTGGGGTTTTGGTAGCACATCGGCGATGGCACGCCCAAGGCTTGGTTTTTCAGCAATATAGAGGATCATATCTATATTAAACACTGGATATAATTACAGTGTAATTTAGCCCAAAGCAGACAATAGTGCAAACAGCCTTCTTTAGCTCAAGAGCCAATTTAGCTCGTTAAGCTCTAACTGAACACTAAAGCTGTGTAAATTTAGTTGAGAATCATTCTCATCTAAATTTATTATTCCTTCCATCACTTAAAGAGGAATCAGGAAAAAGAGATGAATACACTGACCTTGCCCTATCATGCTAAACCCGCATTCAAACCAGCATTAGTATTAAGATTCAATCAATTAATGCTATTTCATAGCCTCTTATTACTGGCATTAAGTCTGCTTTGTGGGATGGTTCTTGAAACATTAAATCTTGAGGTTCCGTTCCTCTCTTGGGCTTTTATCCTGTTTCTACCTGTAGCTGTAAGTCTATCTTTGCTATTAAAACATCGCGTTAGCCGCCGTAGCCTGGCATGGCTCTTTGGACTGTGGATGCTGTTATGGCTGGTAATTTAAGCCAAGTTTTGTTTGCCTTGCACAAATACCGTCCCGGCTATCCACTGTGGCAGAGTTAATAGTCTCAATCAATTCGCCTTATCTCCCCCGCTTTTCTCAATGATTCAAGTTGCTAGATTACAAATCTCAATGCAGCAGAGATAACACGCTGCAAAATAAAGCTCCTCAGTAACCCCATCAAATAAAGAACGTTAAATTATCAAATATTTAACAACTTTAGCTATGAAGTGACTAAAAAAATCGTTATGTTGAAGCTCTTGGACGCACACACGCGTTTTAACCTTAGGCCTAATTGGCTGTTTAGTACCCAAAATCACCTAAAAAAATCTTAAAAACTCTGCAAAAAACAACAGAATATTGGAGTTGAATTATATGAATGAGATTGTTAATGCGGTCAACAATATCGTCTGGAGTCCCGCGCTCGTTTATCTTTGCCTCGGTGTAGGACTCTTTTTCTCCCTGCGCTCACGCTTTTTACAGTTACGTCATTTACCCGAAATGATCCGTCTAATGTTTGATGGCAAAAGCACCGATGCTGGCGTGTCTTCCTTCCAAGCTTTAGCCATGACCTTAGCGGGTCGTGTAGGTACCGGTAATATCGCAGGTGTTGCCACGGCGATTACCTTTGGTGGCCCAGGTGCTCTTTTTTGGATGTGGATGGTAGCGTTTCTGGGCGCAAGCTCAGCATTTGTTGAATCCACCTTAGGCCAAGTCTACAAAGAAAAAATCAACGGGGAGTACCGCGGCGGCCCCGCCTTTTATATTGAAAAAGGCTTAGGCATGAAGTGGTACGCTTGGACATTTGCCATTGCGACCATTTTTGCCTGCGGGATTTTACTGCCAGGGGTACAAGCCAACTCCATTGGTTCAAGCTTAAAAACCGCCTTCAATATTGACCCTAATGTCACAGCAGCCATTCTTGCGATGCTATTAGGTTTTATTATTTTTGGAGGGGTGAAACGGATTGCGCAGTTCGCCAGTACTGTAGTGCCTTTTATGGCGCTCGGCTATATCATTGTCGCCTGCGTGATTATCGCCCTTAACATTGGCCAGCTGCCCGATATTATTCTGTTGATCCTAAAAAGCGCCTTCGGACTCGATGCAGGCTTTGGTGCGATTTTAGGTCTTGCGATTATGTGGGGGGTAAAACGCGGTATTTACTCCAACGAAGCGGGTCAAGGTACTGGGCCGCACGCTTCTTCTGCCGCCGCCGTGAGTCATCCAGCCAAACAAGGGTTAGTGCAAGCCTTCTCAGTGTATGTTGATACCCTGTTCGTCTGCTCAGCCACTGGCTTTATGCTGCTGATCACGGGCCTGTATAACGTGCAGGGCCCTGATGGCGCAGCGCTTTATACCGGGATTGCGGGGATTGCGGCGGGCCCTGGTTATGTACAAACCGCAATGGAAAGCATGATGCCAGGCTTTGGTAATATGTTCGTCGCCGTTGCGCTATTCTTCTTCGCCTTCACCACCATTGTGGCCTACTACTATATTGCCGAAACAAACATCGCTTATATCAATCGCAAAGTGAATCGTCCTTGGCTTACAGTGGTACTGAAAGTCGTGCTAATGGCCTCCACAGTCTATGGCACAGTGAAAACCGCAGACTTGGCTTGGGGGATGGGTGATATTGGTGTGGGAATTATGGCGTGGTTAAACATTATTGCCATTATTCTCCTGCAAAAAATTGCCTTCACTTGTCTTAAAGATTATGAATCTCAGCAAAAACAAGGTATTGAGCCACAGTTTGATCCTGAAAAACTCGGTATTCACCATGCTGACTATTGGGTTGAACGTAAAAATGCGCAGGATGAGCTAACACAGAGCCAATCCAACGAGAATCCAAAAATCTCCTAAAGATTAAAATTCCAAACAAAAAGCCAGTGACTTATCACTGGCTTTTTATTGTGCATTTTAAAGTGTGCCGACGCTTAACGCCAAGCACACTCTTTCATCTTAAGCGTTTAGTCTTATGGATGGCAGACGTTGTGTAACTCAAGGTTAGTGCCAATATCCTTATTGCGGTCAGCTTTGGCATCATCGTTACGAAGCTGCGTTAAATGATCGAGATAGGACTGATCAACGTCGTTGGTGATGTAGTGACCATCAAATACTGACGTTTCGAAACGTTTTATCTCTGGGTTTTCCATTCTCACCGCTTCGACTAGATCCGGCAGATTTTGGAAGATAATGCCATCGGCGCCGATAAGCTTAGCAATTTCATCGGCATCACGACCGTGTGCGATAAGCTCATTCGAGGTTGGCATGTCGATACCGTACACGTTCGGGAAACGAATTTCCGGTGCAGCCGAAGCAAAGTACACTTTCTTCGCCCCTGCTTCACGGGCCATCTCAATGATTTGCTCTGAAGTAGTACCACGTACAATGGAGTCATCGACTAACAGGACATTCTTACCTTTAAACTCAGTGTTGATGGCATTGAGTTTACGGCGTACCGATTTTTTACGCTCTTGTTGGCCAGGCATAATAAAGGTACGGCCGATATAACGGTTTTTCACAAAACCTTGGCGGTAAGGTAAGTCCATGCAACGGGCGATTTCTAATGCGATATCGCATGAGGTTTCCGGAATTGGGATCACCACGTCGATATCATGGTCGTACCATTCTTTTTTGATCTTTTCACCGAGCTTGGCACCCATGTTCACGCGGCTGGCGTAAACCGAGACATTATCGATAGTAGAATCTGGACGCGCAAAATACACAAATTCGAAGATACAGGGCGAGTAGCTTGGCTCTTTTGCACATTGGCGAGTGTAAAGATTACCGTCGAGGGAAATATAAATCGCTTCACCCGGCGCGACATCACGCATCACTTCAAAGCCGACAGCATCGAGTGCCACACTCTCAGAGGCAACCATATATTCAGTGCCAGTTGGGGTTTCGTGCTTACCCAGCACTAAGGGGCGAATGCCGAAAGGATCGCGAAACGCGACTAAACCTTGGCCAACAATCAACGCCACAACGGCATAAGCGCCACGGGCTTGCTCATGCACTTTGGCGATAGTGTCGAACACTTCATCAGCCGTCAGTGCTAAGCTCGTGGTTTTTTGTAGCTCATCGGCGAGCAGGTTTAACAACACTTCGGAGTCGGATGTGGTATTCACATGGCGACGCTTTTTAATCAGGCCTTCGGCCAATTCAAGCGTGTTGGTTAAGTTACCGTTATGGGCTAATGAAATCCCAAATGGCGAGTTAACATAGAAAGGTTGCGCCTCTGACGCGCTGGAACTGCCAGCAGTAGGATAACGCACATGACCAATGCCCGCATTGCCCTGTAAGCGCTGCATGTGTTTGACTTCAAATACGTCTTTGACCAGACCATTGGCTTTACGTAGTCTGAAAGCACCACGATCAACGGTGACAATACCTGCCGCATCCTGACCTCTGTGTTGAAGCACAGTCAGTGCATCATAAATGGTCTGATTAACCGATGATTGGCCAACTATTCCGACGATACCACACATGGGTAAGCTTCCTCATTGTAAGATGTTCTATGCCCTTTCATGTGAAATATAAGTAAAACACGAAGTAACTCCCCAGCCATTTGACCAGCGACCTTCGCCTCGATTTGAGTCTGCACCAATAGCACGACAGAGTTCAAAGCAGACTTATTTTTCATCACTTAGGATAAATTTATTGTCTTTTTTATAGTTTGGGTACAAAGCTGGAGGTGTTTTCCAAATAGTTAAAGAACCACTGGATGACAACGCCAAATTCGGGCACTAATACAGAATCCTTCCACCATTGGGCGTTAGGTGAGCCTGTAAAAGCATCCATAAAAAACAGCAGCGCGCTGACAATCAACGCGCCCCTAATAGCACCGAAACACAGACCTAAAAGTCTGTCAGTGCCAGATAATCCGGTTTTAACCACTAATTGCCCAATGATGTAATTGATAAGGGCACCGAGTATTAATGTGGTGATAAAAAGAATGGCTATAGAAACGCCATTGCGCAGCATCTCATCGTTCATTTGTGTCAGATGGATGGCGAGGTCTTGGTAAAATTGACTGGCAACAAAGAAAGCAGCAAACCATACCACTAACGACATGGCTTCTTTGGCAAATCCACGGATCAGACTAATAAGAGTCGATAACCCGATAACGAAGATGATAGCGTAATCAATCCAAACCATTGAGATGGCTTTCCAGCATAGGCTTTAAGACGGCGCGATTCTACCAGAGACTGAAACGATTCTCACCCCTAGAGAGGTAAATAAATTATTTCAGCCTCGGCAGTTCTGCATTAAGATTCCAACGGATTAAAAGGCACAATCCGACCTTTTAAACGTGTCAGACTTTCAACTTCTTCTTGTATTTTCTTCAACTTAACTTCTGACACATCTGGCCCCACAAACACTTTAGTCAACACGCCATCCTTTGGTGTGTCTGGAATTGTGTACGCCTTGTAACCGCTTTTACGCAACTGCGCCACTAGCGCTTTCACATTGGCGGCATTGCTAAATGCGCCCAGTTGCAGGGTAAGTCCGGGCTTTAATGAATCACGACTCACCACTTTTATGCCATCGTCTTTGGCAGGTTTTGCAGATTCAGTTTTCGCCGTTTCGGCCTTAGGCTTTTCAGCTTTTGCAACCGTGGTTGGTTTAACCTCTGGCTTTTTAGGTTCGGTTTTAGCTATCGCAGGCTTAGGTGCATCTTTTTTAGGTTCAGACTTTGCCGTTTCAGTTTTTGCCGTTTCCTTCAACTCAGCCTTGGCATCAGTTTGTACGGCCTGTGGCTTAAGTTGCTCCTTAGCCGCAGCTTGCACGGGTTCAGATGCAGATTCAGGTTTAGACTCTGGCTTAGCATCCGCGCCCACTGCCTGCGCTAATGTCGCCTCATCATTGGGAGAAGGCTCTTCTGGCATAACATCTTTGCCATCCACGTCTTGCGCAGATAGCACTTCAAACGTGTCATCGGCATTTTTATGCGCTATCGCGGTAGGACGTAAGGGAATTTCGGCAAATTGCTCCTCTTGCCGCTCCTTCTTACCGTCTAAAATATCCGGCAAAAAAATCACCCCGAGGGCGACCAGCACCACAGTGCCGACTAATCGATTATGAAACTGGCTAGACAAAACGGTTATCCTGCTTAAAGAGAGACTTAAAACCTGCCACAGTGTAAAAGGAGCCAAACACAATTACCACATCATCGGGTTGAATTTGCGCTTTTAATGCCGTCCAAGCCGTGGCGATATCCTCGAATTCGAGGGCCTTGCAGTCTTGAGCTAATGTTTGACGTAGCAAGCTGGCATTAGCGCCACGCTCGCCCTGTAAACTCACTAAGTACCAAGTGTCAATTAAGGGCGAAACCACAGGTAATACGCCGCCAATATCCTTATCCTTTAGCATACCGCACAGGGCAAACACTCGCTTACCCGCGACGATGGGCGTGAGTTGCTTGACTAAAAACCTTGCAGCATGTGGATTATGAGCCACATCGAGTAAAATCAGTGGCTGCTCATTGACTTGCTCCAAACGTCCAGTTAAACGGGCGCTGCTGATGCCTTTGGCAATAATATCGGCAGCAATATGTGGCCAACCCTGTTCGACAATGGCAATCACTGTCGCAGCATTGGGTAATGGCAATGTGGGGAGACTAAGCTGTGTTAATTTAAGTACTTGCCCTTGATAGTCCCAAGTGTTGCCATTTTGCTGATAGGTAAATTCTGTCCCGACTCGATACAACTTGGCGCCTAGGTGTTGGGCGACATCATTGACGGTATGGGGCAAGTTTGGCTCGCCGACAATGGCAGGTTTTCCTTGGCGAAAAATCCCCGCCTTTTCGCGGCCAACCAGCTCACGGGTATTACCCAAATACGCCTCATGGTCTAAATCAACCGAGGTCACGACGCTGATATCAGCATCAATCATGTTAGTGGCATCTAAACGGCCGCCAAGACCGACTTCTAAGATCACCACATCCAGCTTGGCCGCTTTAAATAGGATTAAGCCCGCCAAGGTGGCATATTCGAAAAAGGTCAGCGAAATCTCGCCACGTGCCGCTTCAATCTGTTCAAAAGCCGCTACAAAGGCGTCATCGCTGGCGTCCTGACCGTTGATGCGCACCCTTTCATTGTATTTGAGCATATGGGGCGAGCTGTAGACGCCCACCGTCAACCCTGATAAACGCAGGATGTTCTCTAGCATGGCGCAGGTCGTGCCTTTACCATTGGTGCCAGCAACAGTGACAATTTGACTTGGCCCTAAATCCAATACATTAAGGCGCTCGGCAACCTTAGAAACCCGAGTTAATCCCATGTCGATTTCGGTTGGGTGAATCGATAATAAATACGCGAGCCATTGATCCAGTGGCGCGTTTGCTCCTGGCGCAACTAAGGCTGTCAATTCACTTGGGGCTATGGTCATCGGTTATTTCCTTCCTTCGAAACGCATTTAAGCTCTGCCACTATAAAAGCCATTAATCCAACATAAACAATGGCCCAAGCGCTAACTTTGGCAATTGATATTGCTCCGGATATGTCACATCCACAAGATAAAGTCCGTTCGGTTTAGCCGTTGCCGCGGCTTGATTTCTATCTTTTAGTGACAACAGATCCGCCATCCAGGTCAATGGCTGGTTGCCAAGCCCAATCTCCAGCAGCGAACCGACAATATTACGCACCATATGGTGCAAAAAGGCGTTGGCAGATATATCGACGATCACATACATGCCCTGACGCGTCACTTTAACGCTGTGCACATTGCGAAACGGGGTTTTAGATTGACATTGAATAGCACGAAAACTGGTAAAATCCTGCTCGCCGAGCAGCGCCTGCGCCGCAATATGCATTTTATCAACGTCGATATCACCATGATAATGGCTGACGCCGTGGCGTAGGATCCCTGGGCGAAGATTATGATTGTAAATCACATAGCGGTAACGTCTAGCCGTGGCCGAAAAGCGGGCATGGAAGCTCTCATCTACCTCTTTTACCCAGCGTACGGCAATATTATCGGGTAAATTGGCATTAACACCTAAGGTCCAGGCACCTTCGTTACGTACGGCGTTGGTATCAAAATGCACTACCTGCCCCGTTGCATGAACACCAGCATCGGTTCTTCCTGCACAAAACAAGCTAATGTGCTCGTTTGCCACCTTAGACAAGGCTTGTTCTAATTGCCCTTGTACTGAATCGACTTCGGCCTGACGCTGCCAACCAAAATAGCCACTGCCGTCATATTCAATACCTAATGCAATCCGCATCACACATCCTCACAATTAATTTAGCGGCGCATTTTATCACAGCAGCCCGTAAAAAAAACGGCGCTGTGAGCGCCGTTGATCGTTAACATTAAAGCTTAATGCCAGTTCAAACTTAGCCGATCTCTTTAAGTAAACGAGCCGCTTCGTCCTGTTGACGCTCATTACCATCAATTTGAACTTCACGGAGTAGCGCTTTGGCACTGTCACTGTCATCGATTTCGATATAGGCACGGGCCAAATCGAGCTTAGCGTTAACAGAGTTCTCTTCATCGTCCACATCAATCATGGCTGCATCACCAATCAGGGCACCCACATCACTCATATCCACATCCATTTCAGGGTAGAGATCTGTCTCAGTGTTATCCTGCTCGGCGTCATTAAGCAGTTTTTCAATATCGATATAGCCATGTTCGTTTTGGAAATTAGTCAAATCATGCTCAGGTACAAACTTCTTCGACTGACGTGACTCCTGCGCATCTAGCGCTGCTAATGCTTCATCGACCGTGAGAGTGTGCTCTTCATCGAGGGCAAAGCTATCTTCTGGTGTTAATACCTCATCATCTTCAACTTCGGTATTGGCACTAAAAGCAGCAAGCACATTGTCGTCACTTAAATCGATATCGTCATCAGTATCTAAGTCCGCCCTGAAAGCAAACTCATGAGCGACATCCTCATCAACAATATCATCATCTTTGTCAGTGATAATCTCGAATGTAGGCTCGACCTTATCAATCGGTTCGTCTAAAACAAATTCCAGAGGTTGACGCGGGGAAACCGCTTGCGGATCGACAGCGATAGGATCCACGGGTGCAACAGGTTCGGATTTAGGACTGTCAGTTTGTGCGCTAGACGTAGGCGCAAAGTTAAGCTCAGTGTCCCAATCCAGTACGTGGGGATCTTTACTCTTGTTAGCTTTTAAGTCGTTAAAGAAAGAAGCCTCTTTCTCTTTAACTTTTGCCGCTGCGGCAGCTGTCGCAGCCGTTAAACCTGCTGTGGCGAGTACCGTATCATCCGCTTGATTATCAGCATCGAAACCGGTAAATGTTGGCTCAATGGTTTCGTTAGGATTATCATCTGGGCTCTTCGCAATCGTATCACTAAGCTCAAAGGTATCATCCGTACCATCAATCGCATGGGCAGCACCGATGCCCTTGAGTAAGCCTTCATCCTCGAGCTTATCATCTGTTTCAGGGTAGGTGGTTTCGAGGTCGAAATTAAACTCATCCGCGTCGGCTTCAGCCTGCTCTGGCACATCAAATTCGGCGAGAAGAGATTCGAGATCATCATCTGCAGACGATAACTCTTCAGGTAATGCCATTTCGAGCTCTGCTGCCAGCATATCGTGAGGGATGTCGGATTCATCGCTAGACGTTTGTTGTTCCGCCGAATCTTGGTCCTCAAAACCTGCGAGCAACTGGTCAAGATCATCATTGACTGGCAGGTCGGTGTTTAGTTCATCTTCCAATTCGGCAGCAATGGCTGCTGCAAGCGCAGGATCATGCGCGGTTGGTGCATCCAAACCTGCGAGCAGAGAATCAATATCGTCGGATTCAATGACACCGATATCATTAAGTTCAGTATCTAATTCTGCGGCGATTTCATCGCTTAAGTCAGGCTCTGGCGCAGCTGGTTTATCAAAATCGGCCAGTAACGCATCAATATCGTCGGTTTGCGCGACCCCTAGCTCTGCTAAATCATTATCTAATTCAGCAGCAATTTCATCGCTAAGATCGGATGCTGTAGTGGTGTTTTCCTTACCATAATCCGCTAATAATGCATCGAGGTCGTCCTCAGCCACTGGCTCAGATACCGAATCGGTCATTTCAGATTGATTAAACCCGGCGAGCAAGGCATCAATATCATCTTCAGCCGTTTCAGTTAACGCTATATTTTCAAGTTCATTATCTAATTCAGCAGCAAGCGATGCGGCTAAATCTTGATCGGTATCTAACTCAGCTGCATCAACCACCTCTGGGTCGGCTGGAATATCAAATCCCGCTAATTCATCAAGGTTCTCATTAGTAGATGGCGCATCAAGCTCTTCGGAGCCAAGCCCTGCCAATAATGCATCAAGATCCTCTTCTTCGAGAATATTACCTGATTTGGGTTTTTCTTCCGCAAAGGCTTCCTCTTGGTCGCCCATGGCCTCAGCCCAGAGATCATCTAAGGATTGGCCTTCGTCCTCTTCAAATTGTGGTTCTGCCGCAGTGTTAACACCTGGGTCAATAAACATTTCAGAAGCGATGTCCATCTGCTCATGGCCATCGGTCATTTCATGCTCGGGTTGTAAACTCACGCTACCGACATCTAATAAGCTATCAATGGAATCGGCATGGTCAGTGTCTAAATGCACAGCCATATCGTCAAGATCATCGTCATCCATCGCCAGCACTGATGCTCCCGTTGCCACACCAGCAGCACCTGTCGCCATGGCTACCTGCTGGGCTGCTAACTCACGGCGTTCTTTATTACGCTTACGACGAAGCATCCAGAACACAAGCAGCAGTAGTAACAATGCAGGGACCACCGCTGCTGCAACCAATAACAGCGGATTATTTATCAAGTTTCGCCATAGATCTTCAGGCTCAGTAGGCGTTTGCGGCTGCGCATCGGCATCTGATGGGGCTTGAGCAGCTTCCACCTCGGCCTTCAGTGCAAGATTTTGCTTTTTACTCGCCTGTAAGGTTTCCTCTAATACCGCAATTTGTTGGTTTAAATCCTCAATTTTGGCTTTAAGGGCTTCAACATCGGCATTTCTTACCGCGAGCTGATCTTGTGCTCTGGCTAACTCATCAGTTAAGGATAAATTTTTGCTCTCCGCGGCCTCAAGGCGAGTATTCACATCGGAACTCACCATTTTCGTCGCAGCGGGTGGCGTCGCAACGGCATCCGTTTTAGCAACTTCGGTCTTAGCCGCTTCGGGTTTAACATCGACTTTAGGTTGAGGCTCTACCTTAGGTTTATTTTCAACTACGGGAGTGACAACAGTGGGTTTAGATACTGGTTTAGTCGCCGCTTTGGCGGTATTACGGACTTGCTTATCGCTGCGTTCGGCGCGGGCAATCGCTACACTATTGGGAATGGATAACATCACTTCTTTCGAAGGGATAAGCAAAATCATGCCACGTTCGAGGCTATTGTAACTGTCGGAGTTAAACGCATGGGGGTTGGCATCAAATACTGCAGCCATGACTTGATAAACACTGACACTGGCATCGGGACGGACTTTTTGCGCAATACTCCAGAAAGTATCTTTAGCGGTCGTTGGCCCATATTGATGATTGACCTGACGGATTTGTCCATCTGGTCCCATGATTTTTAAAGGTTTTATTTTGGGAGTATCGGCAGCTATCGCAGGATCAATAAAAGAGGTCGTGGAAAAAACAGCTAAAACGGTGGCCATCAGGCCCACAAGATACGAAGTGCGAAATTTCATCAATCCTTCCCTTTGAAGCGCTATTTAAGTTATCTCGCTGATAACAGGCTTTAGGCAATTGTATTTATTGAGATTACTATAAACTAGAAATCCCAGCCCTGCTACTGTTCACAATTGTAAAACAAAAAAAGCCTGCTGGCAGCAGGCTTTTTCATTGGGCATCAATTGCTACTTAAGACTTAGTAATAATCTCTCACTAAAATCTCGGCAATTTGCACGCTGTTTAAGGCTGCGCCTTTACGAATATTATCCGACACTACCCAAAGATTAATACCGTGAGAATGGGAGATATCCTTACGCACACGGCCCACGTAAACAGGATCGGTACCCGCTGCATGGGTCACAGCAGTTGGATATTCGTCATCGGACTCGAACAATACCACTCCTTCGGCATTACGCAGTAAAGCTTTAATATCTTCTGCATCGGCAGGTTGGCGAGTTTCGATGTGAACCGCTTCAGAATGGCCATAGAATACCGGCACGCGCACAGCAGTCGCGTTAACGAGAATGTCATCGTCGCCAAAAATCTTCTGGGTTTCCCAGACCATTTTCATTTCTTCTTTGGTGTAGCCATTGTCCATAAATTTATCAATTTGCGGCAATACGTTAAACGCGATTTGCTTTGGATAAACGTCAGCGTCAGCAGGCAGACCTTGCAACAGCTTAGTGCATTGTTTTGCCAGTTCTTCAATCGCTTTTTTACCCGTACCAGAGACCGATTGATAAGTCGCCACGTTAATACGACTGATGCCATAAGTGTCGTAAATCGGTTTTAGAGCCACCAGCATTTGGATGGTCGAGCAGTTCGGGTTGGCAATAATATTACGGTTGCGGAAATCAGCAATCGCATGGGGGTTAACTTCAGGCACAACCAATGGAATATCAATGTCATAGCGGAAGTGAGAGGTGTTATCGATCACCACACAACCCGCTTCAGCTGCGATAGGCGCCCACTTGGCCGAGACATCACCACCGGCAGAGAAGAAGCCTAACTGCGCTTGGCTCCAATCGAAGGTTTCGACGTCCAAAATGGTAACTTGTTTGCCATGGAAGCTGACCGTTTCACCGGCGCTACGGCTACTGGCTAAAGGATATAAGTTCGCAACCGGGAAGTTACGCTCTTCGAGGATCTCAATCATTGTTTGACCCACTGCACCCGATGCACCTAAAACGACAACATTAAATTCCTGCGACATAATTACCGACCGACTCCTGAAAAACCTAAATTGGACAACCAATCTACCTCAGATTGACCGTGATAAGCCAGCGCCAATGCACTAAATTCGCGTCGATGTTTGTGATTTTTTCTCATAGTGTCGAAGCCATTCGACCTTGCAAAGCCATTTCGGAATACGGCATCGTCATCACGCAGGTCGTAGACGAATCTTGCGAGCTGTAATAGGGCTTTTTCATCGGGGACTTGTTCGAGTTCAACCGCCTTAAAATGAAATGGAGGCAATAGCTCGAAAAAGCGTTTGGTGGCCGGAATGGCTAACAACTCACACAACTTTTGGTACAGCATAAAAGTGCCACGAGCCTTACCTTCTAAGCTGTAACCGGCGATATGCGGAGTCGCAAACTCAGCAAAAGGCACCAGCTCCGGCATGGGATTCGGTTCCCCTTCCCATACATCGAGCACCAATTTAAGATCATCCCTTTGCTGCTTAACCTTAATTAAGGCTTGATTATCAATTACATCACCGCGGCAACAGTTCACCAACCACGTATTAGGTTTAAGACTCATTAGGCGCGATTCATCGAATAAATGCAGTGTCTTATGCTCGCCAGTGCGAGTGATGGGCACATGTAGGCTGATGATATCCGCTTCATGTAATAGGGTTTCAAGGCTCACAAAATGACGGGGATCGCCTTCGGCCGCTTTGATGGGGTCATTGAGCAATACCTTAATACCGTAGGCTTCGAGGCATTTGGCCGTTGCGCTACCAGTATTGCCCGCACCGACAATCCCCACAACTTTACCCTTGAGCGGCGAATTAAACCGCGCCGCCAGTTCTAACATCGCAATAAAGGCAAACTCCCCGACAGCGGTCGCATTACAGCCGGGTGCATTCGAAAAGGGAATGCCACGCCCAGCAAGATAGGCCAGATCCACATGATCAGTCCCTATAGTTGCACTGCCGACAAACTTAAGTTTTGGATTGGCATCTAACAGTGCGGCATTGACTCGGGTGACAGAGCGCACCAGCAGCACATCGGCATCTTGCACCTGCTCAGGCGTTAGCGTGCGGCCATTGACTGGGATTATCTCGCCTAACGCCCCAAATAAGGGTTCGACATAGGGCATATTTTCATCGACAACAATCTTCATGGGGACCTTTCTGATAAAAATGGGCTAGAGAGTGAGTAGCCAAGGATTCTAGCAAGACTCTGATCATAAACCCAATCCCTGAGTCGAATTATACCAATCGTATTAAATATCTGTTCATTCAGCGGGAATTCAACGCGCTTTAGACAAGGCGAAGGCTTGAAGGCATAGTGGTGCTCTGTCGAAAGCCTTAAACGCAGTATAAAGCGCGTAGAAACCCGCCCTTCGGGAGCCACACTGGCATCCCACTCCCGCGTTACATTGACTTAAAAGGGAATAACCATTTCTGCATCAATGCGCCTTGGATTGAAATGCCTGTGAGGCTCTGAACTGATTAGATATTTAATGTGATTGGTATTACTCAATTTAGCCAATAAAAAAGGAAGCCGAAGCTTCCTTTTTTAACAAAAATAATGACTTATTTATATTTGCGCATCACTAACGTTGCGTTAGTGCCACCAAAACCAAAGCTGTTGCTCATGACAGTGTTTAGCTCTGCATCGCGGTATTCACGCACGATTGGCATGTCCTTCGCAGCTTCATCCAAGTTATCGATGTTGATGCTTGGGGCAATAAAGCTGTTTTCCATCATGATCAAGCTGTAAATCGCTTCATGTACACCTGCGGCGCCTAATGCATGGCCAGTCATAGACTTAGTAGATGCAATTGGTGGACACTTGTCTTTAAAGACTTCACGCAGGGCTTCTAATTCACGCACGTCACCTACTGGAGTAGATGTACCGTGGGTGTTGATATAGTCAATTGGTGTGTCCACATCGGCCAGTGCCATTTGCATACAACGCACCGCACCTTCGCCAGACGGAGCCACCATATCGTAACCGTCTGATGATGCACCATAACCAATCACTTCAGCGTAAATCTTCGCGCCACGAGCCAGAGCGTGCTCTAACTCTTCAACAATTAAGATACCGCCACCACCAGAGATAACGAAACCATCACGGTCAGCAT
Source organism: Shewanella sp. DNRA4 (assembly GCF_012843185.1). Taxonomy (NCBI): domain Bacteria; kingdom Pseudomonadati; phylum Pseudomonadota; class Gammaproteobacteria; order Alteromonadales; family Shewanellaceae; genus Shewanella; species Shewanella sp. DNRA4. The sequence continues at coordinate 159,686 of NZ_JABAIP010000009.1, forward strand.
CATAGGTGCGAGAGGCTTTTTCTGGAGTGGCATTGTATTTAGTCGATAGCGCGCCCATCGCATCAAAGCCCATGGTCAGAGTCCAATCCACTTCTTCCGAACCGCCCGCAAACACCATATCTTGCTTACCCATTTGGATAAGTTCAACGGCGTGACCGATACAGTGAGCACTGGTCGCACAGGCTGAACTGATTGAGTAGTTCATACCTTTGATTTTGAAGGGTGTCGCTAAACAAGCGCTGGCCGTGCTCGACATAATGCGTGGCACGATATAAGGACCCACGCGTTTTACGCCTTTTTCGCGTAGAATATCAGCCGCTTGCACTTGGTTAGAAGACGAAGCGCCGCCTGTACCCACAATTAACCCTACGCGAGGATCTGAATATTGCTCTTCAGTTAACTGAGCATCCTTAATGGCTTCTTGCATTGCAATGTAAGCATATGCCGCGGCATCGCCCATAAAACGCAGCGCTTTGCGGTCAATCAGCTCAGAAGGATCTAATTTGATATTGCCCCATACATGACTACGTAGTTGCATTTCTTCAAACTGAGCGGAATGTGTAATACCACTACGGCCCGCTTTAAGTGACTCAGTCACTTCTTGCTTGTTATTACCGATACTTGAAACAACACCCATTCCGGTGATCACGACTCTTTTCATTTTATTGCTATCCATTGTGTACATGTCAGTACCTACTTTTTGCTGAGCCAATAGTATCTGTTTTGCTTCAATTAAGTGGTCAGCTTTCCATAAAGGCGGGTAAAATAATGCCTAATATGAGACCGAGAGTATATTTCTTTGACTGCTAAGCCCCAAAAATCTTACCAATTTAAGCGTGATTACCCGCAACTAATCAACCTTTATCCCCAATGCGCATTGACTACTGCACAGTCTCTGGACAATTTTACTCTCCTTCAACTCTCTCGCTTACCGACGCAATCAACTCAGCTCATTCAGGGCTTGCACGTCATGGGGCAATGGGGATTAGGCGATGGACTCGAGCTACTCTCTTTACTGCATCACTGGCAAACGCATACTCAATCTCAAGGCAAAACGCGTCTGTTAGTCAAAGTGTTTGAGCCCAATCCCATTAACGATTACGAACTTAAATTACTTTGGGATCAATCGCAAAGTTTAATTTCCAAGCCTCATTTACAACCCATTGCCAATGCCATACTTAAGGCAAAGCCTGCGCGCATTATAGGGTGCCAGAGATTAATTTTTGATGACGGCCTAATCACAGTCGATTTGCATTTTGGCGATCTGAACACAGCACTTAGCCAACTCCCCCACAGTACTTCTCATCCCATTCAGCAATGGCTGGTTTTACCGCATTTACCTGCGCAGCTAAATGGTAAGCAGCTCTGGCAAATGGCGCGCTTGAGTGCGGATGATGCCCTACTGATTGGGCTTAATCTTAGTGAAACAGCGCAACACCTTGCCCACAGTTGCGGCTTTAGCACGCTTGACGTCAGCCAAGACGCTCTCAATGAAAATACCTGCGACTCACTGCGAAGCCAGATTATCAGCGACAATATTCTGATCCATGAGCGTAAATTGCTGCGTCAACAAGCCGATACCGTTCAGGCATTTACCCCAAAACCTTCGGCACTCGCCACTAAAGAGCAGCCAATTGCCATCATAGGCGGCGGACTCGCGTCAGCACATCTGATGCTATCACTCGCCGAACGAGGCCAAAGTAGCATATTGTTTTGTAAGGATAATGAGTTAGGCCAAGGCGCGTCTGGTAATCGCCAAGGGGCCATCTATCCCCTACTCACGCCAGAAAATGATGAACTTAGCCGTTTTTTCCAACAGGCCTTTTTGTTCAGTCGCCGCCGTATTGAGGCGCTGAGTCTTGCATCAACGATGGGCACGAACGGAACATCTGGCGTGACACCAATTTCCCATGATTTTTGTGGTGTGCTGCAAACGGGTCATGATGAGCGCAGCCAACAACGGCTCGATAAAATCATCCAAAGCCAAGACTGGCCAGCGGAAATCGCCTACGCTGTTGATGCGAATGAAGCCAACGAAATCGCTCAAATAGGTATTGATAAGGCTGGATTTTTTTATCCACTCGGTGGCTGGGTATGCCCATTTGAATACGCCAAGGCCGCGGTGGATAAGGCCTCGCAACTTGCCCATGTGCAGTGCCATTTCAATACCGACATCACCGAAATCAAGTGTGATACAAATGCTTGGTATCTCCACACTCAAGGCCAACGTTTTGGACCATACAGCCAACTCGTGCTCGCCAATGGCGCGCAGCTGACACAGTTTTCGGCCAGTGAACGTTTGCAGATAAGTCCGTTTCGCGGCCAAGTGAGCCACGTCCCCGCCCAATTTAAACTGAGCCAATTGGCGACCGTGTTATGCGCGAATGGTTACCTCACGCCGAGTCATCAAGGCTTGCATTGTCTTGGCGCCAGTTATGTAAAAGCGGCAGCTCACCTCGATTTTTGCCCGCAGGAGCAACGGGAAAACCTAGGCAAAATGCAAGAAAGCTACCCCAATCAAGCCTGGGTTGACGATATCGACATCAGGGGCAATAGCGCCCGAGTTGGCGTGCGCATGGTAACGCGGGATCATTTCCCGATGATGGGCTGCGCGCCCGATGTGGCTGAAATATTGGCGCGCTATGAACAGCATCAACTCAATCAGCAGCAGGCCGAACAAAGCAAGCATTATTGGCAAACAACCCCAGCTCCCATCCTCAATGGCCTTTATATCCTAGGTGGTTTAGGGTCGCGGGGGCTAAGTTCAGGGCCGTTGGCGGCCGAATGCTTAGCGGCACAATTAACCGGTGAGCCGCTTCCACTCGATTGGCCTACACTCCATAAACTCAGCCCGAATCGAATGTGGCTACGCAAATTGCTCAAAGGCAAAGCACTTTAGTGAAAGTGAGCACAGTGGTTTTAGTGTTTCTGATTAGTTGTTGAATAAAGAAGCAGAGTTGCAGCAATTAAGCGTTATCGCTAAGAGAAAACTAAGCACTCCAATGCTGGTATTTTCTCAAGATAAAAGTGCAAAAACAAAAAAGGATTAAGCCATTGCTTAATCCTTTTTGGAACAGATGCTGATTGTAAAGACTACTTCGAAGACTCACGCTTAGTGGTTTTAACACGAGTGCGATTATTATTGTCGCGACTTTGACGGATCAAGGCATCACCATCGAACTCGGTTTGAGCTGATACTTGCTCACGATGGGCTTTCGCTAATCTATCGTACAGCAGCACATTGACCGACGCAGCCAGATTCATGCAGCCTACCGTCGGCACATACACCACGGCATCCGCCCTATCGATAATCTCTTGGCCAATGGTGCCATCCTCAGGGCCAAACACATAAAAGGCTTTCTCGGGATGCACAAACTCAGGTAAGGGTGTCGCCCCTAGGACTAAATCCACGCACACCAGCTTAGTGTCAGAGGGGAGCGCATCGAGTAAGGAGGCCACTCCAGTCAATGGAATCCGCTCGGCGGCGCTCTGCGTATCGGCGTTATATTGCTGCGGCCCACGGGCGGCATATTCATAGCGTTTACCCGTGTAGAACACGGCATCGACACCATAACAACCCGAAGCGCGCATAATGCCGCCTACGTTCGTCGGGGTTTTCGGATTGACTAGACCGATATAAACCGCTTGCTGCCCCTCAGATTCAGCCATGGCATCAACCGAAGTCGTCGTGGATATACTCATTAATTAGGCCGCTAAATGACTAACAATCTTGCCATGTAATTGTGTCCAAGCCGCTTCCACTAATGCAAAATCGGCATCATTTAATTCTTGGCGCGCGAGGGCTAAACAGTCGGTCATTTTTTCAAGTAAGGCTTCTAAAGTGCTCTCGCCTTCGTCTTCGAGTTGCGATAACACCACCGCCACATGGCCTTGCAGATAACCGCAGGCAAATAAGGCGTCGTCATCACCATGGCTTACGACAGACTCAATCCACTGTTCTAGTGCTTCTTCATACTGCTCTAACATCGGGTCAAACTCTCCAATAACGTATTTCGCCCAAATGGCCGCTGGCCCCTCGGTGCTTGCAATCTCCGAGGAGAATAAATCTGATTAGTCGGGGTTGGCCACCTGATACATCACATAATCATGGTAACCCGTCGTCACTTTGTAATAGCCACAAAGCTCACGATCTAATTGAGGGTCGCCACTATCCACAATTAAGGGGCGTCCTTCAAGTGCTTTTAGCTTAGTTTTTGTGGCGAGGATAATAATATTGTCCTTACCGAGGCGGCGGATAAGCTCTGGCGACAACTGTTGATTGCCACGACCGAGAATATGCCCCTGCCCGCCAATCAAGGTAATAACCAGTTTTGCGGGCTTATCTTGAGTAAAGTCGAGCAACTGCTTGGCGGTTAAATCACTCGCCGCCAAGGCTTTATCTTGAATAAGATCAACCCCCAACAGGGTGTTATCGAGCCCAAGCTCTTCCATTACAAAGGCGACCGTGCTGCCCGAGCCCATAATGTACAGCTCGTCTTCCATTTGCTGGATAACATCGGCGGCAATATCGGCAAGCACGAGCTCATCGACCTCTTTTCCGCCCATCTTCACCGCTTGCACATAACGGGGTTCAGCGGGCACTAATAGCTCACCAAACCGTTTGGCGCGCACCGTGCCTTGGCGAAAAGCTACTTCATCGATATCCATCACATCGGCACTCATCAGGCTGACTAACTCACCCTCAAGCAACATTTTGACCACCATACCCGCAGCATGGGGCGTGATGCCGTAAACACCTGAATGGATTTTTACTCCAGCAGGAACACCAAGCACGGGTAATTTATCGTCGATAACGGCTTGTTCAAACACGCTATACACATCACGCGCCGTGCCATCGCCCCCCGCAAACAGTAATAAATCTAACGGTTCATCAAGCAAGGTACGCACTACGGCTTGCGTGTCGACGGCTTGGGTTTTATCCGGAGTTTGATACACCACACGGGTGTTAAAACCTAAGGCGTTGGCGGCATCCTCCCCCATCACACCTGAGGCGGTAATGATTTCGATATCTTTGGCAAAAGGGGCAATCACTTCTAAGGCTTGCATCATACGCTTTATCGCCTTGGGCTCGGCGCCTAAGGCAAGGGCTTCTTCTGCCACGCCATCGCTGCCCTTAAGACCCACACTGCCACCTAAACCCGCCAGTGGATTGATGACTAAGCCTAAACGAAACCGGATCACCTTAACCTCTCTTGTTAATTATTCTAGTTTTTACAATGAGTTACTTTCACAATCAATATAAGCTTATGCAGCAACCGCTTGCGCCCTATCCTTAGGGATCAAAAATACCGCTAACATGGCCGCAAAGGCACAGGCCGCCGCAAATACCCAAGACCATACAGCGCCGCTACCATCACCCCAGATATAACCGCAAATCCAAGTGCCGAGTGCGCCGCCAACCCCAAAGCTTAAGCTGGCATACAGGGCTTGCCCTTGGCTGCGATGACTGGCATCAAAATTTCGATGCACAAATTGAATCGAGGCCGCATGGGTCAAGCCGAAGGTGAACGCATGCAGCACTTGGCTTAAGCCCAGCAATAACATGCTCTCTACGCCAAAGGCGACCAACAACCAGCGCACGGCGGTCATGGCAATACTGACGACAAGCAAGGTATTGACGCCATAACGTCCAAGCAAGCGAGGCGCAAACATAAACATCACGATTTCGGCCATTGCACCGAGGGCGACAAAAATCCCCGCGGCCGCTTCGGTATAACCCGCCTGCTTAAGATAGAGCACAAAGAAACCGTAAAAAGGCCCTGCGCTCATCTGTAATAACATCGCCGACACCATGAACCACAGAATGGGTTTAGTCCATTTAAGTGGCTGGCGCTCTTGTCCTTGTGGGCGCATAGCCCGATTGGCAGGCAATGGCAAGGCACACACCAGCATCCCCGTAAACAAAACTAAACCAATATAGGGCAACACCTCGGTGCCCCATTGACCGATGGCAAAACCGGCACCGACCACTAAGCAGATATAGCCAATGCTGCCAAAGCTGCGGATTTGTCCATAGCGGCTGGCATTTTCACCTAAGGTTTCGAGGGTGATCACCTCAAGCTGCGCCAAAATCGCGTTCCAGAAAAAGGTATACAACGCAAGACTCAGCGCCATATACACAAAACCACCGTGATAGAAAAAGCTTAAATACGCCAACATCGCAGCGCCCGCGCCCATCTTAATTAATTCGGAACGCATGCCAGTACGATCGGCCACCTTCGCCCACACATTGGGGGCCACGATACGCGTCGCCATTAAAATCGCGAGTAAAAAACCGATTTCTTGAGGGTTAAATCCCCGGTTTTCAAAGAAGACCCCAAGGTAGGGGATCATAGTGCCGAGAATTGAAAAGAAGAAAAAATAGCAAGCACATAACCAGCGTAATTGCTGGCTTGTGCTAGAGATTGTAAACATTAACGCATTCCATTTATTACACAGCCGCTATGCATCATTATTCCATGCAGACTGTCTCATTCATCGCGCCTATCTCATGCCGAGAATCGGTGTATGACTGCGAACATCCTGATTTTGAGCTCTGTGTCTTAACAGATGATCCATCAACACAATCGCCAGCATAGCTTCGGCGATCGGTACCGCGCGGATCCCGACACAGGGATCGTGACGACCTTTAGTCACCACTTCTGCCATTTCACCTTGGGCCGTCATGCTTTGACCCGGCACACTGATACTCGAGGTCGGTTTTAATGCGATATGAGCAATAATCGGTTGACCCGATGAGATGCCGCCGAGGATGCCGCCCGCATGATTAGATTCAAAACCCTGCGGCGACATTAAATCGCGCCCTTCTGAGCCCTTTTGCGTCACAACCCCAAAACCATCACCGATTTCCACGCCTTTTACCGCGTTTATGCCCATTAAGGCATGGGCGATGTCGGCATCGAGCCTATCGAACACAGGCTCACCCAGTCCAACAGGCACATTAGTCGCCACCACCGAAATTTTTGCACCAATGGAATCACCGGATTTTTTCAGCTCGCGCATATACTCATCCAGCGCCTCGAGCTTACTCGCATCGGGGAAGAAAAAGGCATTTTGCTCGATTTGACTAAAATCGAGGGTCTCGGCACTAATCGGTCCAAGTTGCGACATATAGCCTTGGATATTAATCCCATGCACTTGCTTTAAATACTTTTTCGCCACAGCGCCTGCAGCAACCCGCATAGCGGTTTCGCGTGCCGATGAACGGCCGCCACCACGGTAATCACGCAGGCCATACTTTTGCTGATAGGTGTAATCGGCATGTCCTGGACGGAATAAATCTTTGATATTGGAATAATCTTGGCTGCGCTGATCGGTGTTTTCGATCAAAAGCCCAATGGAGGTGCCCGTGGTTTTGCCCTCAAACACACCGGATAAGATCCGTACTTCATCAGGCTCACGACGCGCGGTGGTATAACGGGATGTGCCAGGACGACGGCGGTCTAAATCATGCTGCATATCGGCTTCGGTGAGTTCGAGCCCTGGTGGGCAACCATCAATAATACAACCGAGCGCCACACCGTGACTTTCACCAAAGGTAGTCACCACAAAATTTTGACCAATACTGTTTCCAGACATCCGCTTTTTACACCTTAAATGATTTGCTTCTCGCTCCGCGCCCAGCAATGGCTGGACAATTCTTTTTCCCGCTGCAAGCCTAACTGGCAGCGGGAAAAGACTCAACCTAATTTATGTGCTTATTGTGATTATTCCGCGTCGCGATAAATGGCAAAAAGCGATTGATGTTCGATCAATTGATCACGAGTTAGCACAAACACACCGTCGCCGCCGTGTTCAAAGTTAACCCAAGTGAAAGGTACTTCAGGGAATTGCTCCATCAGATGCACCATAGAGTTACCCACCTCAACCACTAAAATGCCCGTTGGTGTCAGGTATTGAGCCGCATTCGCTAAAATGCGTTTGGTTAAGTCGAGGCCGTCACGACCCGAGGCTAAACCAATCGCAGGCTCATGGTGGTATTCATCTGGCATATCGCCGATATCTTCTTCATCCACATAGGGCGGATTAGAGACAATTAAATCATATTGTGGACCTTCAGGAATGGCTGAAAACAGATCCGATTGCATCGGGAACACTCTGTCCATCACCCCTAAGGTTTCAACGTTGATTTGCGCCACATCGAGGGCATCATCACTGATATCGAGCGCATCGACCTCAGCTTCATCAAATTCGTAGGCACAGGCAATCGCGATACAACCACTGCCGGTACATAAATCTAAAATGCGATTAACTGGCTTGCCGTATAACCAAGGACTAAAGCGATTGGCGATCATCTCGGCGATAGGTGAACGAGGTACCAATACGCGCTCATCCACATAGAATTCAAGCCCTGCAAAGCGCGCTTTATTGGTTAAATAAGGCACAGGCAAACGCTCACGTACGCGGCGAATGATCAGCTCAACGATTTTGTGTTTTTCGCTGCTGGTTAAGTTACTTAAAATCACCTGTTGGCCGATTTCTTCAGGCAAGTGCAGCGCATGGAACACTAAGGCAATCGCCTCATCCCACGCGTTATCCGTCCCGTGGCCATAGTACACATTAGCATCATTAAAGCGGCTCACCGCCCAACGCAACATATCACCAATGGTGCGTAACTCTGTCACAGCTTCATCTACAAAGATCTTATCCAAAACGCTCTCCCGCTTGTATGTTCACAAACATTGTAACTGAACTCTATTCAGAAACCATAGGATTCAATAGAATACCCGCCATGAATAAAGACGATGACAAAGAAGGCATGGCGATGTTTTCGGCGCTAATCGAGGGGATAAAACCTATCACCCAAGATAAGCGGCATTTTCGCGCGCCCCTAAAAACCAAACAAGAAATTGAACTAAAAGAGCAGCAGTTGCATGCTAATAGTTATTTCTCAGATACTTATCAACCTTTACTGCCCGTTCAGGGGCCAATGCGTTGGCTCGACGAGGGTGTCGATAGTCTGGAGCTTAAACGCTTAAGACGTGGCGATTATCAGCCGGATTTACTGCTGGACTTACACGGTTATCGCCAGTCGGAAGCCAAACTCGAATTAGCAGCGCTGATCCAAGCCTGTGTAAAACAGCAAAGCCAATGTTGTTGTGTGATGCACGGTTATGGCACGGGCATACTTAAACAACAAGTGCCAATGTGGTTAGTGCAACATCCTATGGTGAAAGCCTTTCACCAAGCGCCCAAAGAATGGGGTGGCGATGCGGCGCTGCTAGTACTTATCGATATTGGCGACCAGCCCCATAGACGTTAAGCTATCCAACTCTATAAAAAAAAGCATACTAAAACAAAGGGCCCACATCTGTGAGCCCTTTGTTTTATATTGAATTTATTAACTAATACTATGGGGAGCATGCTGCCACATAAGAGAGGCTTGCTCGGCATGTTTATCGATTAATGTGATCCCAGAAGTCGCAAATAAGGGCGGTTCAACACCTGCAACTAGCTCACTCACCAAATAACCTAACAGCGGCATATGGGAAATCACCAACACTTTATCGGCTTTGTATAACTCGGCATAAGCCAAAATCAAGGCGGCGACATTGGCAGGATCGCCAGATGGCACGAGATCATCGGCAACCAGCCATTTGCGCGGCTCAGGAAAATGTTGACTCAATGTTTGCCAAGTTTGCTGAGCCCGTAAGTAAGGACTAACCAAAACAAGATCAAAATCGCTGACGCTTCGAGCTAACCAGTTGCTCATTAACACTGTATGGTGTCTTCCAACATCGGTTAACGTTCTATCCCTATCCGACTGAGCATTAAATCCAGCATCACCATGTCGCATCAAAAATAGCTGCATACGTCTCTCGTTACCCATACTTGTTTTTGTTTTATCCCAATTGTAGCCCTAAAATGGATTTCGACAAACCTTGCAAGAGTTAATCTTTAGTCGATAAGCACAAGAGATATTTGCCAAAAACCATTAAGACTATCAATATATAACAAGCCATCGTCATCGGAGTGTCTCTTTGCAAGCCTCTCAGTCTATTTACAAAAGTCCAAACGATCATCGCCAGTACCGTTATCTCGTGTTAGATAATGCGCTGCGGGTATTATTGGTGGAAGATTTGGACGCTAGCCAAGCCGCCGCCTCCATGGCGGTCGCAGTGGGACATTTTGATGATCCTGTGGATAGACCCGGTATGGCGCATTTTTTAGAGCATATGCTCTTTTTAGGCACCGAAAAATTCCCCGACTCAGGCGAATACCACTCATTTATCAATCAGCATGGTGGCAGCAATAATGCTTGGACAGGCACCGAGCATACCAATTTCTTTTTTACCATCAATGCTGATGTTTTCGCCGACTCCTTAGACAGATTTAGCCAATTCTTTATCGCGCCAAAATTTGACTTGGAATTGGTGGATAGAGAACGCCAAGCCATTGAATCTGAATTTAGTTTAAAGCTGAAAGATGATATCCGCCGCAGCTATCAAGTGCTAAAAGAAACCGTCAATCAACAGCATCCATTCTCAAAGTTCTCCGTGGGAAACTTAGTTACTTTAGGAGGAACGCAGGCACAGGTTAGAAGCGAGTTATTGGCGTTTTATCAAACTCACTACAGTGCTAATTTAATGACACTGTGTTTAGTTGCACCTATGTCGTTAGATGCGTTGCAAGCACTTGCAATACAATATTTCAGCGAGATCCGTAACTTAAACTTAGTCAAACAGTATCCTGATGTTCCGCTGTTTTCACAAAATGAACTGCTTAAGCAAATCAATATTGTTCCATTAAAGGAACAAAAACGTTTAAGCATCAGCTTTAATTTCCCAGGCATCGACCACTACTACAAACGTAAACCTCTCACCTACATTAGCCATATTCTCGGTAATGAGAGTAAAGGCAGCCTGTTGTCGTATCTTAAAGAACAAGGTTTAGTGAATAATTTATCGGCAGGTGGCGGTGTCAATGGCTATAACTTCAAGGACTATTGCATTGGCCTGCAGCTCACAGATAAAGGCATGAGCAATATTGAAGACATTGTTTGCAGCTGTTTTGAGTATATTGAGTTAATCAAAACTCAAGGCCTTGAAGACTGGCGCTATTTGGAGCGAGCAAATCTGCTAAAAATGGCATTTCGCTATCAAGAACACGTTAAATCCCTCGATTTGGCCAGCCACTTAAGCATCAATATGCACCACTATGAAGTGGAAGATCTGCTCTTTGGTGATTATCGTATGGATGGTTTAGACGTGCCCGAAACACTCGAGTTATTGGCACTAATGACACCGCAAAACATGCGGTTGCAACTTATTGCACAGTCCGTTAAGAACGACCGTAAAGCTAACTGGTATCACACGCCATACCAAATTTTGCCGATAAAGCCTGAGTCCCTCGCCCGTTGGCAAGTCACTCAGATTCGTCCAGAACTCCAGTTACCTGCTGCCAATCCCTTTATCGTGGCAGACTCTATTGCTCGCCCCGATAAAAGCGAAGTCGCAGTCCCTGTTATCGTTGCGAAATCCACGGGATATCGTATTTGGCATAAAAAAGACGATGAATTTAATGTCCCTAAAGGGCATATGTATTTATCACTCGACTCTGAGCAAGCAAGTAAAACCCCCAAACATGCCGCTCTCACCCGCTTGTATGTCGAGATGTTACTCGATTATCTAACCGAGCCTACTTATCAAGCTGAAGTCGCAGGATTAAGCTACAACATCTATCCACACCAAGGGGGCATAACGCTACATTTATCCGGTTTTACCGGTAATCAAGAGACACTGTTAGCTTTGCTTATCCATAAAGCAAGAGAACGTAATTTTACCGAAGAACGGTTTGCCTTAATCAAGTCTCAGCTGTTACGTAGTTGGCAAAATTTAGCTCAAGCTAAGCCGATTTCACAACTGTTCACCAGCCTGACAGCAACATTACAGAAGCGCAGTTACGAACCAGCCAGAATGGCCCAAGCACTTGAAAATATAACCTTGAATGATCTACATAACCATGTAAGGGCATTTTACGAAAAAATTTATCTAGAAGGATTAATTTACGGCGATTGGTTAGTCTCAGAGGCGCAGGCACTCGGCAAACGTCTGGAGCATATCTTGTCCCTAGTCTCTAGCCCTAGCGCAGAATCCACCCGTGAATTAATTAATTTAACCGGACAAGGCACCCTTTTAAGAGAACTGGCGATAGATCATCAAGACAGCGCCATTATCGTCTATTACCAATCAGCAAGGGCAACGCCAGAAAAAATGGCACTGTTTAGCTTACTCAATCACGCGATGTCCTCAACCTTCTTCCATGAACTGCGTACTGAAAAACAATTAGGCTACATGGTTGGCACAGGTTACCTTCCACTAAATCGCCATCCTGGGCTCATTTTCTATATTCAATCACCCACAACGGGTCCACTGCATTTACTGGAAGCAATCGACGAGTTTATCGCGGACTTTAACTATGCTGTTATGCAAATAACGAATGAAGAATGGGAAAGCACAAAACAAGGACTCATCAACCAGGTAATGGAACATGATGCCAATCTTAAAACTCGTGGCCAACGTTATTGGGTGAGTGTCGGTAATCGAGATTATCAGTTCAATCAACGGGAACTGGTTGTGGCTGAAATCAGCAAGCTCACCCGCCCCGATTTAATCAAGTTTATGATGCAAAAAATGCGCACTAAGCATAGTGATCGCTTAGTGCTTTTTAGTACCGGTTCTGAGCATGTATCTCAATCTGCCCTCAAATCTGACAATATGATTACCGATCTAAAACTGTTCAAACAAAACGCTGAAAAGTTCAATTTTTAACCTAAAAAAAGCTGTTAGATCATTAATCCAGCATTTACTGTAAACAAACAAAACCGCTGCATTCATGCATTTGTGCAGTAGTATCTCTGGTCTTTGTAGTAAAAATTAATGTAAAACATGGCCAATCCGCCCCTTAGATCAAATGCTGCACACTATCTAACGCCATCTGTCTGCAATTTAAAGGAATTTTTACATTCTCACTTTTGACAAAAGCTTCTATTTCTGGAAAAGTGATGTAACACAATTGTTTCATGGCATCCTCGGACAATACTAAGAACAACACTATGCCGAAAATACTCTTAAAGTATCTATTTATTATCAATGTTTTTTTGTTTTGTATGCCCGCTATTAGCCAAGAATTGGTTCATACTTCTTCGTCAATTCCGACCAATCTAAACACAAAATCCTTTAGCGTTGCAGAAGGCTTATCCCAGAGCACTGTCACAGCAATATCTGAAGACCAAGATGGCTATGTTTGGATTGGCACTTTAAATGGTTTGAATCGATTTGATGGCAAAGAATTTAAAAAATATTATTCAAATGATAGTTCAGGATTAAGCAGTTCTTTTATTCAAAGTATCATTTTTGATGGTAAAAGACTACTCATTGGAACAGATAATGGACTTAATATTTATAATGAAGATACTGATAAATTTGAAAAAGTAAAAAACTTAAACATTCCTGTGTGGTCACTTACCCAAGTAAAAAACATCATTATCATTGGTACTGACAAAGAAATAATTGAAATAGATAAAAATACTCTTAGTATAACTAATAGAATCTCAAACAATGAATTTGACAGTATAAAGAAGATTATCAAAATAAATAATGGCTATTTACTAAAAAATCATAATGGCACAACACTTTTATCATATAACAACGAAATAACAAAATTATCTAGCAATGTTATTGACATTGCAAACATCAACAAAACACCTTACATCTTTACAAAAAATGAAATATACAAATATAATGAGTTCAATAAAACACTTGAAAAAATAACAAACATCCATATTGACAACATAGCAATAAACAACGAAAAAATTACCTATTTACAAAAAAACAATATATACCATCTAGATCTATCCTCTCTCACATCAGATTTAATAGGTATTCTTTCACAAACATTATTACAACCTCCTCACTTACTATATCAAGGAGAAAACTACCTTTTCCTAGCAAGTGTTAATCAAGGAATTCAGTTCATTGGAATAAAAGAAAACACTATTTCACATATTGATAGCATCAATGAAAGTGTATGGAATGTTTCATATGATAATGAACGTTATTTAGCTATAGCAACGAATACAAATACTATTAGTATAATTGACACTTTAAGTAAAAAAACAAGTACAATACGAACAAACACAGAAAATATTACCAGCGTTTCAATTAGTGATAATGAAATTTATTTTGGCGGTAAAAACGGTTTATTTTATATCGAACTAAAAGATAAAGTACCAGTTAAATTATCAGATGACGAAATTGTCTCTATTTCCAATATTAAAAACAACAAGATAGTATATGGAACAAATAACTTTGAACTAAAAGAGTTGGATATAAAAAGCAAAAAAACAATCAATACACTTCGTCTTTCTCAAAAAATGCCTATTTTTGAGATAAAGTCTATAGCTAGCGACCATCACATATTAGCAACACAAGCCGGTTTGATAGATATAAAAAATGGACAAGAAAAGTTAATTTTTCCAAATGAAATTGTTTACAGCATCGCGAATAAAAACAATATCACTTATTTTGGAACAAAATCTGCAATCTATACTTATAACCATCAAACTGAAGATATTTCTTTAAGCATAGAGACTAAAAATCCTGTTTACTCAATATCGGTAAATGCTTCGAATGATATTGCAGCATCGTCAATAAAAGAGATTATTATAAAAACTGACAATAGTGTTTACTTCCTTGACACGGATTTTGGAGCTCAAGATGAGTACAATACACAAAGCGCTGTTGCGATAGGCGATTTCTTCTACTTTGGTGGAATAAGTGGATTAAGCCAAGTTAATATCGGTGTAATAGAAAAAAATCTACATAATGACGATATTGAAACTGTCATAAGCGAACTTTATGTTTTTAATGAGGTTCAAAAAGTTGGCAATGGTCGTTTAACCAAAGCAATAGCAAAATCACAAGAAATAGAATTAAAGTATTCTGATTATCCATTTACATTAAAGTTTAACTCTCCTCGTTCTGCCAGTACAAATATTGACTATTACTATCAATTAGATGAATTATCCAATGACTGGATTGCAGACAAAGGAAACAACTCCGCAACCTATACTAACCTTTCCCCAGGAAAATATATTTTTAATGTCTACGGCATAAGTCCTATTACAAAAACACCAGGAAAGATAAAAAGCATCAACATACTTATAACCCCCCCATGGTGGTTATCAATACAGGCAAAATCTGTTTATGCTATTATTTTTATTTTTATTATATGGGGTGTAACAAAATCTATATTGCGCAAACGAGAAGTCCAGCGACAAATAGCTTTAAGTGAGGAGCGCCTAAAGCTTTCTCTCTGGGGAAGTGGCGATGAAATGTGGGACTGGGATATAGAAACGGGTAATATTTTCCGCTCGAATATTTGGGGTGCATTAGAGTTCCCAAGGGATGGCCACCGTTCAGGTAATAATGATGAAGAAAGTAATATTCATCCCATGGATCAGGAGCGCGTCAGAGAAGCACTGAATAAACATTTCTATGGTGAGACAGATCACTTTGAAGCGGCATATAGAGTTAAGGGTAAAGATGATAGTTGGATCTGGATTTTAGATAGTGCCAAAATTGTAGAAAGGGATGATAAAGATAATGCCCTTCGAATGACTGGCACTATTAAAAATATCAGTCAATTTAAACAAAAAGAAGAACAATTAAAACTGTTCGAAAAAGCCATCGAAAATATTTCAGAAGGCATGTTTATTCTCGACAGCGAGTATCGTTTTGTCGAGGTCAACGAAGCATGTTGTAGAATTTCACAGCGAAATCGAACTGATTTTATTGGTAACTTGCTTACCTTTGAGTTATATCCAGAGTCCTTCTCAAATCAGATCCGCAGTATGCTGAAGCAGCAAGGTCGATGGGCGAGTGAAGTCGAAGCTAGTCGTGGTGATAAAAGCCATTTCCATATGGAGCTCACCATAGACGCGATTTACGATGAGTCAGGCGAACTATCACACTATGTAGGTGTTTTCTCCGACATATCGAGACGTAAACAGCAGGAAGAAGAGCTTCGAAAACTCACCAACAATGATTTACTGACTGGCCTGCCAAACCGTTCAAACTTACAAGTCACATTAGGGAACTTAGTCAATAAAGAAATTAATCATGCATTAATGGTACTCGATTTAGATAATTTTAAGCGTATTAATGACTCATTAGGTCATCAAATTGGCGATCAATTACTTAAACTGGTATCTGTCAGAATAAAATCCTCCGTACCGAAAAACACGAGCATCTATCGTTTAGGTGGAGATGAATTTGCCATTGTGCTCGATAAAACCTCTGATATAAGTTCCTGCGCCGCAATTGCGGGACGAATTATAGATGCTTTTAAAGCTGTATATGAAATAGGTAATGAGCAACTTGTTTTGGGTGCAAGTATCGGGATTGTACTTTATCCAGAGGATGAGCAGAGTGAGCAAGCATTACTGAGAAAGGCGGATATTGCCATGTACCATGCAAAATCGGCTGGCGGTAATTGTTACCAATTCTACTCAGAATCTCTTAACCAACATGCGATTAAGCAGTTAGAAATTGAAAATCTTATCAGAGAAGGTTTAAAAGATGATTTATTTGAGGTGTATTACCAGCCTAAAGTTGATCTAAAGCATGGTCATGTTACCGGAATGGAAGCCTTAGTTAGATTAAATCATCCAATCTTAGGACTTATTCCACCGAATGATTTTATTCCTCTTGCAGAAGAAAATGGCCTCATTATTGAAATTGGTGAAATTGTACTCAGAAAAGCCTGTTTTGCCGCCCAAAAATGGCGTGAACTGGGCCTGTTCAAAGGGAGAGTCGCCGTCAATTTATCGTCACGTCAGTTTGCACTACCCGATCTGCAACAACGAATTGAATCTATTTTACGATTAACACAATTGCCAGCAGCACATCTTGAACTCGAAATCACCGAAGGGACGGTGATTAAACAACCGGAAATGGCCATTACCGTTATGCAGCAACTGACGAAAATGGGTGTCAATCTAGCATTAGATGACTTTGGTACTGGCTATTCGTCACTTTCTTACTTAAAACGATTCCCTATCCATACGCTAAAAATCGATAAAGCCTTTGTCGATGATATTGATAAGTCAGATCGTGATTTGAAGATGGTCGATTCTATTATCACCATTGCTCATAATATGGGACTATCCGTGGTTGGAGAAGGTGTTGAACAAGCAGCACAGCTAAATATCCTACGCGCCCTAAACTGTGAAGAAATACAAGGTTATATCTTTAGCAAAGCGATTAATGAGACCGAGTTTACTCAATTGCTGCAAGATGACCGGAGTAAATTCATGCCCCACCACAACATTATTTGATCATCTAATTATCTCTCTGTCGGTAGTTTGAAACATTGGCACAACATCTGCAATTAGATGCCCAGTGTCAAAAAATAAAATATTATCAACTACCCTGAGAGATAAAACGATGAAAGGAATTCTAACTGCAGCATTTCTATCTACTATTGGCTTGGTTTCAAACGCTAATGCACTGGAAGGTGCTCCAAATGTGAAGTTTAAATCTGTTGAACTCGCTGGAGCTCCAAATGTGAAGTTCAAACCTATTGAACTTGATGGTGCCCTCAATTTGAAATTCAAACCTGTTGAACTTGCAGGTGCCCCCAATGTGAAATTCAAGCCTGTTGAACTCGCTGGTGCCCCCAATGTGAAATTCAAGCCTATTGAACTCGCTGGAGCTCCAAATGTGAAGTTCAAGCCTATTGAACTTGCTGGTGCCCCCAATGTGAAATTCAAGCCTGTTGAACTCGCTGGTGCCCCCAATGTGAAATTCAAGCCTGTTGAGCTTGCAGGTGCCCCAAATGTCAAATTCAAGCCTGTTGAACTTGCAGGTGCCCCCAATGTGAAATTCAAGCCTGTTGAACTCACTGGAGCTCCAAATGTGAAATTCAAGCCTATTGAACTTGCTGGTGCCCCCAATGTGAAATTCAAGCCTATTGAACTTGCAGGTGCCCCAAATGTCATATTCAAGCCTGTTGAACTTGCAGGTGCCCCCAATGTGAAATTCAAGCCTGTTGAACTCGCTGGTGCCCCCAATGTGAAATTCAAGCCTATTGAACTCGCTGGAGCTCCAAATGTGAAGTTCAAGCCTATTGAACTTGCTGGTGCCCCCAATGTGAAATTCAAGCCTGTTGAACTCGCTGGTGCCCCCAATGTGAAATTCAAGCCTGTTGAGCTTGCAGGTGCCCCAAATGTCAAATTCAAGCCTGTTCAGCTTGCAGGTGCTCCAAATGTCAAATTCATAAATATTGATCTTGCCTAATCTTCTGAACTAAGGAGAGAGATATGTTAAATTCAATCAAAAAAGCACTTGGTTTCGCAAAGCCTGTTCGTAAAAAAGTAAAATTACCAGAAGGCTTAAACCACCTTGAAGTGATCCCAGCAAAGGGTTGGTGGAATTAATTCCATCTAAATGTGGAAACATTATCGTTTAGATAGTCTAGAGCTACTCAGCTAGCGCGCGGCCTAGACCAATAAAAAAGGAGCATCAAGCTCCTTTTTTATTAGTCACATTTACGACAAATCATATCTATATTAAGCGGTTAGACTTCCGTCAGAACTCTGACACACTCTTCTTAGTGCAATACGCTTATGGGAGGAAAAGAGTGGAAATGCTAAGGGCCCTAGTATAAATCCCATTACAGCCCAATAGCTTACCGTTAACCCAGCTCTAAAAGCCGCAATCCCAAAACACCACGAACAACTCACCGACAAGGCAGCAACTATATAAAACATCAATCCCACAGCAACCTCTTTAATCGACTAAGTCATTATGTGCAAATCAAAAAATAGCAGTTTGCTATACAAATGGACTCCGAGCGAGGCTACTTATAAGCATTAATCAACATCAGATATGCACATACGGTATAACAGCACAACTGCCGTAATAGGACGCCATAATACAAGATCCCCCCAATAAATGTGAACGTTTTTTAGGCAAAACTTAGCCTTGAGGCAATAAAAAAGCGGCATAGCATTGCCGCTTTTTTAACCAAAACATCTAAGTATTAGAAGAAGCGAGCTTTTTCTGCCGCCATCGCCTTAAGGCGTGGGCAAGGCTCAAATCGATCGCCATATTGCGTTTGATAACGTTCAAGTATTTTGACTAAGTTATCCGCGCCTAAAGTATCGATATAATGGAATGGGCCACCTAAGAATGGTGGGAAACCAATACCAAAGATGGCGCCAATATCACCATCGCGCGGTGAGGCAATAATGCCTTCATCTAAGCAGCGCACAGCTTCATTCAGCATTTGCACTACACAGCGTTCCGCTACCGCGCTCATTTCTTTATCGACACCAGGCTTGATGCCTAATACGCCATACACACTTTCATCGACGGCTTTTTTCTTGCTGGCAACACCATACTGATAAAAACCTTTGCCGTTTTTACGGCCCTTTCTATCGTCGCTTAACAGCTTGTCGAAAGCAGCTGGGGCTTTAAAACGTTCGCCAAGCTCTTTTTCAAGAATGGGAGCGATTTTAGCGCCCACATCAATACCGACTTCATCAAGCAAAGTGATAGGGCCAACGGGGAAACCAAACTTCACTAACGCTTTATCGAGATGTTCAACACTTTGCCCTTCTAGCAGCAATTGTGCGGCTTCGTTCATATAAAGCGCGAGGATGCGGTTAACATAAAACCCCGCACCATCTTGTACTACGATTGGTGTTTTACCCTGTTTACGGGCAAAGGCAACCGTGGTGGCAATGGTTTCTGGGGAGGTTTTGGCGTGGGCAATCACTTCCACCAGCGGCATTTTTTCTACTGGCGAGAAGTAATGTAAGCCAATCACATTTTCAGGACGGCTAGCCGCTTGTGCAATTTGACCAATGGGTAACGATGAGGTGTTAGACGCAAAAATCGTGTGCTCACCGCATTCACGCTCAATGTCTTTTACCATTTGATGTTTGAGCGCTAAATCCTCAAATACCGCTTCCACAACGATGTCGGCATCTTTAACGCCTTTATACTCAGTGGTTGTAGTCATCAGCGCCATTAAATTGTCGCGTGCAGCTGGCGTCATATGACGACGTTTAACGCCTTTATCCAATAACTTATAGGCGTAGGAAAGCGCGTTGCTTAAGCCCTTTTCGTTAATGTCTTTTACCCGCGCAGGGATTTTAGCCTTAGTCGTCGTTACCGAAGCAATACCACCGCCCATCAAACCGCCCCCTAAGATCACGGCTTTTTTGACTTTACGTGGCGTAGCCCCTTCGGCGCCGGTTTCTTTCTTCATCTCTGTGGTTGCAAAGAAAATACTGCGCAGCGCTTCAGATTCTTTCGACACCACCAGTTCAGCAAAATGGCTGGCTTCTACCTCAAGCCCTTTTTGCATTCCCTTCGCCATACCTTGACGCACGCAATCAATAATTTTTGCAGGCGCGGGGTAGTTCCCTTGGGTTTTCTTAGCGACTTGCTTAGCGGCTTGATCAAAAATAATGTTGCGACCAAAGCCAGTACCTTCAAGCAATTGGTTTACTAGTGATTTTTTAACTGGCTTAGCTGTTTTTTTACCCGCGAGCGCCATCTCCACTGCGGTTTGCAGTAAAATAGTCTGTGGCACCACATCGTTAACTAAACCCATCTTTAACGCTTGTTTCGGACGAATTTGTTTACCCGTCAACATCATATCTAGCGCAGTGGTGATCCCCACTAAACGAGGCAAACGCTGAGTACCACCACCACCGGGTAATAAACCGAGTTGCACTTCGGGTACGCCCAGCATGGTCTTGCCATCATCACTGCATACACGTTGATGACAGGCAAGCGCAAGCTCTAAACCGCCTCCTAAACAGGCGCCATGAATAGCTGCAACCACAGGGATATTCAAGGCTTCTAACTCGTTAAACACCACATGCCCTTGCTGGGATAAGGCTTTGGCATCGCCCGCCGTTTGGCAAGCATCGAGCATAGAGATATCAGCACCGGCAACAAATGAATCTTTTTTGCCCGAAATCAGCACTAGGCCACGGATACTACTATCACGTTTAATCTCAGACAGGATCTCACTGATCTCAGGGCCAAACTCTGCCTTGAGGGTATTCATGGTTTCGCCGGGTACGTCCATCGTTAGAATGGCGATACCGTCTTCACGGCGGGTTAAATTAAATGTCTTTTCCATCGCCATTACTCCACTTCCACAATCATTGCAGCACCAAGACCACCCGCAGCACAGGCAGTTGCCAGGCCCGTTCCGCCGCCACGACGTTTAAGTTCACGACAAACCTGAGTGATTAAACGCGTACCTGTAGCCGCAAATGGATGGCCATAGGCTAAAGAACCACCGAGCACGTTAAATTTGCTCATATCGATGTCGCCAATGGCGCGGTTGCGGCCAAGTTTTTCTTCGGCAAATTTCTTTGAGGCAAACATCTGCATATTCGCTAGGGTTTGCGCTGCAAAAGCTTCATGCATTTCGATGAGGGTTAAATCCTCTAATTCCATGCCAGCGCGCTTTAATGCCAATGGCGTTGCATAGGATGGGCCCATGAGCATGTCTTGCCATACATCAATGGCGGTAAATGCGTAGCTCTTAATGTAACCAATTGGTTGATAACCTAAAGCTTTAGCACGGCCTTCACTCATCAAAATGATCGCCGAGGCGCCATCGGTCAGCGGCGTACTGTTAGCGGCCGTCACACTGCCATGCTTTTTATCGAAAGCGGGACGCAGTTTGGCGTAAGAGGCTAAATCGGAGTTTTCACGAATATTATTATCGCGCTCAATAAACTGTTTGTAGGGTGGAACATGGGCCACCATCACTTCGTCACGTAAATGGCCTGAAGCCCAAGTTTCACTCGCCAGCGTGTGGGAGCGGTGCGCCAGCGCATCTTGATCGGCGCGGCTAATATTGTAAGTCTTGGCCATTTGCTCTGCGGTTTGTCCCATGGACAATCCAGTTGAATACTCGGCAACGGCAGGTGGTACTGGCAATAAATCTTTAATGCCTAGACGGCGGAAAATCTGTAATTTTTGGCCAAAACTGCGGGCTTTATTCAGATCGACTAAGGCATGGGCGAGCTTTTTAGACACACCAATAGGTAATACAGAAGAAGAGTCGGCACCGCCGGCAATCCCGATGTCGATATTGCCCGTCATAATTGACTCGGCCACATTCACCGCAGATTGAAAACTGGTCGCACAGGCACGGGTCACGCTATAGGCATCGGTTGAGACATTCATACCCGTTCCTAATACGATTTCACGGGCAATATTCGGTGCCGCAGGCATTTGTACCACCTGACCATACACGAGTTGCTCAATCAATTTAGGATCCAGTTCGCTACGAACAAGCAGTTCGTTAACCACCATTTTACCCATATCGAGCGCCGATACTCCGTGGAATGCGGTCGCCTGTTTCGCAAATGGCGTTCTTAAGCCCGCCACAATAGCGATACGCTCACCCTTTGCATTAGTTACCTGTTGTCTATCACTCATTTGTCACCCTCTTTATGTGCGCTATCGCTGAGAGATTTCAGGCGGCGCTATCGATTTCCATGTTTGCCCTGCTGTTTGGCACCAAAAAAGCCTAATAACAGGTCTGACCATTAAAGTGTGATCTGATTCTAACTTCTTGTCAGCAAGTTTTAAACACCTGTTTGTTTTTTTAACACTAGCCAAACCCTTAGGGAATTCTTTACCATATTCGTTGTCTTAAGCCCACACACGTATTTTCAATTGATATTTTCAACCTAAAAACGAGTAGCATCATGCCTTTGAGTCGCTTCCATGCATTACGCACTTACCTAAATAAGGTTGTTTTAGGGCAGCCAGTGCTGACCGAAAATCTGCTCATTGCCCTCATCGCCAATGGCCATTTATTAGTAGAAGGTCCACCAGGACTTGCCAAAACCCGCGCGGTTAAAGCCCTTTGCGACGGAGTTGAAGGCGATTTTCACCGGATCCAATTTACCCCTGACTTGCTGCCTGCCGACTTAACAGGAACGGATATCTATCGCTCCCAAACCGGTACCTTTGAATTTGAAGCTGGTCCAATTTTCCATAACCTGATCCTCGCCGATGAAATCAACCGCGCCCCCGCTAAAGTGCAGTCGGCGTTATTAGAGGCCATGGCGGAAGGTCAAGTGACCGTGGGAAAAAATAGTTATCAATTGCCACCGTTATTTTTAGTGATGGCAACGCAAAACCCCTTGGAAAACGAAGGCACTTATCCGCTGCCCGAAGCTCAGCTCGACCGTTTTTTAATGCACCTGAATTTGGATTACCCAAGTGGCGACACCGAGATCGAAATCTTGCGTCAATCCCGTAAGGAAGCACTCACCCACGAGTTGCCAACCACTGAGCCGATTGCTCAAGCGGATATTTTTGCCGCCCGTGATGAAGCAATGGAAATCTATCTAGCTGAGCCGCTAGAGAAATACATAGTCGAAATTATTATGGCAACCCGCCAACCCGCGCGTTACAGCGACGAACTGACCAAATGGTTAGAGTACGGTGTGAGTCCTCGTGCGACGATTTCGCTTGAACGCTGCGCCCGCGCCAGAGCCTGGTTACACGAGCGCGATTTTGTCTCTCCCGAGGATATTCAAGCTGTTGCGCCCAATGTATTAAGGCACAGACTGCTGCTGAGCTATCAAGCGCAGGCCGAAGGGGTCAGCCGCGACCAAGTGATTAACCATATTTTGACTCAAGTCGCCGTGCCTTAGAACTGAACGCCATAAAACAGTCCCATAGCTATGTGTTCAGGTGGCGAACAAACTAACGTTAAGTTAAATAAATGGCTTTAAATGAGTGACTTTGAATGAATAACAGTGCGCTAAACGCATCCCTATATAATGATGTTGCACAACATGGCTTACCTCTTAATGGTTTGCCCTTGTTTGCCGACGGGTTGCATTTAACCGAGAAGGAACTGCTCGCCTGCCAGACCATAGCTCGGGCGATCCCAGAGCGTCACAGCCGAGCACGCGCCAATCTGGCAGGTCATCGCAGCAGTCTAATCAAAGGCCGCGGGATGGAATTTGCCGAAGTGCGCCATTATCAGCAAGGTGATGATGTCCGCACCATAGATTGGCGCGTCACCGCCCGCACTGGGCAAACCCACACCAAACTCTTTATCGAAGAGCGCGAGCGCCCTATTCTGCTGCTGCTCGATTTAAGCCAGAGTCTGTATTTTGGCTCGAGTTTGCTGTTACAGTCGGTTCAAGCGGGGCATCTGGCTACCACGCTTGGCTGGAACGCAATTAACCACGGCGACCGACTCGGCGCCTTAATCGCCTGCGAATCGGAGCACCTTGAATTAAAACCCCGCAGTCGCCGCCAAGGGATATTGCAGCTCATTTCAGGCCTGCGCCGAGTGCACGAGCAGCAACTCAATCAGCTCGGCAGTCATCCGCGCGATCCTGATCATATCCTGCGCGCCTGCCAGCGGTTACAACGCATCGCTAAACCGGGCTCATTAATTTGGATCATCACCGATGGCAGCCATTTTACGCCGCAATGTATCGCGCCGCTGACAGAACTCAAACGCCACTGTGATATTGGCGCGTATTTGATAACAGACCCTTTGAGGCAAGGTAACCTGAATTTGCCTAAACAGTTCAGTTTACCCGTCCGAGATGGGGAGCAAGACTTAGTGTTGACTCGCCATAGCTATCAGGCGTGGCTTGCGCTGCAACACCAGCAACAGAATGACTTTATTACCATGATGCAAAAGCTTAGGGTACACACCCAATTTATCGATGCAGGCTTACCGCTTGCAGAGCAATTAGCATTACTGCAGTAACCACATGGCAGAGAAGCAATTCAGTTGACAATGAACAGAAAGAATAAGTGAGTCCAAAGCGTGAACCCACAAACTTTACCGCCAGCCTCGGATAAGGCTGTAACGCCAAATCCCATGTTGGCGGATTTGCAGGATATTATTCTCCCCGATCCCATTGGCGCTTGGCCATGGGCCGTAGGCTATTGGTTAGTACTTGCTATCCTACTGGTACTAATCATCAGCGCAATCCTTTGGCTTAAAAAACGCGCCGCTTACTTCGCGCCGAAAAAAACCGCCCAAGGTTTGTTTGCAGTACTTGACCCCAATTCAAGCCAGTACGCCTCGGAAGTCAATCAGCTATTAAAACGAACTGCACTGAGTTACTTACCAAGAGAAGAAATAGCAAAACTCGATGGCCCCGCTTGGGCAACTTGGTTAGATAGCCATTTGCTCGCAAAACAGCGCGGCCGCATTGGACCCTTATTGGAAAAGCGTCATCAGGCTAAACCACTAAGCGCTGACGAGGCCCGTGAGTTACAGGCCCTCGCCCGCAGCTGGTTTGCCTCAAAAGCCAAATTAAGCGCACCGATAATGCACGCGGCTACAAAGCCAAACCCGGCTACGTCAGCAGCATTAACACCGGCTCCAGCAAAGCCTGCGGAGGAGCAATGTTAACTTTAGCCTGGCCTTTTGCATTGATTTTACTGCCTTTACCTTTTATTTTTTGGCGTCGGCAATCAGTACATGCCGAAGGTGCGCGCCTGCAACTGCCCGGTATTAGTCAAACGGGCAAGGCCAATATCACTAGCCACAACCGTCAAAGCCGTAAACGCTATTGGTTAATGTGGTGCTTGTTAGTGCTTGCTATCGCCCGTCCACAATGGCTTGGTGATCCAATTGAGCTCCCTAGCCAAGGTCGCGATCTCATGCTGGCGGTGGATTTATCCGGCAGTATGCAGATTGAAGATATGGTGATCGACGGCAAAGTGGTCGACCGTTTTACCCTCATCCAACACGTGGTCAGTGAGTTTATTGAACGCCGCAAAGGCGATCGTATCGGTTTGATTCTATTTGCCGATCACGCCTATTTACAGGCACCACTGACTCAAGATAGACGTTCCGTTGCCCAGTTTTTAAAAGAGGCCCAAATCGGCCTCGTTGGTAAACAAACGGCGATCGGCGAATCGATTGCACTCGCGGTAAAACGTTTCGATAAAATGGATGAGAGTAACAGAGTATTGATTTTATTGACTGACGGTTCAAACAACGCCGGCAATATCGATCCTGAGCAAGCGGCCCAAATTGCCGCCAATCGTAAAGTGACGATTTATACCGTTGGCGTGGGCGCCGATGTCATGGAAAGACGCACCCTCTTTGGTCGTGAGCGCGTCAATCCGTCAATGGATTTGGATGAAAACCAACTGCAGCAGATTGCCGATGTCACCCACGGCCGCTATTTCCGCGCCCGTAATAGTCAGGAGTTAGAGCAGATTTATCAAGAAATCGATAAACTTGAACCCGTTAGCCGCGATCAACTCAGTTATCGCCCTCAAGCGGAGCTATTTTACTGGCCGCTCGCATTAGCACTTCTCACCAGTCTCTGGATTGCACTAGCGCAGTTACCGTTTTTTACTCGCGCTAAAACCCTTGTTTTATCCGCCTCACCGCGGGGGAATGTCCGTTAATGAGCCTGCATTTTATTCGTCCTGAATGGTTACTCGCCCTATTGCCGTTAGGGATTATTTTATGGACGCTTTGGCGCCAGCATGCAACTAACAGTGCATGGAATCGTTATATTGCGCCACATTTGGCCAAAATGTTAGTCACAGAAGGTTCGCAAAAGTCCCGCAGGCCGCTGTATATCTTGGCCTTTTCTTGGTTTATCGCCGTGTTAGCGTTAGCGGGACCCGCCCTC
Source organism: Shewanella sp. DNRA4 (assembly GCF_012843185.1). Classification (NCBI taxonomy): domain Bacteria; kingdom Pseudomonadati; phylum Pseudomonadota; class Gammaproteobacteria; order Alteromonadales; family Shewanellaceae; genus Shewanella; species Shewanella sp. DNRA4. Next base: position 186,387 of record NZ_JABAIP010000009.1, read on the forward strand.
AATAAACAATCTTTGCCCGTCTTCGCCGCGGAGCAAGGCCGAGTGCTGGTGATGGATATGTCCGTCTCCATGTTTGCCACCGATTTGGCACCTAACCGTTTAACCCAAGCCAAGTTTAGGGCGACGGATTTATTACGCGGCCTAAAAGAAGGGGAAACCGGGCTCATCGCCTTCGCCGGCGATGCCTTTACCATAAGCCCCTTAACCCGCGATACGGGCACACTACTCAATTTATTACCCACCTTAAGCCCTGAGATAATGCCCGTGCTAGGGTCAAACTTAGCCGCAGCATTAACCCAAGCCAAAAACCTGCTGGCACAGGGTGGACATCTTCGTGGCGATATTATTGTGATGACGGATGGCATCACGCCTAAACAATTCGATGAGGCCAACTCAGCCTTATCAGGCAGCCAATATCGCCTCGCGATTATGGGATTTGGTAGCCCCCAAGGCGCACCAATTCGCTTACCCGATGGTCAACTACAACGAGATAGCAGTAATGAGGTTGTCGTCGCGAAAACCGACTTTGGCTTGCTGCAAAAATTAGCCGATAACCATAATGGCACAATGATCCCCAATCGCGCCGATGGTGAGGATCTTGTCCAACTTCAACATTGGTTAAGCGATAGTGGTGATGCCAAAGCCACGGATCTCGATGGTGAAACCTGGCAGGATCTCGGCCCTTACCTCGCCTTATTCTTACTCATTCCTGCCCTGCTGAGCTTTAAGCAAGGTATGCTCGCCAACTGGCTGTTGATGGGATTAACTGGTTTATTATTCGGCGCATTGCCGCAAAACGCCCACGCCAGCGCCTGGGATTCGCTCTGGCACACCCAAGAGCAGCAAGCGATGCAGGCTTACCAAGCCGAGGACTATGCCAATGCCGCTCAAAAATTCGAGACGCCCCAATGGCAAGGCGCTGCACAATATAAGGCAGGCAATTTCGAACAAGCGCTAAAAACCTTTGAGCAAGATAATTCAGCGAATGGGCTTTATAACCAAGGCAACGCGCTGATGCAAATGGGCAAACCCGATAAAGCTAAAGAACGGTACCAAGCAGCGCTCGACAAGCAACCCGATTTCCCACAGGCCAAGGCCAACCTTGAGTTAGCGGAAAAACTGCTGGATCAGCAACAATCCCAGCAAAATGCTGACAACCAAGATCCGCAGTCTCAGGGCGACCAAAACCAACAGGGACAGAACCAAAACGATCAGCCGCAAGGACAAAACCAGCAGCAAGATCAGCAATCCTCGCAAAACGACCAAGCTCAAGAGCAGTCTCAAGAGCAACAGTCCCAACAGCAAAATAATGCCGACCAAGCGGACGAAAAACCGTCGCAGGATCAAGACACTTCATCCGAGCAGCAGGATAATGCTGAGCCAGGCGCGCAGGATAAACAGCAAGATGCTGATAAAGCACAACGAGATCAGCAAGAAGCTAAAAATGAACAACAGCAGGCACAGCAAGAAGCCAATCAGCAAAATAGCGCCGATAACAATGCTGAAGATAATGCAGAAGAGCAAGCCAGCAACGAAGCCCAAATGCAGGCAAAGGTCGCGGATGATAAGTCCAACACTGAGCAAGAACAACAAGCCCTAGCGCAAAAAGCGGATAAAGAGAAACAGTCGCAGGCAGATAAAGACACTGAAACCGCCATCAGTGAAACACTAGAAGCCCCGCCCAGTAACAGTGAACCTTTGCCCGCGGAGATGCAGCGAGCCCTGCGAGGCGTGAGTGAAGATCCGCAGGTGTTGCTGCGAAACAAGATGCAACTCGAATATCAAAAACGCCGTCAAAATGGCCAAATATCAAGGGATAACGAACAGTGGTAATCAGACAATTTTTTATCCTCCTCATTCTTTGCATCGCGGTTATCAATCCCGCCTTTGCCCTGAGCAAACTCGAGGCGTCGGTCGATCGCAATCCAGTAATGGAGGGAGAGTACTTTGTGCTCAATGTCAGTGCCGACGATGAGGTCGACACAGGTAAACTCGACACCTCCATCCTGCTAAAGGATTTTATTGTGGGTCGCACCAGCGTGAGCCGCAGCACTCAGATCATGAACTTTGACGCGGTTAAAGAAACCCGCTGGCAAGTGCTGCTAGCGCCAAAGCATAAGGGTCAACTGACCATTCCATCTTTTAGTATTGATGGCGTCAGCTCCGCCGAAATTCCCCTCAAAGTAGTCGAAGCCGGTGCGCAACCTGAGCAGGCTAAGAATCTGTTTATCGATGCTAAGGTATCGAGTGATGAGGCCTACGTCGGCCAGCTTATCACCTATAAAGTGAAGCTCTACCTTGCGGTCGAACTACAACGCGGTGTACTCAATGCCCCCGTTATCGAAGGCGCGCAGATTAAGCAAATTGGCGAAGATAAAGACGGATCGGAGATCATCGATGGCCGTCGTTACCGCGTCATTGAGCGCACCTATGGCATCATTCCCGATTTGCCCGGCCAAGTGAACATTAAAGGCGCCACCTTTTCTGGTGATGTATTAGTAGAATCACAACGCCGCGGTGGCATGTTTGGCTTTAATGAAAGCCGTCCTATGCAAGCAGGTGCGCCGTCCTTAAGCATTCAAGTAAATCCGGCCCCAGCAAGCTTCCTTGGGCAATGGCTTGTAGCCGACTTGGTAGTATTAAAAGAGAGTTTTCCTGAGGATGTAAAAGAGTTTACTGTTGGTAGTCCCATTACCCGCACAATCACATTGTTGGCATCCAATGCCGATGAGAATAGTCTACCGGATATTGTGCAAGGGCTGCCGCCAGAGCTCAAATCCTATCCCGAAAAACCCCAGCGCCAGAGCTTTGTGCGTGACGCGCAGATAGTGTCCCAATACAGTATTACCTCAGCGATTGTGCCCAGTAAAGCAGGCACTTTTACCTTACCTGAAGTGAAAGTACCTTGGTGGAATCCACATCTTAAACGCCAAGAAATCGCGACCCTGCCCGCTCGCACTATTGAAGTAAAAGGTGGCGCCGTGGTCGATACGCCCATCGAACCCAACTGGCAAGCAAATACCAGCACCCGCAATGAAGGTAGTTGGAGCGCCAATCTGTTTGCCCTGCTATGGCTAGTAACATTGATTGCATGGGGCGTGACCTTGGTTGCTTGGCGCCGTGCACTTAAGCGCCAAACGCGTGTTAACACTCAGGTTCAACCTCAACCACTCGTCCTTGGCAATGGTCTTAAAGGCTTGGAGCAGGCCTGCGCTAGAGGTCATGTCAGCGATATTTTGCAGCAATTACAGCAATACTTTAGTGAGCAGGCCGCTCGCCCTATGACGCTCGATAAAATTGCCGCGCAATCGAATGAATTAGCAGAGGCGATTCGCCAATTACAAGCATTGGCCTACGGCGGAAAAGCCAATAGCGGTACACAACTGGCTGACGCGGTAAAAGCATTGTTAAGCGCGGTAAAAAGCGGCAATCTAAAAACCATGGTACAGCCATCTACGCCATTATGGCCGCTAAATCCAAACGGCTAATCCTAAACGGCGCGACGGCTTACTCGAATGAATAAGGTGTAATATTTTGAATCGTAAAATAAAAAGAAAAAATCAAAAAAATGTTTACTAACTGGCGAAAGAAATCCGTTGAGCCTGCGGTCTCTTCTGACATGCTGAGTAAACAACGACGATACAACAGCCTAGTCAAGGCGCTGCACGCCGATATTTTCCGTTATGCCTTTTGGTTGTGCGGTGATAAGCCGGTTGCTGAAGATATAACCCAAGAAACCTTCTTGCGGGCGTGGCGCTCTTTAGATTCCCTTCAGGATGATAAAGCGGCGAAGGCTTGGCTAATCACGATTTTAAGACGTGAAAATGCCCGTCGATTCGAGCGCAAACAATTTGATTACGCCGATGTCGAGCAAGACAGCTTAGAAGATCATATTGCCTCCAGCACTGAAGAGCAAACCGAGCAGTACTGGTTGAGAAGGCAAATCGCTAAGTTGGATATCGAATATCGAGAGCCATTACTACTGCAATTGATTGGTGGTTTTAGTGGGGATGAAATCGCCGAACTGTTGGAACTGAATCGTAACACAGTAATGACGCGCTTATTTCGGGCGAGGAACCAATTGAAAGAATTACTTGAGAAAACAGAGGTAAGAGGTCAATCCAATGGATGAGCTTAAATTTAGACGTCAAGCTTATGAAGATCCTCATAATCAAGACCCAGAGTTTCTTGAGCAAATGCGTGCCAAACCTGAGCATCAGGCCCTTGTTTCTGAGCTTAAACGCTTCGATGCTAAACTCAACCAAGCCTTAAAAGTGGAAGTACCGGAAGACTTAGCCGATAAACTCATCCTACGCCAACAACTACAACAACACCACAAACAGCGCCGTCAAACGGGCTTTTTAGTGGCGATGGCTGCCTCTATAGCCTTTATCGTGGGCATCAGTTTTAGCCTGCTACGTTTAGGTCCGGTGGATTTAGCTGAGCATGCATTAGCCCATGTCTACCATGAAGGAGTGGCGTTGCAGGTTGATCAGAATGTCAATTTCAGCCAAGTGAATGCGCAGCTTGCCTCGATGAAAAACCTTCAAAATGCAAAATTTATCGAACAACCAGGCAAAGTTTACTACACCTCTTACTGTGATTTTCAAGGTGTTAAGAGTCTGCATTTAGTTTTACAAGCAGAAAAAGGCAAAGTCACACTGTTTATTGTGCCGATTGAAAAACGTATGGTGCTGGATAACACCTTTGCCGATGGTAAATATAAAGGAATGGGATTTGAAACCCGCGATGCTTATATTTTGCTTGTGGGTGAGGATCAAGCAGACCTTAGCTTTGTAAAAGACGAAATCAACAATACCTTTATCTAACTAACTAATATATAAACCTTTCTTAAATCCACCTCCGATATTTTTTCACGATCGGAGGTCGGATTTCGATCACATCTCCATCTACTAATGGGCTCTTGCTCAAACATCTGGTAGCATGCTTGCCACTTTTAATAATAACAAGATGGGATAAAAACAATATGACGATTGAAACCCCAATTTTAATCACATTTGTTGGCTATTTAGTATTGATGATGGGCATCGGATTTTGGGCTTACCGTGCTACCGATACTGTGGATGATTATATTTTAGGTGGCCGCAAAATGGGCCCCGCCGTAACCGCACTCAGCGTTGGCGCCTCCGATATGTCAGGTTGGTTACTGTTAGGCTTACCCGGCGCGGTATATTTAGGTGGTTTAGGTGAAGCGTGGATTGGTATTGGCTTAGTGATAGGTGCTTGGCTGAACTGGTTATTTGTAGCAAAACGCTTACGCATTTATACCCAATTAGCAGATAACGCTCTCACCCTACCCGACTTTTTCGAGAAACGGTTTCACGATAAACAGGGCTATCTCAAGCTGGTTTCAGCGGTCACTATTCTGGTGTTTTTTACCTTCTATGCCTCCTCTGGCATGGTGGGCGGCGCCATTCTATTTGAAAAGGTCTTTGGCTTAGATTACAACGTAGCCTTGGTAATAGGCTCAGCCATTATCGTAGGTTATACCTTTATTGGCGGTTTTTTTGCCGTGAGTTGGACCGACTTCTTTCAGGGCAGTTTAATGTTGATTGCCCTGCTGATCATCCCGTTTGCGGTATTTTCTAATCCCGAAAGTCATGCCGGAATTGAATCTATAGACCCTGCGATGCTGGCATTGATCAGCGATAAAACCACTGTGATTGGGTTGTTATCGCTCTTGGCTTGGGGTCTGGGTTATTTTGGTCAGCCACATATATTGTCGCGCTTTATGGCTATCGGCACTGTCGATGCTTTGCCCACATCACGCCGTATTGCCATGAGCTGGATGATTTTATCCCTGCTCGGTGCCCTAGCGACAGGCTTGGCGGGATCATTGTATTTTGCCAATGAACCACTCGCAAATGCCGAAACTGTCTTCATTCACTTAGCTCAGGCGGCATTTAATCCTTGGATAGGAGGCTTACTGATTGCGGCCATTTTATCGGCCATTATGAGTACCATTGATTCTCAATTATTGGTGTGCTCGAGTGTAATTACCGAAGACTTTTACCGCAAATGGTTACGCCCTAAAGCAGATGACCGTGAACTTATGATGGTTGGTCGCATGGGCGTACTTGCAATTGCAGTGATTGCCGGTGTTATCGCCTTGAATCCTGAAAGTAGTGTATTAAACCTGGTGAGTTATGCGTGGGCTGGATTTGGTGCGGCCTTCGGCCCAGTTGTGCTTTTGTCGCTGTTTTGGAAGCACTATAGCCGTAATGGCGCTATCGCAACGATTATCGTCGGTGCGTTAACCGTGGTGTTTTGGAAGCAACTTTCTGGCGGCATTTTTGACTTATATGAAATTTTGCCCGGATTTATGTTTGCCATTATCGCCGGTGTGATTGTGAGTAAATTCACTCGACCAAACGATGAAATCACCGCCGAATTTGAGCAATTTAAGTCAGCGTTATAACCGCCGAATATCGCTTCTTCTTGTAAAAAGCGTACAAGTGTACGCTTTTTACAATTTGTATAATTTTATTAACCTTCGCCTCATTACAAAGTATTAACCTCAATTAAAACCACCTCACCAATTAAAAGCCATAGATACCAAGCATCTGGCCAGACCATTCGTTCAAGCTAAAGTACAACTTAGTTTTAATTAACTGAAATTTAACAAATTTCAAATCTGGTCGGACTTGTTGAGATTACACACAATCCCTAACATGCCGAAGACTATAAAAGGATTTGCGCGTTGTTCTGGTAACTAGGACCGAACAAAATCCAATATCAAAATAATGAGAGAATAATAATGAAATCATTCAACAAGACGTTGCTTGCTGTTGCTGTTGCATTGGCGAGCTCACAGACTTTCGCTTCGGGTTTCCAATTAAACAGTCAATCGGCCACGGGTATGGGTCGTGCTTTTGCTGGTGACGCTGTTATTGCTGACAACGCTTCCGTATTATCGCGTAACCCCGCAGCGATGGCATTATTTGATAAAGATGCGATCTCTTTCGGCTTAACCTATGCCGATATTACTGTTGACGTTAAAGACGTTAATTTTGCAGGTGGTGCCGTTGATTTAGGCAGCATCGATGATGCGGGTAGCTCTAAAGTTATCCCAAACATTTTCTACATCCACCCTATCGACGATAAATTCGCCGTGGGTTTTGCCGCATTCTCTAACTTTGGTACAGGTACTGACGCAAGCTCTTTGTCTAAAAACAAGCCTGCTGCGCCTTTCGACCTGCTTGGTGAAACAGAAGTAACAACGGTCAACTTTAACGCCAGCGTGTCTTACCGCATCAACGATATGTTCAGCATCGGTGCGGGTGTAGATGCCGTCTATGGTGAGGGTCGTTTAACCCGTAACGCGGGCGCAACACCTCTGGTTGACGTAGACGCAGACGGCTGGGCATTTGGTGGTATCGTGGGTGCCACAGTTGAGTTAGATAAAGATAACCGCTTCGGTATCAGCTACCGTTTCAGCCCAACGGTCAATGTTGAAGGGGATATCAACACCATCACCTCAACAACAATACCTGGTGTGGGTCCGGTTCCTGTTACGACCAGTTTTGATAGTTTAGATGTGCCGCTAGCAGATATTTTCCAAGTTGCGGGCTTCCATCAAATTACGCCTAAATTTGCGCTGCACTATACCGCGCAATACAGTAAGTGGGGCAACTTTGATCAAATCACAGCTAAAGACGGTACAGCAACAATTGCAGCTGTAAACGCCACTAAAAGCGTAGGTGATATCGCCCTTAAAGAATACCAATGGAAAGATTCATGGTTATTCAGCTTAGGTGGTACTTACACCATCAACGAACAATTCACCGTTCGTGCGGGTTATATGCATGACCAAGGCGTTGTAGACGAGATTAGTTCGATTTCATTCCCAGACTCTGACCGTAACTGGTACACAGCAGGTATGAGCTACCACATCAATCCACAAAACACCCTTGACTTTGGTATTGCCTTTATTAAGGGTGAAGAAGTTCACCTGATTGAAAACAGCGCAATCACAGGCTCTGTGAACGCGGTAACTGAATCAAGCGGTATGTACTACTCAGTACAGTACAGCTACCAGTTCTAAGCTGTTTCGAACACAAAAAAGCCGCATTTTTGCGGCTTTTTTGTATCTTGCGTATTTATTGCCTAAAGTTAATCCATATTCCTCTCACTCTATAACCCTTATGGCAAAAGTCATTGGACTTGGTGGTATTTTCTTCAAAAGTACCGATCCCGTTGCCTTAGCAACCTGGTATAAAACTCACCTTGAGATCCCTATTGAAAACTGGGGAGGCGCGGCGTTCTATCATAGTGATAAATCCATCCCGAGTTACCATGTATGGACACCGTTTGACGATAACACGACCTATTTTGCCCCCACTAATAAAAGCTTTATGGTGAACTTTATCGTGGACGATCTTGAGCAAGCCCTACTTCAAGTCACGCAGGGTGGCGGCGAGCAAATCGGCGATATTGAAGACTCTGAATTCGGCCGTTTCGGCTGGTTTATTGACCCCGATGGTAATAAAGTCGAATTGTGGCAACCTAGTGCAATCCCACCCATGAGCTAACAGGTTAACTTACAAGCCACTTTTACAACAGCATGACGCTAATCCTGAATAACACCTGAGCATTTAGTATAAAGTTGAATGTGTTAGGCATTTGCCTATGCACAAAGCTAGCTAATTGAAGTAAGGTATCTGAAGGAATTCTATCAAGAGAGTCTGTTATGCAACGCAATTATCTACTTCCCGCCATCGTGCTCGGTGGTTTTTTATGTGCAGGCATGGTTTATGTTGGACAAAGCGCCAGCTCAGCATTATTAGAGATGAAAGCCTTAGAGCGCACAGTCACGGTTAAAGGCTTGGCCGAAAAAGAAGTCAAAGCCAATATCGCTATCTGGCCGATTAACTTCACCGAAGTCGACAACAACCTCCCTAAGCTTTATGAAACTGTTCAGCAAAAAACCGACAGAGTTATCGCCTTCCTTAAAGAAAGTGGATTTAGCGACAGTGAGATTACAGTGTCATTGCCATCCATCGAAGACCGTCAGGCCCAAGGCTATGTCGACCCCAATGTCAGGTATCGTTACTCGGCTAAGATTAATCTCTCTGTCTATACCTCACAAATTGATCTCATGCTAAGCACCCGTAAGCAAATGATAAACTTAGTTAAAGAAGGCATTGCTATCGCCAGCCAAGACTATGAAAACCGCACTGAGTTTTTATTTACGGCGCTCAATGATGTCAAACCGACCATGGTGCAAGAAGCAACGCAAAATGCGCGGGAAGTGGCCGAAAAGTTTGCTAAGGACTCACAATCGCGTCTGGGTAAGATTAAGAGTGCCAGCCAAGGCCAGTTCACGATTTCCGACCGTGACAGCAGCACGCCTTATATAAAACAAATTCGCATTGTTTCTACGCTGACCTATTATTTAAACGACTGATATTTAAGCCGCTCTGATTGCGGCTTAAAAATGATGACGATGGCGATTGATGTAAGGGAAAACGCATTCGCCTTTCCCCTATATTAGTGAAATCGATTACATTAAATTTTTCTAATAAATATTGATTGCCTATTGAAACCAACTCCATTAGAATTTACTCATGAATTACTTTTGGGATGATTTGTTATGGCAGCAATATCACGAACTCTGTTCACATTATTAGCATTTTCTACCTTCACGACGCAGGCATCTTCTTTAGAAACTCTCGAAGTGATGAGCAAACCCTACGCGAATTGGGTGACTTTAGATGCCAATATTGAGGCGGTAAAAGCTGCCACGGTATCAGCGCAAACCTCAGGGCGTATCGTCAAACTCAACTACGATGTCAATGATGTGGTACCAGAAGGCGCAGCCTTACTCGAGATCACCAGTAAAGAGCAAGGCGCTGAACTCGCAAGCTATGAAGCCGATCTCGCCAAAGCCACCGCACTAAATGTGGAGGCGCAGGCACAATATAAACGCTACAAAGAACTCTTTCCCCAAGGCGCGATTTCAAAAGGCGCTATGGATGAAGCAACCGCCAATGCTAAAGCTGCCGAACAAGCCGTGAGTGCGGCTAAGGCGCGGGTTATCAAGGCGACTGAGTCTCTCAAATATACTGTGGTATCGGCCCCATTTAGCGGGATTGTTACCGAGCGTTTAGTCGAATTAGGTGAAACCGTGATTGTCGGTCAGCCGCTACTCTCTGGATTTTCACCAAGCCAAATGCGCGCTATCACCCAAGTGCCACAACGCTATATTCAACAGCTAAAAAGCGCCCCAGAATTTTTAGTACGCTTAAATGATGGTCGTGAAATCCTCTCTAAGGACCTCACCATCTTTAGCTTTGCCGATCCCGTGAGCCATAGCTATCAAGTGCGGATTAACCTGCCAAAGGATGAACCTAACCTGCAACCCGGAACTTGGGCCAAGGCGCTGTTTAAAAATGGCGAGCGAGAAAAAATCCAGCTACCGACCTCAGCGCTAATCACTATGAATGAACTCAGTAGCGTTTACCTGAAAAAAGGCGAGCAATTTGTGCTCACTCAGGTACGAGTATCAGAACCTGTCAATGGTGAAGTGGAAATACTCGCAGGACTTAAATCCGGAGATATTGTCGCCATGGATGCTTACCAAGTGTTGCTTGAGCAAAAGCAATAAATTCCCTAGCGATATCAACTTGATGAGGTTGTTGAATGAAACACGCTAATGAATCTCCGATGACACTTGGTATTTCGGGTCGGATTGCGGCCGCCTTCCAAAACAGTGCCATCACACCGCTGCTGGCACTTTTAGGCTTATTGCTCGGCTTATTTGCTATTTTAGTGACCCCAAAGGAAGAAGAACCGCAGATTGACGTTACCTTTGCCGACGTCTTTATCCCCTTTCCTGGCGCCACTCCGGCCGAAGTTGAAAACTTAGTCACCCTGCCCGCCGAGCAAGTGATCTCTGAAATCAAAGGGATAGACACGCTCTATTCTTTCTCCCAACCCGATGGCGCGATGATCATTGTGATCTTTAAAGTCGGCGTAACCCGCAATGATGCCATAGTGAGTCTCTACAACCAGATTTATTCCAATATGGATAAACTGCCGCAGGGCGCGGGTGTTGGCGAGCCATTGATTAAACCACGCGGTATCGATGATGTGCCGATTGTCAGCCTAACACTCTGGTCCAAGGACAAACTGGTCTCGGCCGAACAATTGACCCATGTTGCGCAAGGGTTAGAAACCGAAATCAAGCGTATCCCTGGCACGCGGGAGATATACACCGTCGGCCAACATGAGATAGTGGCCAATGTACGCATCGATCCCGCCAAAATGAATAGCTTTAATCTCACCTACGACAAGTTGAGACAAAGCCTAAATGACAATAATCACATCTCGATGCCTGCGTCTTTAGTACAAGGTAATCAAGAGATTAAGGTTCAGGCTGGGCAATTTTTACAAACAATAGACGATGTAAAACAGCTCGTTGTGAGTATTTCGCAGGATAAAAACGGAAAGCCTACCCCTGTTTATTTGGCCGATATCGCCGACATCAGTTTAAAGAGTGATATTCCCACTCAAAGCGTTTGGCACAGTGACAAGACAGATATTTACCCTGCGGTGACGATTGCCATAGGTAAGCAACCGGGGCAAAACGCTGTCGATATCGCCGATGCAACGATTGATCGCATTGCTAAGGTCAAGAATGTGTTGATCCCCAGCAATGTCGAAGTGACTGTTTCGCGCAACTATGGTGAGACGGCGGCAGATAAATCTAACACCCTTATTCTTAAGCTGATTTTTGCCACCAGCGCCGTTGTCGTATTGGTATTTTTAACCATGGGCGCCCGCGAGTCCTTAGTGGTCGGTGTCGCCATTATTATCACCTTGGCGATCACTCTATTCGCCTCATGGGCGTGGGGATTTACCCTCAACCGAGTGTCACTCTTCGCGCTGATTTTCTCCATCGGGATCTTGGTCGACGATGCCATTGTGGTAGTGGAAAACATTCACAGGCATATGGCGCTGGGTAAAAAATCCTTTAGTGAACTCATCCCCGTTGCGGTGGATGAAGTCGGCGGCCCGACGATTCTCGCCACCTTTACGGTTATCGCCGCTCTGCTGCCCATGGCATTTGTGTCAGGACTAATGGGCCCATACATGAGCCCGATTCCCATCAACGCCAGTATGGGCATGCTGATCTCCCTTGTGGTTGCCTTTGTGGTCACGCCATGGCTAAGCCGTAAGCTGCTCAAGCACCATAGTGGCCCAGCGATCGAAACTGTCCACAGCGACGATGCCGTGATAAATGAAAGTAAAATGGTGCGCCTGTTTACCCGTCTAATTGGCCCCTTCCTATTAGGTAAAGGCGCCCGTAAAGCACGGATTGGACTCGCTGCGGGTGTATTTGTATTGATCGGTATCGCCGTGGCCTTGCCCGTAGGTCAGCTCGTGGTATTAAAGATGCTGCCCTTCGATAATAAGTCAGAGTTCCAAGTGATGGTGGACATGCCAGAAGGCACGCCAGTGGAACAAACCCAGCGCGTGCTTCAGGATTTAAGTCGTTACCTTGCCACAGTACCCGAGGTGGAACATTTGCAGCTGTATGCTGGCACCAATGCGCCAATGAACTTTAACGGCTTAGTGCGCCACTATTTTCTGCGTCACAGCCAAGAGCTTGGCGACATACAGGTCAATCTAGTCGATAAAAAGCATCGCAAACGCGACAGTCACAGCATTGCACTCTCAGTGAGAGAGGAACTACAGCAAATTGGTGCGCCATATCAAGCCAATATAAAAGTGGTTGAAGTGCCACCAGGCCCACCAGTCTGGTCGCCGATTGTGGCCGAAGTCTATGGCCCAAGCCCTGCGATTCGTGAACAAGCAGCTTATGATCTGCAGTCACTGTTCCGTGAAACCAAAGATGTGGTCGATATTGATATCTTCTTACCCGCAGCACAGCAAAAATGGCAGGTGATGATCGACCGCTCTAAAGCTAGCCTGATGGCGGTGCCCTATAGCAATATCGTTGATTTAATTGCGACCTCAGTGGGCGGTAAGGATGTAAGCTACTTGCATATTGCTCAGCAAAAACACCCCGTGCCTATCCGCCTGCAACTGCAAGAAGGGGCGAAAATCGATTTAGAGCAAGTGCTAAACATGAAGTTACAAAGCCAAACTGGGCAATCCGTGCCCGTGTCTGAGCTGGTGACCATCAAGCGCGGTAAAATCGATGCCCCTATTATCCATAAGAATATGATCCCTATGGTGATGGTGGTTGCCGATATGGCAGGCCCGCTCGACAGTCCGCTCTATGGCATGTTCGACATGGCGGGCAAAATCGACGGCGACGGTGGCTTAGGTTTCGATCAGCATTATATCCACCAACCAACAGGCTTAGACTCAGTGGCCGTACTTTGGGACGGGGAATGGAAGATCACCTATGAAACTTTTAGAGATATGGGTATCGCCTATGCCGTGGGCATGATTGCAATTTACTTATTGGTCGTCGCCCAATTTAGATCCTATCTCGTGCCGCTAATCATTATGGCGCCCATCCCACTGACGGTGATTGGAGTGATGCCGGGCCATGCCCTGCTTGGCGCACAATTTACCGCCACCTCGATGATTGGCATGATTGCCTTAGCGGGGATTATTGTCCGTAACTCGATATTATTAGTGGATTTTATCAATCAGGAAACCGCCTCAGGTGTGCCCTTTGAGCGCGCAGTGATCCACTCGGGTGCGGTGCGAGCCAAACCGATTATGCTGACCGCTTTGGCGGCCATGATCGGCGCCCTGTTTATTTTGGATGATCCGATTTTCAATGGGCTTGCGATCAGTCTGATTTTCGGGATTTTTATCTCGACCTTACTGACCCTAATCGTGATCCCTGTGCTTTACTACGCGGCGATGAAAAATCGCATAAACTTAACTCAAACAGCCGATTAACCCACAATAGGCAGCCATCGCGCTGCCGCTAGGAGCAAGCTATGTCACTCGAACGCAGCATTATGGCCTTTGCCGGATTTATGGTGTTACTGTCTTTGGTATTAACCGCTTTTGTTCACCATAACTTTTTGTGGTTAACCGCCTTCGTAGGCGCTAACCTATTCCAAAGCGCTTTCACGGGTTTTTGCCCAGCGGCAATGGTATTACGCAAACTCGGCGTCAAATCCGAAGCTGAAATCGCTAAACAACGTTAATGCAGATTTGCAAAGGAGAAAGTCAGTGTTTAACAAGTTACTGTTTGGCAGTAAAAAATTACTTGGAGTAGCCCTATTGAGTCTTTTGTCACTCTCCATAGTACCTCATGCAGCAAATGCGGCAGATCAACAGCCTCAAGTAGCATGGGAGAAAATCGCTGCTGGGGCTATGGTGCTTGATGTTCGCACCCCTGAGGAATTTGCCGCGGGCCATTTAGCCAATGCGGTTAATATTCCCTTTGAGCAAGTCGCCGCAGAATTCGCTAAACGCGGTATAGCCAAAGATGCGCCAGTGGTGTTGTATTGCCGCAGCGGTCGACGCAGCAGTATCGCGACAGAGGCCTTAGTCGCGGCGGGTTACACTCAAACCTATAACGGTGGCGGTTATCAGACCTTAGCCGACGCTCAGCCTAAAACAGAGTAATTTGCTGTTTCGATTCACGATGGAAAAGCGCCAGTTGGCGCTTTTTTATATTTCTGCCGAGATTCATGTATCTCACCCACCACTCACTAGTCGATTATCCTGTTGCGCTCATGCATAAAAGCCAATAAATTGGCAAATGCCAAACCACCGACGCATTAACTCAATAAAATTGCATAATCAATCACTTGAATTAAACTCAATATCAAACACTGAAAAATACTATAGATTTCTCACCTTTTAATTCCAAAAAATTATAACTTTAAATTTCAGCAATATATACAATTACACTAACCCATTCTTCGCTGTTAAAGCCGCTAGAATTCACTTTTACTTATTCACCTTTTCCACATAAATAAACATAAATAGTGCCAACACATTCGTTACAAGTTGTAACAATTGATTATTTATTCAATAAATCCGCTTATTACCTCAGGCAATTTTACAAACCGCCATACTATTAACATTTAATTTACAAATGCTTACGCGAAAGATAAATTCACTAACTGAGTAGCGTCTGAGTCGTAGTTATTCTTTAAAAGCACAAAATAATAATGATTAACCCTAAATTGAACATGGAAGAAAAACATGACAATCAATCGAACCACTAAGATAGCCCTGAGTTTATCCAGCTTAGCTATTGCAATTTCAGCAAGTGTTCATGCTGCCCCCGACGTACCGGGTTTCAACGCGGCGATGCAAGCACAGACCTCTCCTTTGCCTAAGCGCTATATCGTTAAATTTAAAAATGCCGATGCCCCCGCTCTGATGTCTGTCGATAGTGCTCAAGTCAGCGACCAATTACCCACCACCATGAACTACCAGCCTCAAGTGGCTGAAATTAGCGCCCAGCACAGTGTGCTGAACAAGGCGCAAGCCAAAGAAATGAAGCGTATTGGCCGCAGTAACAGCTACTCAGTTAAGCTGGATAACAATGGCATTAAGGCATTAAGAGCCCGCGCCGATGTGGAATATGTGGAAGAAGACATGCCACGCCGCTTTTTAAGTGAAACAACTCCTTGGGGGCAAACCTTTGTGGGTGCGACCCAATTAAGCGATAGCCAAGCGGGTAACCGCACCATCTGTATTATCGACTCAGGTTATGACCGTGGTCACAGCGACTTAAGCGGTAACAATGTCACAGGTACCAATAACTCCGGCACCGGTAATTGGTTTGAACCTGGCAATAACAATGCCCATGGTACTCACGTTGCTGGTACTATCGCGGCGATCGCCAACAACGACGGCGTTATTGGCGTGATGCCAAATCAAAATGCCAATATCCATGTGATTAAAGTATTTAATGAAGCTGGCTGGGGTTACTCATCTTCACTCGTATCGGCGGTCGATACCTGTGTTAATAATGGCGCCAATGTGGTCACCATGAGTTTAGGTGGCGCAGGCTCAAGTACAACCGAGCGCAATGCCTTAGCCGCCCACTACAATAACGGCGTACTCTTGATTGCAGCCGCGGGTAACGATGGTAACAATACCCATAGCTACCCCGCTTCGTACGATGCGGTAATGTCAGTAGCGTCTGTTGATAATCACAAAGACCACTCAGCCTTCTCGCAATACACCAACCAAGTCGAGATCTCGGGTCCTGGTGAAGCCATTCTCTCTACCGTTACACGCGGTGAAGGACGTTTAGCCGATATTACTATCGGTGGTCAGTCATACTTTAACTCCGGCGTTGTGCCACACAATCGCTTTACGCCATCAGGCACTAACTATGCGCCCAATCCATACAATGGCACGGCAACCGCAACCTTAGCCGAATGTACGGTTAGCGGCTCAACCTTCAACTGCGGCAATATGACCAACAAAGTCTGTCTAGTTGAGCGAGTGGGTAACCAAGGCACTTCTTATCCAGAAATCAATGCGGTAAAAGCCTGTAAGAATGCGGGCGCTAGCGCTGTTATCGTGTACAGTAACACCGCCTTACCTGGACTACAAAACCCCTTCTTGGTCGATGCTAACAGCGAAATCAACATGGTGTCAGTATCTGTTGACCGTGCAACCGGTCTAGCACTGCGTAACCAGTTAGGTGCAACCGTTACCGTAAGCAACCAAGGTAATAAAGACTACGAGTACTACAACGGTACATCGATGGCGACTCCACATGTGTCAGGCGTGGCAACCTTAGTGTGGAGCTATCACCCAGAATGTAGCGCTGCTCAGGTGCGTAACGCACTCAAGCAAACGGCTGAAGACTTAGGCACAGCTGGCCGTGATGATTACTATGGTTATGGTCTGGTCAATGCCGTTGCAGCGAAAACCTTCTTAGATGCGTCCTGTAATGGTCCTACGGATCCGGTTGACCCTACACCAACTGACAGCGTGTTAGTGAACGGTGTGCCAAAAACAGGTCTAAGCGGCGCCGCCAGTGAAGAACTGCATTTCTCTTTTGAAGTACCACAGGGTGCAACTAACTTAGGTTTTGTGATGAACGGTGGCACGGGTGATGCGGATCTGTACGTACAGTACGGCGCAGCGCCAACGACCTCAAACTACGATTGCCGTCCATACAAAGGTGGTAACAGTGAATCTTGCCCAATCAGCAACGTTCAATCTGGTACTTACTACGCGATGGTAAAAGGCTATTCAGCCTTTAGCGGTGTATCGTTAACCGCAAGCTACACAGCCCAAAGCGGTGGTGGTACTCCTACCACGCCAGCAAGCTACACCAACACCGATAACTACAATATTCCTGATAATAAAACAGCAGGGATCACTAGCCCAATTACAGTGACCCGCACGGGTAACTCAGGCACTGTGACTGCAGTGGTGAATATTGTTCACCCTTACATTGGTGACTTAAAAGTGCAATTGATCAGCCCAAGTGGTCAAACTTCAACATTGCACAATAGAACAGGTTCTGGCACTGACAATATCAATAAGAGCTACACAGTGGATATGACTGGCGTTGAGTCAAGCGGTGTGTGGAAACTTAAAGCGGTAGATAGCGGCCGTGGTGACGTAGGCTATATCGATAGCTGGGAATTGAAATTCCAATAATCACAGCGAATTAACACAAGAGCCTGCAATCGCAGGCTCTTTTATTATTGATAATCCTTAAGCATCTCTGGTTCGATAAGCAGACTATGCTCATTGTCAGATAGCCAGACTTGCCCTTCACTGATAGACGCTTGCAGCGACATAGTGCGGCTCACTAAGGCCTCCATCGCCGTCACTGACTCTTCGGCAATATTCCATACTTTTAAATTTTTATAGCGCTCTAATGCTGCTTGATTCTGTTTCCACCAAATAGGAACACTACGTCCGCCGTAGGTAAACAGCTGCACCGCTTTCGCGCGGCCGCTCGCCTTACGCAGCCACTTCTCATCGGCTTGGCCAAACTCAATCCACAGGTTTACTTCCCCTGAGAGACTCTTATCCCACAGTTCGGGTTCATCGTCGACGCACAATCCCTTAGTAAAACTTAAGGTCTCGGAAGCATTGAGGATAAATGCCAGCAAACGCACCATCATGCGGCCATCGGTTTCCGAAGGATGCTGCGCTAACGTCAGTTGATGATCTTGATAATATCCCCGGTCCATATCGGCGATCTGAAGATTGACCTTAAACACGGTCGCTTTAAGCGCCATAGTACATCCTAAGCTTAATGATAAAAAATAACGGCGAGTCTACCTAAGACTCGCCGTCAGCTCAAACAAACTACGATAAAGAAGACTAAATCGCCCCGGGGCGTAAATGCTTCGCGACAGGAAAGTGGGCCTTTAGCTGATTAATTTTCTGAGTATCGGCAACAATCAGCATTCTTGTGCCCTGCTCATATTCGTGAGTTATTTCGCTCAGAGCGAGTAATCCGCCGCGGTTAGCATCACGGCGAACGAATTCTGATAATTCATCCGTTAAGGTCTCTTGGCTATAAATCCAGTCAAGGCGTTGCAGTAACGGCATGGCCGCCAGCGGCAATAACTCGACGGGTGTAGCCTCATCCAATAACAGGATTTCTCCACGGCTGACGATATGGTTAAAAGCATTTTGGTAATGCTCTAGCGTACGTGCATCAAACCTATCACCATTGGTATCGAAAAAACGTTCCCAAAATAATCGACGTGTCGCGGTTTTGGTGAGGCGTTGTTGTACTTCGAGACGTTTGTCGGCCACAAAGTCAAATAGCGGTTTCAAGGATTGCGGTAGACTGGCTTCTAATCTCGCTCGGATGGTACGGGCAAATACAGGCGCGGCCCCTGCCGTACTGATCGCCACAACAAGGCGCCCTCTATCCACGATGGACGGCGTAATAAAACGGCAAAAAGCGGGATTGTCCACGGCATTGACCCATATGCCACGCTCAGTGGCTAAGGTCGCTAATTCACTATTGAGTTTATCGTTGGCCGTTGCGAGATAAATAAGATCGTAATTTTGAATATCAGCCTGCACGACTGATCGTTGTGACAATAATATCCGTCCCTTATCAGCATAGGCTTGAACCTCAGAATTTACCTCTGGCGCAATAACATGGATATTCGCTTCGGTACGCGTCAGCAAGGCAAGTTTACGACTCGCTACATCCCCTGCCCCAACAAGCAGCACATTCAGATTAACGGTATCAATAAATAACGGGAAATATTGCATCGTATAAGCCTAATAAATATGGAGTAAAAACAAACTTCAATTATTTTCATGCACAGGGTTAACATCTGTTTTGGTCTATATAAAAATCAAGGCTCTGATTATAAACAGCGTTAACTCAACATTATGAATAAGCGCATTATCTGACAGAATAATGCAGGCATATCTTATCGTACTAACTAAATGATAAGTCAGCGTAGATTAACACGATACTCAACAATAAATACTTAATAATATGAATAAGTTAGAAAATTTTTATCTAAATAAAAATATGCAATGATGGTCGGGAATATGGATCCCGACGATAGATGGATTGATGAGTAAATTAATTATGGCTCTCGCTACGCTCAGCACTACAATGCCAACACAATTCGAAGCTGCCCTCATTCATCTCATGGCACTGTACACATTGCCATTGGGGACTAACCACATCCAAGCCGCTTAATTGCGCTTGTGCGTTAGCCAGCTGCGACTCTCGAACCCAAAGCTCAACATTGTGAAGATTGGCAGGTAACTCACCGACGCCACCCAACAAGGCCTCTCCACGCAACTCCACATGAATACCGCAGGCTTCTAATAATCCCTTCCATGTATGGGCCTGTAATAGGTTTCCACCAGCAATTAATGTTTTACGTTCTTCCATGCGACTTCCTACTGCATTTATCTTTTAAAAATAGCGGCAGCCGACATCCTACAGTGAAATAACTGAGCCTGTCGAGTGCTGTTTTTTACGCCAGTTGTTAATCAATTTAACATTTACGTTTTACAGCATTAGTCACTATAAAGTTGTGAGTTTGATAGCAGATTATCGAAAGCGAGTAATCACGGCGAAAAAAATGCCACTTTAAAAGTGGCATTTTTATCAACAATATTGGTATCTAAAATAGATTAATTTGAGACCCATTTACGGCATCATCGGTGGTTGATCTGCACCTTCTTTCTCTATCTCAACTGGCATCATATGCTCACGGCAAATGCCGAGTTTGATCGCTAAGAAACTCGCCACATAGATAGAAGAGTAAGTACCAACGAAAATACCCAGTAACAGTGCGGTCGCAAAGCCATGGATCATGGTGCCGCCCTTCAGGAACAGCGCAACAACTGTCACCAGCGTCGTACCCGTCGTGATAATGGTACGGCTCATGGTTTGGGTAATTGAAACGTTCACGACTTCTTCAGGATCGCTCTTACGCATCTTGAGGAAGTTTTCACGGATACGGTCAAATACCACAATGGTATCGTTCAGTGAGTAACCCACAACGGTTAACAGACCGGCTAATACTGTTAGGTCAAACTCCAGTTGAAATACTGAAAACACTCCTAAGGTCACAATCACGTCATGGGCCAATGCCGCGACTGAACCCGCAGCCAAACGCCATTCGAAACGAAACGACACGTAGATCATGATACAGATTAGTGCAACTAACACGGCTAAACCGCCCTGCTCAGCCAGTTCTTTACCCACCTGAGGACCGACGAATTCAACCCGTTTTTGTTGAACGCCTGCATCCACTTGCTGGGCAGCTGTCATTACAGATTTAACCTGGGCATCGCTGCTCACGCCTTCTTTCACCGACAGACGAACTAACACGTCGCGACTTGAACCAAAGTTTTGCACAATCGCGCCATCTAATTCAGGCGATGACAGTTTTGTACGCAACACATTCAAATCAACAGGTTGAGTGAACTCCATCTCAACCACAGTACCGCCAGTAAAGTCTAAGCCCCAGTTGATACCCTTAGTCGCCAGAGAAACAAGCGAACCCAATACCAAAATGGCCGACATAATACTGATAGGCAGCGCATGACGGAGGAAGTTAACCGTACGTTTTAAAGATAAAATTTCTAACATTATCGCTTCCCCTTAGATAGACAGCGTCTTCACGCGCTTACCGCCCCACATCGCGTTAACGATTGCGCGGGTTCCCACGATAGCGGTAAACATTGATGTCGCAATACCGATCATCAGGGTCACAGCGAAGCCTTTGATCGCGCCCGTACCTACGGCGAACAGGATCAATGCTGTTATGAAGGTAGTAATGTTAGCGTCGGCGATAGTAGAGAATGCGTTGCCGTAACCTTCGTGAATGGCCTGCTGCACACTGCGACCTGCACGTAACTCCTCACGAATACGCTCGTAAATCAGTACGTTACCGTCAACCGCCATACCCACAGTTAACACCATACCCGCAATACCTGGCAGGGTTAACACGGCGCCAGGGATCATAGACATCACCCCAACCACCATCACTAGGTTTGCCGTTAGGGCCAAGTTGGCGATAAAGCCAAAACTGCGGTAGTAAACCAACATGAAGATAAGCACGACTGCCATACCCCAGATCATGGCTTGCATACCGCTTTCGATGTTTTCCGCACCTAGGCTTGGACCAATGGTACGCTCTTCCACAATCGATACTGGCGCGATCAAAGCACCTGCACGTAGCAATAACGCGAGGTTTTGTGCTTCACCGTGGCTTAACCCAGTGATCACAAAGTTGCGGCCTAAACGTGCTTGAATCGTCGCTACTGAAATCACTTCTTGGATTTTCAGCATTTTGACGCTGCCATCGGCGTTACGTTCACCACTGTCTTTATATTCAATGAATAAGGTCGCCATCGGCTTACCGATATTGTCCTTAGTCACGTTAGAAAAAATGGTACCGCCTTTAGCGTCGAGGTTAATGCTTACCTGTGGACGGCTATATTGGTCAAAGCTAGGTTGTGCGCCAGTGATATGATCACCCGTTAGCATCACTTCCTTCTTCAGCACCACTTGACCGCCTTCACGGCGTTGATACACCTCAGAACCCGCGGGTACACGGCCAGATTGCGCCGCATTAGGGTCAGCCTTATCGTCCACCATATGGAATTCAATCGATGCGGTTGCACCTAAAATTTCCTTGGCGCGAGCAGTATCTTGTACACCTGGTAACTCAACGATAATACGCTCAGCACCTTGGCGTTGTACCACAGGCTCTGATACCCCTAACTCGTTTACACGGTTACGGATAGTGGTAATGTTTTGCTGCAGTGCTTCTTCTTTAATCTGCTTGAGATAGATTTCGCTCATCACAGCTTGCAGGGCAAAATCTTCACCCTTGCTCACATCGGTGAACACCATATCGTTGCTGCGAGATTTTAAGAAACGTTCTGCACTGGCTAAACTTTCAGCATCACGGAATTTAATCTCGATACCTTGGGCATTTATACGAATGCCCGCGTAACGGATTTTTTCTTCACGTAATTGCGAACGGAAATCAGCCACTTTGGCTTCTTCCATCTTACGAATGGCTTCGCCCATGTCCACTTCCATCAGGAAGTGCACACCACCACGAAGGTCCAAACCGAGTTTCATTGGGCTACCACCCATAGACTCGAGCCATTTAGGTGTTGCAGGGGCAAGGTTAAGTGCTACGGTAAACTTATCACCTAAGTCTTCGGCGATAGTTTCCTTGGCCAACAACTGTTGATCCGCGTTTTGTACGCGAACCAACAATTGGCCTTTTTCAAGCTCAGAACGCTTTACCGCAATGCCCTTAC
This sequence comes from Shewanella sp. DNRA4, assembly GCF_012843185.1. Lineage (NCBI taxonomy): Bacteria > Pseudomonadati > Pseudomonadota > Gammaproteobacteria > Alteromonadales > Shewanellaceae > Shewanella > Shewanella sp. DNRA4. The sequence goes on from NZ_JABAIP010000009.1 coordinate 209,109, forward strand.
TGGCTAACAGCTCGTTCACTCTGGCTTGGGTAGATGCCGTGACTTCAGCACCTCGAGTCGCCACTACTTGCACCGCATGATCTTCACCGAACAGGTTAGGTACGGCATAGAAACAACCTATGGCGATGATAAGCACCACCATAATGTTCTTCCACATTGGGTATTTATTTAACACGCCTGAGCCCTCTTGGCTTACAACGACTGGATAGAGCCCTTAGGCAATACAGCTGCAATGTAATCTTTTTTAATTGTAATTTGAGTCGTGTCGTTCAAGCTCAGTAACACGTAGTCATTGTCATCGCTGATCTTCGCAATCTTGCCTAAAATGCCGCCGCTGGTCAGCACTTCATCACCTTTTCCAAGTGATGACATCAGGTTTTTGTGCTCTTTAACACGCTTCGATTGCGGACGGAAAATCATGAAATAGAAAATCAGGCCGAAAATCACCAGCATGAAAATCAATTCCATAGTGCCACCACTCTGTGGAGCGCCACCAGCATTTGCATATGCATTTGAAATGAACATAGTTTTCTCTTCTTATTAGCAAAAAATCAATCGACTAACTCTGGTACTTCGCGACCTTGACTGGTATAGAAGTCCTTCACAAAGGCGTCTAATGTACCCGTCTCAATCGCACCGCGCAAACCTTCCATTAACATTTGATAGTATCTCAAGTTGTGAATGGTGTTTAAACGCGCCCCCAGAATCTCATTACAACGATCTAAATGGTAAAGGTATGCCCGTGAATAGTTTTTACAGGTATAACAATCACACTTAGGATCGAGCGGTGAAGTGTCATCACGATGACGCGCGTTGCGGATCTTGATGACACCTTCACTGGTAAACAGATGGCCGTTGCGGGCGTTACGGGTTGGCATCACACAGTCAAACATGTCGATACCACGACGCACACCTTCAACTAAATCCTCTGGCTTACCGACCCCCATCAGATAGCGCGGCTTGTCAGCAGGAATTTGTGGACAGACATGCTCAAGAATGCGGTGCATGTCTTCCTTAGGCTCACCTACGGCCAAACCACCGACGGCATAACCGTCGAAACCAATTTCGACTAAGCCTTTTAAGCTCTCGTCGCGTAAATCTTCATAAACACTGCCTTGGATAATCCCAAATAATGAATTGGGGTTTTCCAGGCGGTCAAACTCGTCGCGTGAACGCTTAGCCCAACGCAGTGACATCTGCATAGACTTGCGCGCTTCATCTTCGGTTGCTGGATACGGAGTACATTCGTCAAAAATCATTACCACATCACTGCCCAATGCATGTTGAATTTGCATTGATTTTTCAGGATCTAAGAAGATTTTCTCGCCGTTAATTGGCGAGCGGAAATGCACACCCTCTTCGGTAATTTTACGAATATCACCCAAACTGAACACTTGGAAACCGCCCGAATCGGTCAGAATAGGACGCTGCCAATTCATAAAATCGTGAAGGTCACCATGCTTACGCATGATTTCTTCGCCAGGGCGTAACCACAGGTGGAAAGTGTTACCGAGCAGAATATCGGCGCCAGTAGCACGCACTTCTTCTGGCGTCATCCCTTTTACCGTACCGTAAGTCCCTACAGGCATAAATGCTGGGGTTTCCACTGTACCACGTTCAAAAATCAAGCGACCACGGCGCGCACGGCCGTCGGTAGTGTCAAGTTCAAATTTCATCATTCACCTCGCCAGATAAACAGTCTGACTACATTTTTAATGGCAAGCGCCATTTTGATTAACAATAGAGATAGGGACAGTTCAAAAAGGTTCAACCTTTGGCTGAAAAAATACCCGCCCAAACTCAATGTGGGCGGCTATTTTAAAACAAAATCTTGGTCTAGTGAGCTTTTTTCGTCACAAACATGGCATCGCCATAGCTAAAGAAGCGATATTTTTGCGTGATTGCGTGTTGATACGCCGCCATAACATGATCAAAACCCGCAAAGGCACTAACCAACATGATGAGCGTCGATTCCGGCAGGTGAAAGTTAGTGATCATGGCATCGACGATTTGGAACTGATACCCAGGGTAGATAAAAATATCGGTATCACCGCTAAAGGCTTTAAGTTCGCCTTCACTTGCTCGGGCCGCACTCTCCAGTGAACGTACAGACGTCGTGCCCACAGCAACCACACGCTTGCCTGCCTCTTTCGTTTGGGCAATTAAATCCACCACATCCTGCGGCACATTGGCCCACTCGGAATGCATTTTGTGCTCGAGCACATTATCGACGCGCACAGGTTGGAAGGTGCCGGCACCGACATGCAGAGTCACAAAGGCGATATTTACGCCCTTGGCTTTTAATGCCTCAAGCATGACATCATCAAAGTGTAGACCCGCCGTAGGCGCGGCAACCGCACCGGGGTTCTGGTTATACACGGTTTGATAGCGCTCTTTATCGGCATCCTCATCGGGACGGTCGATATAAGGAGGCAATGGCATATGCCCTACTGCTTCGAGCACTTCTAAAATTGTGAGATCGGATAAGAGTTCGAGTTCAAATAAGGCGTCATGGCGCGCAGCCATCTTCATCTCATAACCGCCGTCGAGATGAATAATGCTATCTACTTTCGGGGATTTAGAGCTGCGCACATGGGCGAGGATACGCTTATCGTCGAGCATACGCTCAACTAAAATCTCGAGTTTACCACCACTGGCCTTTTGGCCAAATAAACGTGCAGGGATCACCCGGGTATTGTTAAATACCATTAAATCGCCGGGATTAATCATCTCCAGCAGATCGGTAAACTGTTTATCGGCGAGCGTGCCAGTATTGCCATCTAAGGTTAACAGACGTGACGCCGTACGTTGCGCCATGGGATAACGAGCGATAAGTTCGTCGGGAAGATCGAAAGAAAAGTCTGTTACGCGCATGCAAAGGCCTCTAGATAGCTTAGAACGGCGGCTAGTCTATGGTTAGAGGCCAATAAGATCAAGATTACTTGTTCACGATATCCATATCGGTCACTGCATCCTGCTCATTGAGCGTATTTGAGCTCAATGCGTCATCTACATCATATTTAGCCCGAGTGCGGGCAAAATGATCGATGCTGAAACTATGTTGCTCATAGGGAATATCAACCAGCATTTTTTTACGTTTGGGACGCTCGTCTTTACCAAGCATTTTGATGAACCAGTTCCACATCGTCCATGATCCTTAACAGGTTAGTTGATTAGCGCATTTTCTGTCTTTAGCATCAGCATTTACACTCCTGTTAGAAATGCTGAATCTAGCACTACCTTACAAAAGCACACGATTTTTGCCTATTTGCACTTTCCTCAGCGCGCCTGCCCATGATAACGTGAACCAACGCGATTAACCAAGCACAAAAAATGAACATTCTTACACACTTACATCTGGCTGATATCAGTAAAACCCACCTTGGTGCCAATCTAGCAGGCAATTTTATTACCGCGTCGATAGACAATGCCCCACAAGCACTACGCCAAGGACTGTGGTTAAACCATGAAATCAATCAGCTCTGCGCGACCCATGAGTTGACTCAAGAACTCATCGCATTGTTTCCTAAACAGTTAACAAGCATAGCAGCAGATTTGATGTTCATCAGTTTCGATTATTATTTAGCCTTCAACTGGGAAGAATATCATCATCTGTCACTGCCTGATTTTAGCCAAAAAGCCTATAGCGAATTGGCAGAATTTGCCGCGCAAAGCGATGTGTATCACCCTCAGCCATGCCTAGACATTATCGCCGATATGCGCCGTCAAGATTGGTTAAACGGCTACGCCACGCCTAAAGGCATTCAACAGGCATTAACCCAAAGGGCCAAAGGTCATCCGCACAGTGCCTTATTTAACGGTGCGGATAAAATTTTAGCCCAAATGCAGATTGAGACAGAAACCGCCTTTCGTACCTTCTACCCCCAGTTGATGGCCTATACCCGTATTTGGAGCCGTAAAACTCCGAGTGACTATTTACCCGAATAATCCCGAGGAGACCATCTCAGTGATAAGAGCAAGCTCAAGGGAGCAATCACCTCATCCAAAGGGATGGAAACAAAAACTGCAAAGCCCTCGATTTTGGCTAAAGCAGCTTAGGGATTTAACCATTATGGCGCTACTGCTCTATGGGGTAAGCCTCTATTTACAACGGGATATGGTCACAGGCCAAGCGCCAGTATTAAGCGGTATTACCATTGATGGCGGCAAGTTTGCACTTAATACAGCCCAAACTGAGCCAACATTAGTCTATTTCTGGGGAACCTGGTGCCCAGTATGCCGCGTAACATCGCCTATGGTTGAGACCATCAGCCAAAATCATCGGGTGATTTCAGTCGCCGTTGCTTCAGGTAGTGATAGTGAGATTCAAACCTTTATGGATGAACATCAATATCACTTTCCGGTACTTAATGATGATAGTGGAACGCAGAGTGCTCTCTGGGGCGCGATGGCATTTCCAGCCATTTATGTTATCGATACGCAAGGAAATATTCGTTACGTTACCTCAGGAGTAACATCTACCTGGGGGATAAAGTTTAGATTATGGTTAGCGCAGTTTTAATGCCAACTCCTCAATACACTGTTTGAGAATATACTGCTTAGTAACTGATATTTTGCTAGTATGGCCGCGCAAACGATGAGGATACGATGCAGATATTTGATTACCAGCCCCCTTCAGTCCCTTGGTTAGATCTTCGCTATCAAGATAGAGATGTGATCATTATTAATAAACCTTCGGGCTTATTGTCTAATCCCGGCAGAGCCGCACATACCTTCGATTGTGCCCTCACTCGGCTGCAACGTCTTTATCCTGAAACGATTCTGGTGCACAGACTCGACTGCGCCACCTCAGGAATTATGGTTTTTGCGCGCAATAAAAAAGCCGAATCCCACTTAAAAACCCAGTTTCAAGATCGACAAAGTGAGAAAGTGTATATTGCCGAGGTCATGGGACTGGTCGAGCTGGATGCAGGTATGATTGATTTAGCTATCGCCCCCGATCCCGAGCACCCCCCCTATCAAAAGACGCAAGCGGCGGGGACGGCTGGCGCGAAAAGTGCTCTTACCCATTACCGAGTGCTCGAAAGACGCGAAAACAGCACCTTAGTGGAATTAACCCCAGAAACGGGCCGAACCCACCAGCTTAGGGTACATATGCTCGCCCTTGGGCATCCCATTTTAGGGGATGAATTTTATGGTAATGCTGAGGTGATCAAGGCCAGACCGAGACTGTGTCTCCATGCCCAAAGCTTGAGCTTTACCCATCCGTATTCGGGTAAAAGGATGCATTTTTTCAGTCAGCATCCTTTCAATGAATAATCGGCAAAAATACAAGAGGTCGCGTTAAGCGACCTCTGTTTTAACCAAACCTGACCATCCCGCTACACAGGGATAAGCTTGAGAGGGAATATTATTCGCCCAACTCAGTTGCCATTAAAAAATCACAACCGTTTTAAGCAACGCGCTGATTAAAATCAATATCCGCAACTAATTTATCTACTTGAAAATAACTGCCCTGTTCGTTGCAAAATTGCAGTTGCATATTAGGCGTTACCATAAAATACTCACCGAAGAAATTACCGCCTACATCTTCTACTTTTTTGCCCTGTGGTGTATCAGTTAAATTGACTTCATCTAAGCTATGGCAGCCATCACTGAACCAAGTTTCTAAATAATATTTATCTGCTTCTTTATAGAGCGTAATTTTGTCACCTAGCAGTGGACGCTCATCTAACCAACGACCAATAATTTCACGATTTTGCATATCTGTCTCCCGCCAATGTAGGCGACGGCGTTTTTCAATCCCAGACATCCTGATATCCTTATGCAATACCCAATCACCTAAAGTGAACGTCAGTTGTGGTAGTACATTAAGCATAGAACCCATTTACCGCTTTACTCCCCCGAGTCGCAAATTACGTCAAACTCACCAAAAAATGTAATTTTTTGGTTAAATTTAATTTGCTAAACATTTAAAAACTAAAAGATAATTTAGCTTGATTAATTAATGGGCAGTGTAGCTTAATTAGAAAATAAAAACGCGATCTTTATCACTATTTACCTATCGCTAAAGTAAAGATAAATAACCTGTTGCAATACGGTTTATTTAATTACGTATGAATGAGCTTGTTACATCTTTTAATGTCCACTTACAGTGAGATTCTGATATAACAAGATGGATTAAAATCGCCCTACAAATAAACAACAATAAAGCAGGAAGCCTATGCACAATATTCATCGCCGCCATTTTCTGAAAGCCGCTGGCGCGGTCACTGCCGGCCTTGTTACGGCCAATATTGCCCTCGATGCTACCGCCAGTAACGTTGCCCCGAAACCCAGTCGCGGGAAATCAGTTATTGGACTCATTGCCCCTAAAATGGAGATGGTTAGAGTTGGTTTTATCGGTGTGGGAGAGCGTGGATTTAGCCATGTCGAACAGTTTTGTCACTTAGACGGCGTGGAGCTAAAAGCCATTTGCGATACGCACCAAGCGGTTATTGATAGAGCGGTTGAGCATATCGTTAAACAAAAACGGCCAAAACCTGCGATCTATACCGGCAATGATCTGAGCTATCGCGAGCTATTAAACCGTGATGACATCGATATTGTGATTATTTCCACTCCGTGGGAATGGCATGCTCCAATGGCTATCGACACTATGGAAAGTGGTAAACACGCCTTTGTTGAAGTACCACTCGCCCTCACAGTCGAAGAGTGCTGGCAAATCATCGATACCGCCGAGCGTACCCAGAAAAACTGCATGATGATGGAAAACGTCAATTACGGTCGTGAAGAACTGATGGTGCTTAACATGGTGCGCCAAGGCTTATTTGGCGAATTACTCCACGGCGAAGCCGCTTATATCCATGAACTGCGCTGGCAAATGAAAGAAATTGATCATAAAACCGGCTCATGGCGCACTTATTGGCATACTAAACGCAATGGTAATTTATATCCCACTCACGGTTTAGGGCCTATTTCCCAGTATATGAATATCAACCGTGGTGACAGATTCGATTACCTGACCTCCATGAGTTCGCCAGCTTTAGGTCGTGCTTTATATGCTAAGCGAGAATTTCCCGCCGATCATGAACGTAATCAGCTCAAATACATTAATGGCGATATGAGCACTAGCCTGATTAAAACCGTGAAAGGCAGAACCATTATGGTTCAACACGATACCACCACCCCAAGACCCTACAGTCGCCATAATCTAATCCAAGGCACTAACGGTGTGTTTGCTGGCTTCCCTAATCGTATCGCAATCGAAAATGGGGGTTTTGGTCAGAGTTACCACGAGTGGGATATGGACATGCAAAAGTGGTATGACAAATACGATCACCCACTGTGGCAACGTATTGGTAAAGAAGCCGAAATCAACGGCGGTCACGGCGGCATGGATTTTGTGATGCTTTGGCGAATGATCTATTGCCTACGTAACGGCGAGGCACTCGATCAGGATGTCTATGATGGTGCGGCTTGGTCTGTGGTCAATATTTTAAGTGAACAATCACTCAATAACCGCAGTAACTCAGTAAACTTCCCCGACTTTACCCGCGGCGCATGGGAACATGCTAAGCCCCTAGGGATTGTGGGAGCCTAAATCGCGCTGAGTTGAGCGTGTAACAGTAGATTAAGGGGACAAGCATTAGCTTATCCCCTTATGACTCAATAACAGCCTATTGATTTAATTTTTAATGCAAAATCACCACTTTGCTGCGCACCAATCACTAGCCCAATACTTGTGAGACGGCTCAAATCAATCTCAACACGCTCAATCGGCTTGCCACGGCACTGGGGATGAAACGCCGTAAAGGGGATTTCAATACGTTGCCAGTGAATAATACTGCCACCATTAACGCCAAAAGACTGATGCTTAGCATCGGGCATCGGCGCTTGATAAACCGTACTCTGCGGCGTGTCGGCATCTTTGAGATTCACTTTGTAGTGCTTGCTTCTATCACGGTCGAGTTCGAGATAAATCCCAGTGAATTCACTCACATTTTTGGGTTCAAACTCACAGCGCACCGAGGCAAACCCGCCACCATTGGCGAGTGACACATGGCCGCTAAACATCCCATAGCCTAACGGAGAGATGGCGAGCTTACTGCGTGACAAACCGCCCATCACTGTATCATTAACACCATACCAAGACTTTGCCGCATTTAACTCTTTAAAATCGAAAAGGATCATAACTACTCCCATAAAAAAGCAGCCACCGAAGTGACTGCTCCTATGATACTTTCTTCTACACTAACAACAGCACACTTTATCCAAGTTTAGCTTTGTTTTCAGCGGCTTCACAAGCAGCAGCGGTAAAAATCACGTCCGTAGAGCTATTCAGTGCCGTTTCGGCAGCATCTTGGATCACGCCGATAATAAAACCAACAGCAACCACTTGCATCGCCACATCGTTAGAAATGCCAAACAAGCTACAAGCAAGCGGAATAAGTAGTAACGAACCACCCGCCACACCGGATGCGCCACAGGCAGAAATCGCAGCTACCACGCTAAGCAGCAAGGCAGTCAGCAGATCAACTTGAATCCCCAAAGTATGTGCCGCAGCTAAAGTCAGTACGGTAATCGTAATCGCAGCGCCGCCCATATTGATGGTTGCCCCTAACGGAATAGAGACTGAATAAGTATCTTCGTGCAGATTTAACTTTTCACACAATGCCATATTCACTGGAATATTGGCCGCACTTGAGCGGGTGAAAAATGCCGTCACACCACTCTCACGCAGACAGCGGATCACAAGTGGATAGGGATTACGTTTGATTTTAACGTAAACAATCAGCGGGTTAATAATTAAGGCGATAATAGCCATCGCACCGAGCAATACGGCTAATAACTGAGCGTAGCCCGCAATTGCCGCAAAACCGGTTTCAGCAAATGTGGCAGCAACTAGACCAAAAATACCAATAGGCGCTAACCGAATGATAAAATGCACCATTTGCGAAATACCATGGCTCACATCCGCAAACACTTGTTTGGTTGAATCACTCGAATGATGTAAGGCTAAGCCAAGACCCACGCCCCAAGCCAAAATACCTATGTAGTTCCCCGTCATCAGGGCATTCACGGGATTATCAACCAGTTTAAACAACAGGGTGTTAATCACCTCACCAATTCCCTGTGGCGGACTGGTGCCTTCAACACCCGCAACTAACACCAGATTAGTCGGGAACATCATACTTAAAATCACTGCGGTTAATGCCGCAGCAAAGGTACCCAATAAGTACAACACCACGATTGGGCGCATATTCGTTTGAGTATTTTTCTTTTGATTCGCAATGGAGGATGCCACGAGAATAAAGACTAGAATAGGCGCTATCGCTTTTAATGCACCAACAAATAAACTACCTAAAAAAGCGACTTGTTTGGCCCATTCATGTGAAAAACTGGCTAAAGCGACACCAGCGATAATCCCGACGAGAATTTGCAGCACCAAACTGCTATTAGCCAACTTGGCTAAAAAAGATGATTCTTGTTTCATTACTTAACCTATCGTTATTATATTTCGGCTGAGTTTCCCCATCCCACACCTTCAAAATTGAGGCAAATAAGGTTTTATAGGATGTGATGGAACTTGTCTAGCTTTGCAGGGAAATAAGCGAATTAAATTACCCAGTCCCTGCAAAACCCTTACAAAAATCCAACACGCTCTAATTTAACCGCTTAGCCGCTAAATCAGCCCCCCGTAGCATGGCTTCCACAAGCTCATGGGCATCAAACTTAGTCAGCGCCTCATTTGCCCCCACTTGATGGGCTTGGCTGACGCTGATTTCGCTGGACAACGAGGTATGGAGAATAATATAAGCATTAGCCAACAGTGGATTATCTCGGACTTCAAATGCCAGCTCATAGCCATCGAGCCCCGGCATTTCGATGTCACTAACTAAAATATCAATCGGGTGACGCTCGGCAGCCGCCTGCTCCATAATAGAGAGCGCTTCTCTTCCATCAGGGGTCACGAAATAGGGAATATTAATACTATCGAGCGCATCGGAAAGTTGCTTGCGGGCCACCTTAGAATCATCGACCAACAGAATCCGCATGGGTTTTAACTTCTCCCGCTGCACATCCGTTAGGATTGCTCGATTGGCCTCGGGTGCATCGGGGAACACCTTAGACAGTAACAGCTCCACGTCAAGTAACTGCACTAACTGATTATCGTAGCGCGTCACCCCAGTTAAAAAGGCATTTCTCCCTAAATTTGCCGATGGCGCTTCAATGTCACGCCAATTGCACTCAATAATCTTATCAATGGCGCGCACTAAAAAGCCGATAATCATGCGCTGGCAATCAGTAATGATGATATAGCAATGTTTACGTTCTTCATCACTGATTGGCCGATAACCAATGGCAGCCGCCATATCCACCACCGGGATGGTATGACCACGAATGGTCGCGGCACCCATGATTGTCGGATGAGATTTAGGGATCTTACTCAACGGCGTGTAAGGCACTAATTCACGAATTTTGAGCGTGCCTAAGGCAAATACCTGATGTTGAGATAACCGAAAAAGGAGTAGCCCTTGTGACTGATTTGCCTTACTTTTCATGATAAAACTAAGCGCTCACTCAAATTAAACTGCCAGTATATTAACCTTAACATGCCTTAAAAGTGATGACTAAGGTCAAATGTGATCAAATCAGCCAATTACTTTATCTTTGGAACAATCTTCCCTTCTCAAGGACTAATCCTGCAAAGCATAGAGCACATCGAAGGCAAACTGATCCCACCCCTCAGCGCTAAAAGCAATGTCGCGAATGCTGCGCACTTGGCTAACGGCATGCAACGGCGCAGCACCATTAACCATGAGGTAATAAGCCATAATGAGCCCGGTACGATCTTTTCCCGAACGGCAATGGATTAACACGGGTAAATCATCGGCTTCACATTGTTGAATAAAGGCTAGCGCTCTGGGTAGTTGGGCGACACAAATGGCGATATCCCCTTCCTGTGGCGGCACGTTTCTGGAAAACGGGATACATTCATAACGCAAACCATGGTGCTGAAAACTACCGGGCTCGCAGCCTTCTCCGCCATTAACGGATAACACGGCGCGGATCCCCGATGCTTTAAGCTCTGCTAAATCCCAAGGGTCCTTATTGGGACCACTGCGGCCCGCGATTTTACCTTCAACTAACCAAAATAAATGCTGCATACTGCCTCTACCAAACCAATTCGAAACAACCTGAAGATATGCTAAGCATAACTCACACCTGAGGAATTAAGACTTTTTACCCCAAAACTCAACATTCGCCACGGGTAACTGTTTACGCTTTTTCTTGCCAGAGCCTTCGGGCTTGGCCTGAGGTTTTTCCTGCGCTAACACATCCAGCGGTATTTCAGCATTGGCTTCAAATCCGGGGATTTGTTCACGCACTAGTTTGATTTTGTTTTTCTTTTCAATCACACCAAAGTGGTGATATTCCTCATGGGAAATTAAAGTCACCGCGAGGCCCGCCTCGCCCGCACGACCGCTACGACCAATACGGTGCATATAATCGGCTGGACTTCTTGGTAAATCAAAGTTAATCACGACGGGGAGTTTATCAATATCAATACCACGGGCTGCGATATCCGTCGCAACCAGCACACTAATGTCACCATTTTTAAACCCATCAAGGACGCGAGTCCGCGCACCTTGAGCTTTATCGCCATGAAAGACTTCGGCGCTAATTCCCCGTTTTGACAACTTTTGCGCGAGGTGGTTACAGGTATTTTTAGCACTGACAAAAATTAACGCCTGTGACCATTGATGCTGTTTAATCAAATGGGCCAATAACGCTGTTTTTTGTTCGCGGTTAACGGTTATCACACGCTGAACAATGGTGCTTTCTTGCTCACTTTGCAGATGAAACTCAAGCGGTTGATGGAGTAATTGGGTCGTTAGCGCGCGAACTTCTTCGGGGAATGTCGCCGAAAACAGTAAGGTTTGTTTTTTGGCAGGGAGCGCCTCAAGCACTTGATTTAATTCATCAGTAAATCCAATGCTTAACATGCGGTCCGCTTCATCCAGCACTAAGGCCGAGACGCGATTTAACTTAAGCGCATTGCTGGCTAATAAATCCAGTAAACGCCCAGGAGTTGCGACCAACACATCGGCGCCAGCGCGTAAACTTTGCATTTGCAGATTGACAGACACGCCACCAAAGGCCGCAACTATCTTAAGTTGGCCATTAAAATGGGATGCATAGGATAAAAAGCTGTCGGCGACTTGTTGCGCCAATTCGCGCGTAGGCACGAGCACCAAACAACGCACTTGGCCTGCCGACTTATCAGCACTTTTCGCTTCACTCAATCGCTGCAATAACGGCACTGCAAAAGCAGCGGTTTTTCCAGAACCTGTATTCGCCCCTGCTAACACGTCCTGTCCACTGAGTACGGCAGGAATGGTAGCCGCTTGTATCGGAGTGGGAAAAACATAACCCAGCTCAGAGAGTCGATTACATAAGGGGGCAATAATGCCAAGTTCGGCAAAGCTGGCAACGGCGGAAGAAGCTTGGGTCATAAAAAATTACATGGCTCATCAATAACAAATATGACCGCTATTCTAACGTAAAATGCGCGCCCTTGCTTGTCGATTCCAGCATTAACAGTTGCTGTTTCATCGTAAGTCCATAGGCATAACCCGTTAATTGGCCATTTTTACCAATGATACGGTGACAGGGCACAATAATCGCGATGGGATTGGCGCCATTGGCCGCGCCAACTGCCCGAACGGCTTTGGGTCTTGCGATACGCTGGGCAATCTCGCCATAACTGCAACTCTGGCCATAACCGACCTGCACCAAGGCCTGCCACACCTGCTGCTGAAATTCGGTTCCCTTGGGCGCTAAGCTTAAGTGGAACTGGGTTAGCTCACCGCGAAAATAATCCAGAAGCTGCGCCTTTGCCTGATCAATATGACTTTTAGCCCGCGCGAGTTCGTCATCACTTGCGACCTTTAGGGGGATCTCGGTACGACTAGACCCCACAACAGTTAAATGGCTCAATCCGTAGGCATTGGCATTAAGTTGTAGTACGCCCACAGGAGTACTTAAGATATCGACAGCGCAGGGCTGATAATCTTTGGCCGTTGGGGCGCTAATCAGTTGCGATAAATTCGGGCTCATAGTGGTTCTCGTCAACGGCTTTAGTACAGTGTTTTCGTACTGTGTTTCAAATAGTGGCTCTCATATAGAGCCTCGGTACTGAATCAATAAACATGGCCTGTAATGCCCTATGCATTGGACCACAGCAGGAAGGTCAAATAACTCCCCCAAGGGGCGATATCCGCACTTACCCGCTCAACAATCGCTGAATAATCCAGTTGTTTTTGCGCTTCAGTATCCAACCCTGTCTGCTCACCCATAGTCGCCAGTAATTGCTTTTTCACAATTAAATCCGTGTGCAGGAAGATATTTGGATCGCCAAGCCCACGTAATTTGGCATAGGCAATGGTCCAGGGGCCAATGCCTTTTACCCTAATCCAATCATCAGCTGTGGCTTCTGGGTGCTCACAGATAAACGCTGCAAGCGCATTGAGCGCCAGTTTGCGCGCGCCAGGCATTTTAAGCTTATCGAGGCAGGCATGACGGATCACCTGCGGTGTAGGGAACAAGCGATACTCTTGCCCGTTTAAGCTAAAGCGTTCACCATAGGCTTCGACCAATAAATTGAGTAACTTAGTGGCCTGCACTACGCTCACCTGCTGACCTAAAACGGCTCGGCAACCCGCCTCAAATAAAGATCCTGCTCCCGGGATCCTAAGACCTGATTTAGGGATTAACTTAAGATCGGTCAAACGCTGTAGCTTATGCTCAATTAGCTGCATATCGGCATCGAGATCTAAAATGCGCCGCACTTGGGTGATGAGTTTTTGTAGGCCCGCCAAGGGCGAGTCGGGCGTTAATGTCAGCGTGATTTTAAAGCGATGCAAATGTGCCTCATGGGCGATACGCACCACTGCGCGGATATCCTCAAGTTGCAGGGTGCGACCATACTCAAGTGTATCTTGGGGCATCATGTCGTTGGAGTCATGATTTGCCCCCTCACTAAACCACTCCATTCCCGCCACGGCGCGCAGGCGATAAAAGGCTAACTGCGCCGGCCAATCGAGCGGCGGTCGGTAATACTGATATAGACTCAAACTGTGCGCTGGCATCTCCTGCGGACTAGCCTTATTAGTTCTCTCCCCTTCCTCTAACTTGGCAGTCGACTTCAGACTGGATTTTCTTAACTGCGTGGGCGTTAATTGCAGCGACTGCTGAAATGCCTCGTTGAAACGGCGAATACTGTTAAAGCCTGCAGCAAGCGCAACCTGAGTGATGGGCAGCTGCGTCTGATGCAACAACTGTTTTGCGAACATTAACTGACGATAGAGGGCAAATTGCTTCGGTGAAGTGCCAAATCCAGCGGTAAATAACTTATTTAGATAACGACTGCTGATCCCCAATTTGTCCGCCAAGGCCTCGACCGTTAATCCATGCTCGCCAGATAAGGCGCCAGCTTCAATCAAGCCTATAGCTCTGTCTAAGGTTGTGCCTGTGCCTTTCCACGGATTTGAGCCTGGAGCACTGTCGGGGCGGCAACGCAGACAAGGTCTAAGTCCCGCCTGAGCAGCTTTAATGACCGAGTCAAAATAACGCACATTTTCTTCCTTCGGCGCCACTGCTGGGCACACTGTTCGGCAATAAATTCCCGTACTTAGCACGCCCACAAAGAATTTACCGTCAAAACGTGGATCACGGCTCATGCGCGCTTCACGGCAAATCCCAGCGGATATTTGGCAATCCTGCGAGTCGCTTGATGCTGGCTCGTATGGCGGTTTTGGGGCTGAGTTTTGGCTCACGGCTGTTTGCTTCATTTGGCTATCCGACACTCTTATTCACAATTTTGTACTTGTCGGTTACTGTACGTCACCCTATGCTAGCACACTCGCGGAAAACGGAACTGGATCATCGCGTGCTTTTAAAGTGCAAGATCCTATATGCTAGACACCTCGACGTTTTTCCCCATTTACTTATTTTCAATAAAATAGAGTCAATTCATGTTTAAACGATTTGAATCTTGGGTGGAAGCCCTACCGGATGGCGAACCAACCAAGCCGCCCACAGGGGTGTATGCGTTTTGCCGCCACTACACTAAGGGTTATGAATTACCGCTGATATTAATGTCAGTGCTGACAGCCTTCATCGCCATGCTCGAAGTTTCACTCTTTGGCTTTATGGGACAATTAGTCGATTGGTTAGTGAAAAAAAGCCCAGAGACGCTCTATCAGGATGAAGGTTCTACGCTGATATTAATGGGTGTAATGGTCCTAGTGGTGATGCCATTGTTAGTGCTATTTCATGCACTGATCATGCATCAAACCTTGCTGGGTAATTATCCCATGTCGATCCGCTGGCTTGCGCACCGCTATCTGCTCAAGCAAAGCGTCTCCTTCTATCAGAATGACTTTGCTGGCCGTATTGCCACTAAGGTGATGCAAACCTCCCTTGCGGTGCGTGAAACCGTGATGAAACTCCTCGATGTACTGGTATACATTTTAGTGTACTTCACCTCCATGCTGGTGATGGTGGCCAGTGCCGATGTGCGCCTAGTGGTCCCGATGTTGATTTGGCTAGCGCTCTATATTGGTCTGCAATGGTACTTTGTGCCGCGGCTTAAAACGGTCTCAACCGAACAGGCCGATGCCCGCTCGACGATGACTGGCCGAATTGTTGATAGTTACACCAATATCACCACGGTGAAACTCTTCGCCCATACGGATAAAGAAGCTGATTACGCTAAAGCGAGTATGCGCAGTTTCCTCGACACGGTTTATCGCCAGATGCGCCTCGTCACAGGGATCAGCGTCAGTGTACAAATCATTAACTACTTACTCGCGTTCAGCATTGCCGCCGTATCAATCGCGCTCTGGAGTGACAATGCCATCTCGGTGGGTGCAATTGCAATTGCCGTGAGTTTAGCGCTGCGCCTCAATGGGATGTCTCAGTGGATCATGTGGGAAATCAGTTCATTATTTGAAAATATTGGTACAGTCACCGATGGGATGAACACCCTTTCCAAGACGACACTCATTCAAGACTCGCCAGATGCAAACACCTTAGTAGTGGAACAAGGTCGGATCGATTTTAATCAGGTGAGCTTTCATTATGGTGAAAATACTGGCGTAATCGACGAACTCAACCTCACGATCAAAGCGGGCGAAAAAGTCGGTCTAGTTGGCCGCTCGGGCGCGGGTAAGTCTACCTTAGTCAATCTGTTAATGCGCTTTTACGATGTTGAGAAAGGCCAAATTTGTATCGATGGACAAGACATTAAGTCCGTCAAACAGGATTCGCTACGTTCACAGATTGGTATGGTCACCCAAGACACTTCCCTACTGCACCGCACGATTCGTGAAAATATTCTGTACGGCAATCCAGGGGCGAGCGAAATCCAACTCGAACATGCGATTAAACAAGCTCAGGCCCATGATTTTATTAATGAACTAACCGACCCTAATGGCAATCATGGTTTAGATGCACAAGTCGGTGAACGCGGCGTGAAACTCTCTGGCGGACAAAGACAACGTATCGCGATTGCTAGGGTGCTATTAAAAAATGCGCCGATTTTACTGCTTGATGAGGCCACTTCCGCCTTGGACTCTGAAGTTGAAGCTGCGATTCAAGAAAGCTTATACGAATTGATGCAGGGCAAAACCGTGATTGCAATCGCCCATCGATTATCGACTATTGCCGCAATGGACAGATTAATCGTGCTCGATCAAGGACGTATCGTCGAGCAAGGAACCCATCAAGAGCTGATTGCTGCTGGCGGTATCTATGCCCAGTTATGGGCTCACCAAACTGGCGGATTTTTAGGGGTTGAATAGTGTCGAGTTGTAACTTAATGAACTGATTTTAAAGGCGACATTAAGTCGCCTTTTTATTTTGTTCTGCCCCGTCCTAAATAGTGTTGTTGCATACTAACAGCGAGACATCTTTCCAAGACTTTATCCCTAATATGCAGCAAGCAAGTCTAAACCCAATAGAAATAGAGGAAACCAATAAACGTTGTGGCTTGTGTGGCTTGTGGCTTGTGGCTTGTGGCTTGTGGCTTGTGGCTTGTGGCTTGTGGCTTGTGGCTTGTGGCTTGTGGCTTGTGGCTTGTGGCTTGTGGCTTGTGGCACGATAAAATAATAGATACAAAAAAACCATCTTTCGATGGTTTATTGTCTTCAACTAACGTTAGCGATTAACCTTAGTTGAGGTGGTATCCCCTAGGGGATTCGAACCCCTGTTACCGCCGTGAAAGGGCGGTGTCCTAGGCCTCTAGACGAAGGGGACACAAGGACTTATGTTTTTCCTC